>JBELLF010000043.1:0-7774 GCA_042088875.1 Candidatus Marisimplicoccus framensis | reverse complement strand
GACCCATTCCAAGAGAATATGGTTTTTACTGTAGAGCCTGGAATATATGTTCCTGATGAAGGTTTTGGAGTAAGGCTTGAAGATGACGTAGTAATTCAATCAAAGGGAGAACCAAAAAATCTTATGAGTGACATTGTAATAGAAGCTGACGAGATTGAGGATATAATGAATAACTAACAATCACAGTTTTTACCACAACTAGGATCAGTATCTTTAGGTTTTCTAAAGTATTTTTTAAATAAAAACCAAGCAGCAAAAACTCCAAGTATAATAACCAATATGTACTGTAATTGCTCCATTTAACTTAGGAATTGATATACAAACAATGATGCAAAGTAAGCTAAAGCTGTCATAAAAAACAACTGTGCCATTGGCCACTTCCATCCATTTGTCTCTTTTTTAACAATGGCTAGTGTACTCATACATTGCATCGCAAAAGCATAGAAAATCATTAATGATAATCCTGTTGGTAGATCAAATATTTTGTTTCCAAAGGAATCTTTTTCTTGGGCCATTGTGTTTTTAATAGTTTCCTGACTTTCACTACCAACACTATATATAGTAGAAAGTGTTCCCACAAAAACTTCTCTTGCTGCAAATGATGTAACTAAAGCAATCCCTATTTTCCAATCATAACCAAGAGGACTAATTATTGGTTCAATTGATTTTCCTACCAGTCCAATATATGAGTGTTCTAATTTAAATGCTTCAATATTAATGTCTAACTCTTCGTCTGAGATCTCGATATTTTCATACTGATTTTTTACAATTTGATCAGCATTTTTAAAATTATTACCAGGACCAGTTGATGCCATAATCCATAAAAGTATTGAGATTGCAAAAATTATTTTACCTGCTTCAACAATAAATGAATTGGTTTTAGTGTAAACAGTTAAAAATATATTTTTAAATAGCGGAAGTTTGTACTCTGGCATTTCTAAAACTAAATAACTTTTTGAATCTCTTTTAATTATATTTTTTAAAATATAGGATGATATAATTGCCATTAAAAATCCTAAAATATATAAACCCATTAGAGTTAAACTCTGGTAATTAATTCCAAAAATTTTATCGTTTGGTATTACTAGTGAAATAAGAATTAAGTACACGGGTAGTCTTGCTGAACAAGTCATAAATGGAATAACCAAAATTGTTATTAATCTATCTTTCCAGTTTTCAATATTCCTTGTTGCCATTACTGCAGGAATAGCACATGCAACCCCAGAGACAAGTGGAATAAGACTTTTACCACCAAGTCCAAACTTTTTTAATGTTCTATCCATAAGAAAAACAACCCTACTCATATATCCAGTTTCTTCTAATATTGCAATAAAGAAAAATAGCAATGCAATTTGAGGAACAAAGATTATAATACCCGCCAAACCAGGGATTACTCCTTCTGCTAATAAAGACGTGAATACACCGTTAGGGAGATTAAGTTTCACTGATTGACTTAAGGACACAAAAGTATTATCAATAAAATCCATCGGAATATTACTCAAGTCAAAAATAACTTGAAATATTAAAAGTAATATTGAAAAGAAAACTAGATAACCCCAAAATCCATGTAATAAAATTTTATCAATAGAAGACCTCAATCCAGTGGCTTTTTTTAAGTCCTTTACATAAGCCTCTTTAAGAAGATTATTAATTTCTTGATATCTTTTTATTGTTTCCCTTTGCTGAAGTTTTTTTAAATGTGACTCAGTTTGAGTTTTAAATTTTCCCGTATCATTAATTCTCTTTCTATCTAGTTTAGTATAATTTATATCCTGTGTAATGAGAAGCCATAACTTATAAACAGATTCACCAGGGAATGTTTTCTGAAGGTTAGAGAAATATTCAGGATCAATTTCATTTATATCAAAAGCAGGTTTGTCTGATAAATTTCTGTAATCAATTATTTCAGACTTTAACTGCTCAAAACCGAGGTTTTTTCTTGCACTCAATAAAATAACCTTAGTGTCAAACTCCTCCTCTAATTTGTTTACATCAATTTCAATACCTTTTGATTTTAATTGATCAGCCATATTTACAACAAGAATTGATGGAATCTCAAGATCTTTAATCTGACTGAATAGTAATAAATTTCTTTTTAAATTTTCAATATCCGCAACAACCACTACTACATCTGGGAAGTCTTTATTTTTTTTGTTAAGAAGTAGATCAAATACAATACTTTGATCTAGTGACTGTGTATTCAAACCATATGTCCCAGGTAGATCAATTAATTGAACATTAGTTGTCCTATCAACTCTAAATGATCCTATTTTTTTTTCAACAGTAACACCAGGATAATTCCCTACTTTTTGTTTTAGTCCAGTTAAATTATTAAATACAGAAGATTTACCGGTATTGGGGTTTCCAATTAATGCAACAGTAATTGTTTTTACCATATTAGTTAATTAATTCAACAATTACATTACTTGCAGTTTCAGAGTCAATTGACATATGAGATTCATCAATTTTGACATATATAGGCCCTTTTTTTGAAGCAAGACCCAAAATACATATCTCACTACCTGGAAGGCAGCCCATCTCTAAAAGAGTTAGTGGAACTTCATCAGTAACTAAATCTTTAACAATTGCTTTATCTCCTTTTTTTAATTTATCTAAACTAGTCAAAATTTAAAATTTTCTGAAGTTTACAAATGTAGCAGATTAATTTAAAATTCCTTCTTTAAAATATATATGTCTTCTATGAGTCTTTCCATAGATTCAGGGTCTGTTCCATCATAAAAACCTCTTATTCTTCTATTAGGGTCAACTAAAACAAAATTTTCAGTATGAATCATATCAAATTTGATATCACTTTCAATATCTTCTGCTACGAGATATGATTTTCTAGCAAGATTATAAATTTGCATTTTATCTCCAGTTACAAGATTCCATTTTGAATCAATAATTCCATTATCGACAGAATAATTTTTGAGTATTTCAACAGAATCTATTTCTGGAGTTACTGTATGAGATAAAAGTAGAACTTGATCATCATTTATAAATTCTTTTTGAATCTTAATCATGTTGTCCTTCATAATTGGACAGATTCCTGGACATGTTGTAAAGAAAAAATCAGCTATATAGATCTTTCCATCATAAATTTCATTTGTAACAGTATCTTTGTTCTGGTTGATTAATTCAAAGTCATCAATTTTATGAAACCTTTTTACATGCTGAATTGTGCTATCAACTAATTGAAACTTTACCATACTTGGTTGATATATTGGCAATTTTTTTTCAGGTGTCAATACATTATAAAATGAAAATACAGTTATAATAGAAATTATTACCATAGAGGTTGCAAAAAGCCAATACTTTTTTAACATATTTTTCTTAATTAAGAAAGACAAAGATAATTCATGGAAATAAAAAAATCTTAAATTTGCTATTCAAAAATTAATTTATGTCTCCTGAATTCTTTATAAAAGCCGCTCAATTGCTTTTATCTCTATCAATACTGATTGTTCTTCACGAACTTGGTCATTTTATACCCGCAAAACTATTTGGCACTAGAGTAGAAAAGTTCTACTTGTTTTTTGATGTTAAGTTTTCCTTATTTAAGAAAAAAATTGGAGAAACAGTTTATGGTATAGGCTGGCTTCCTTTGGGAGGTTATGTTAAAATATCTGGAATGATTGATGAGAGTTTTGACAAAGAACAAATGAGTAAACCACCACAGCCATGGGAATTTAGATCAAAACCAGCTTGGCAAAGATTAATAATTATGCTTGGGGGTGTAACTGTTAATTTAGCTCTTGGATTTTTTATATATATGATGGTTTTATTTGTTTGGGGAAAGCAGACACTTCCTCAGGAAAATATTCCATTAGGTATGCAGCCATCTTCAATTATTGAAAAATATGGATTTGAAAAGGGTGATAAAATCCTGAATGTAGATGGTAAAGAACTTGATAATGTCTTGGATATAAACAGAATGCTGCTTTTTAGACCAATTGATTATGTAACTGTTGAAAAAATAAATGGTTCAACTACTGAAATTTCTATACCCTCAGATTTGGGAAGTGATATTTTTAAAAGTGGCCAGATAAATAGTTTTAGTCCTATTTTCACTGCAGAAATTGATAGTGTTATACCAGATTCTCCAGCATTATACTCTGGTCTTCAACCTGGTGATAAAATTTTAAGTGTCAATAATGAAGCTATTAGTGATTGGGTATCATTTTCAGATTGGCTGGATAATAATCCTGATGAAATTATTAATGTAATTGTAGAAAGAAATGACACTAGTTACAGTGTAACTATTGATAGAGATGATGATGGAACAATAGGAGTATTTCCTGCTTTTAATATTAAAACAACAAATCAAGAACTTGGATTATTAGATAGTATCGTTGAAGGTTTTGATTATGGTTATTGGACACTCTATGAGTATGTTTCTGGTTTTAAATTTCTTGCCACTAAAGAAGGAGCTCAACAGCTTGGTGGATTTGGAACTATTGGAAATATTTTTCCTGCTAAATGGGACTGGAAAGGGTTTTGGATGAGTACTGCTCTTATATCTATTATTCTTGCATTTATGAATGTTCTTCCAATTCCAGCTCTAGATGGTGGACATGTAATGTTTTTAATATATGAGATGGTAACAGGCAAAAAACTTAGTGATAGGTTTATGGAAGTTTCAACAATGATTGGATTTTTCTTGTTAATTGCTCTTGTTCTATATGCTAATGGAAATGATTTGTTTAGATTCCTAAACGGATAAAAAAGGCTGAGATAAACCCCAGCCTTTAGAATTTCTAAAATTCAAATACAAAAAATTAGAAATTATATTTTAATCCTACTGAAATATTTCTTCCCATTTCGTGGATACCTGCAGTCTTTAGTCTTGAAAGATGGTCATAATATTCTCTGTCAAAGACATTATCAACACTCCAAAAAACATCTAAGTCATTTCCAAGGAAGTATGTCTCCCAAACTCCCGAAAGATTAAGAAGTGTATAACCGTCTGTTTTTTCTTCAAATATTGAAACTCTACCCTGTTTTGCCTTTGCAATAAAATCGATTTCAAGAGAATAGTCATTCCCAAAATCTATATTAAAAACTTGGTTAAAAGTTAAAGGAGATATAAATGGTAAAGCTTCTCCATCAGACGATTCGCCGAATATATATTCAATTGATGAATAATATTTTAGCCAACTTAAACTAGTTTGCTTATTTAAATGTATTTCACCACCGTATAGTTTTGCATTTTGCTGTAAGTAATTATATACTCTAAAACCATCCTCAAATTCACTACTCGGACTAAGATATATGTAGTCATTAATGCTATTATAAAATAGATCAAAAGATAGAAGTGAATCATCATTGTTTATCTGAAAAGAAAAATCAGTTTGTAAACTTGTTTCAGCAGATAAATTTATATTCCCTCTTTTATATTGAAATGATCCATGATGAACTCCATCAGCAAATAACTCAATTAAGTTTGGAGCTCTGAAACCAGAACTTAAATTAAGTCTTAAAGTAGAATTTGAAAAATCTTTTTTAAGACCAATAGATCCATTAAAACTTGAGTAGTCATTTGATATATTAGCAGATGATATAGATCTTGAATCGTATCTAACACCAATCAATGCTTGAGAATTTTCACTAATGTCAACTTGACCTAATGCAAAAAGTCCAAAATCACTCATCTCAGAGTCTGGAATTAACTCTTCATGTCCAAAATTTTTATTTTCCTGACTTAAAAGATTTGTTCCAATAACAAGGTTAAGATTTTCTGATTGAGGCATTGTTAGTTTAATATCAGCTGATTTTGTTTCTAATTCCATATCCAGTTCAGCTTCACCTTCTTCATGTCCTTCCTCATCATGATCATCATCTCCATGATCATCATGTTCTTCTTCTCCATGATCATCGTGTTCTTCTTCCTCATGACCACCAAACTCTTTTCTAGTATTTAATTGTTGACCTAAAACAATATCTAATATGTGGTTATTTCCCATATCAAATGTGTTTTTCCATGTAAGAGTACTATGATTTAACTCCTGATAATATCCTTCCTCATCGTGATCATCATGATCATCATCTCCATGATCATCGTGTTCTTCATCCATATGCGGGATACCTATTTCACTATCAGTGTAGCTAAATCTTAAATCAGATTTAAAATTATCAGTTTCATAGGCAATACCTGCTTTCAAGTTATTCTGAGTGAACCACGTATTTTCAATTTCACCATCTGGGGTAGAAAATTCATCATTATCAATTACATCTGCTCTTAGGATATAGCTGAAATTATCCAACTTTCCGTTTAATCCCAGATTATTTGTCAAACCGTTATAATTAGAGTTATAGACTCCAGTGTAATCAATAGAAATTCCCTCTGAGGAATTATAGCTCTCAGGCTCAACATAGACTACACCTCCCATTGCATCACTTCCATATAGAACATATAGTGGACCTTTTACAACTTCAACTGATTCAACTCCTGAGCTGCTAATTCCAATTCCATGTTCTTCGCCCCATTGTTGATTTTCAAGTCTTACACCTTGATCATATACTAATACTCTATTAAAGCTAAGGCCCCTAACAGAAGGCTTTGCAATACCTGGACCAGTTGTTATTATTGATACTCCCGGTAATCTTGATATAGATTTACTTATGTATTGTTTAATTATAGGGTTAACGTCATTTAAATTAATTTTATCAACTTTAATGACAGACTTTCCTAATGTTTGACCAAACGGAATTGATAATACAATTTCATCCAATTCTACAGGGTCTTTACCAACTTGTGAATAAGTTGATTGAATAAATAAAAGCATGATAAATAACATGCTCAATGTATGTTTTGATTTCATTTTTTTTTAAGGTTATTTATAATCGAGTTTTTTAATTCAATAGAATTATCGGTTTGAAAAAACTAGATTATAGGCGGGCCCCTTAAAGAAAAATTATAAAAATTACTTTTTGTATTAAAAGTATCAGAGAAAAGTATTTGCAGAGAATTTTCAATCTGAAATTCAGGTTTCTCTACATGGTCTGAAAAATCAAAGTCAGAAAAGTTTACAGTAAAGTTATCTACAACACATTCATCAATTTTTTCATGAATATGAGTCTTTGAATCTTTACAAACAAAATGAGATTCAGAAAGTAAATAGTGATTTATTGCTACAGCATTAGGTAAACTAAGAATCGAGATAAGCAATAAACTCTTAAATTCTTTCATTTGATTGTTTATATTACTAAATATAATAATTAAGATTAAATAAAAATGTAAAAAAAAAATTATATTTGCCGACTATTCCTCCTTAGCTCAGTTGGTTAGAGCATCTGACTGTTAATCAGAGGGTCCTTGGTTCGAGTCCAAGAGGGGGAGCAAGCTAACCGCTACATTACACAAATTTTACAACCCTTCACCTACTGGAGGGTTTTTTCTTTTACGACTCACAGTCTTATTTAAATATAATTAAAAATGCTATAAAATGCTATTTAGTGGCAGTGCTGAGACAGTTAATTTCTCAAAAAATCCTGATAACAAATTAGAGATTATACCCCCGGGGTCATTTAAAAAATCAGTTTTCTTTTTGGGGGATGTGTCAGGTAGATGGTGTATAATCCTTTTGGTGGGAGGAGGGTAAGCAAGTTTTAAAAAAGTATAAGCCAAACAAACAATTTATTTATTCTGTTGGAACAAGCTTATAGTCATAAAGTCTCTCAGCTACCAAAATGTCACTATTGAACTCTCTAAGCGAATATATTAATCCATCTTTAAACTTAAAAACCCAAACATAATTATTATCATACTCACCAT
>JBELLF010000042.1:0-8037 GCA_042088875.1 Candidatus Marisimplicoccus framensis | reverse complement strand
AAAATCATTGAGATAAATATTCTCAGTCTCAATGACATTTTGTTTTTCAAAAACTTCATTTTGATTTTCTATGAAATTATTGAAAATTTTTGAAATAGCAATTAAGGGGCTGTATCAAATACTCCTTGATTTTTTAACTCTTTAAGATATACTAGAATATCATTAACAGCATCAGTCAAAGAATTGACTGATATGGTAGCACCGGATATTGCGGCAACATTTTTTCTGTAAATAAATTTATCAAAGAAAGTTTTTCCAATAAATTGATTAAGCCATCTTTTACTTCCAATTTCTCCTCCATAATCTTCACGATAAACAAGGATCTTAATTGATTGAATGATAAGATCTTTATCAAATAAAACTATATAATCAAAATATTTCGTCTGGCTGGGAGCTTTTCCCAAGTAGGCATAGCCAATTTTTTGATTATCAGAGTTTATTGATAACAACCTTTTGGATAAGAAATCTTCATAATTTTGGTTTATGGCTCTATCCAATTGATAATTTTCAACTGAAAAGACTTTCTTGATTTCTTTATCTGCCCTCCTGTGGATTTGACTGAAAGCAAAAGATGAGTTAATCAATAGAAAAACTAAAAATAATATGTTGAGCTTTATTTTTTTCAAATTTTAAAAGAATATTCCAATTCCCATATTAAACTGCCCCTTTGCTTTTGATCCTTCTAATGCAGTTCCTTTTGATTGATAATCGATTTTAAAAACAGAACCTCTGGATAGGTGATATGAAGCACCTAATGTCCACTCTTTTCTGTGTAAAGCTAGATTTTTCTTAAGCGAACCTTCAACCTCTTTGTGTTGATTTAAATTCTCATACCTTACAAATAAGTCCAGCCTCTGCCTTGCTTCTATTGGAAGCACATTATAAGCAGCTTCAAGATAATATCCACCCATCTTTGATCCTAGATCTTTATCTCCTGCTAAATTATATATTTCAGTATCTGAAAGAACAGCATTTATATATTGTGCTCTTGCAGAAAAATTATTTTTTACATATCTAGCATCAAGACCTAACATATTTACCCCAACTTGGGATCCAATAATTGATGTATCTGTTGTCTGTGTTTTTCCAGTATAATAAGATGCTCCTAGTCTAAGTCCTAATAGTCCAAAATAATCTAACCTTGCTGCAAAGTTTGCATCACTTCCTTGAGACTCAGAACCTTTTTGTCTTCCACCTCTTAAACCGTTTGTGCCTTTTAGCTTATATGATCCATTATATGAAATAGGTCCATTCATAATATAAGCTTGATATCTCATGCTAAATCCAGGGATTCTACCTGCAATACCCATTCCAATTTCTCTCCAAGTTGTTGGAACTATTTTGTTATCTAAAGTTGGTCTCTCAACTCCATTAAAGGTAGTAGACTCATGATACTCATTAATAATACCCATTGGTACTAAAAGAAGTCCTGCTCTAATGTTTGTATTATCAGCAAGTGCATAATTTAGCCAAGCTTGCTCAATGTATACTTCTTTTACATGTTCATATTCAATTTCTGTAATAAAAGAAACTCTATCGTCAAATTTATATGCAAATAGAAGAATTAGTCTTTGAACATCTAATTCTGAAGGACCCGTATCAAAATCATTATAATTAATTTCACCATACCCTCCAATTGTAAGACCGGACTGAAGATCTGCAAGATTTATTAATTGAGTTTGTGCAATATTTAGTTGTTCATCTTGCTGTTGAGAAAAAGACAGAGATGAAAAGACTATCGAAAAAAGTAAAATTATTTTTTTCATAAAATAATCTATTTATAATCATTCTAAATAGCAAATATATATTATTATTTAGAATGATTATAAATAAGAAGGTGAAAATTAAAAAATTGTTATTCCTTCATTTGGCTGATACTGATAATTAAATGTATAGTACCTTGATTCACTTGTATACGCATCAGGGTTTTCTGGAGCATCCTTATAGTAGCTTAGAATTTCCATTTTGGCATATTTACCATCATTGGTTCTAAATACTAAAATTTTACCAGGAGTTGGAGTAATTAAATTTACTGGAGGTCCTTGATAAGTATACCATCCATTTCCCCCACCTTCTTGAATAGCATAACCACCAGAGGAATCTTGGGATAGTTGCTGAAGATTGACTTCCGTAAGAGACATCATAGTTCCAGTTGCGATATATACAGCGCCATTTCCAGTTCTTGCTGGCTCATCAATTGTTCCTAGTGATTCTCCTCCATTAACAATTATAGATGTACCTCTGAATGCTACATCCCAATCAGTTTCACTAGTGGTAATTTGACCTAAGGAAAAATTAAATTTTGTGAACTCTCCAGATATCGGAGTAAATTGTCCAGTTCTTGGGTTGACACCTCCGCTTTGAGGAGCATACAGATTTTCATATCTTTCAGACACTACATCCAAAAGCTGAACTTGGTCATCCTTGCTACATGATGATAAGATTAATAAAAAAAGGGTTAAATAAATAGTAGTTGTTCTCATAGATTTAAGGTTTGATTGATTAAAGTGTTATTGTAATTTTTGAGTAAATAATTCTACCTGGATTATTAGGTAGGTTTTCAGGATCTTTATAATTAAAAATATTGTCAGAACCCAATGTAATTTTATAGTTATTAATTTCTTTTGAAATAGAAATATCAGATATGATATTTGAATTAACAAAATCATCATACTCATCCAAGATATTATTGCCGTTTTTGTCAACTAAACCATATTTACTTCTATATTTTGATTTGAAATAAAATTGAAAATTATTTTTAGTTGTATAAGTAATTTTTGAATTAATGTTATGTTTTGATCTGTTAAAAAGGCCAAAATAGTCTTCTTTTTTAATTAAAAAAGCAGGGGTGTTAGGACTTAACCTAGCATAAACATAACCATCATTAATTCTTTTAATCGCATCATTATCTTTAGCATCAAGAAATTGATAGCCAATTTTAAAATTTATGTTATCATTTAAATTAAAGACAGAACTGAACTCTATTCCTTGAGTATATACCTTGTTTAAATTGTAATAACTAAAAATATTTTGACCATTAGTTTTGGTTGCAATTATTTTATAGTCAATTAAATTTTTGATTTGATTTCTAAAAAAATTAATATCAAATGAGATATTTTTATCAGTTTTAATTCCTAAACCAAGATTATAGCTAATTGAAGTTTCAGGATTTAAATTACCTTCAAATTCATTTTCTGAAATGATCAAGTTGGAAATTTGATCTGTCGCTTGTAGATTATCAATAATTTCCTTTGCAGCATTAAATCCAAGTACTGAGTAACCAGAGCTAGAATTTGCAAAATTAAAATACAACTGTCTAAAATCAGGAGTTTTAAAGCCCTTACCAATTGAAATTTTTGATGAGATTTTATCACTCAATTGTGTTCTTATTGCAAATCTTGGACTAAACTCTGAATCATATTCATCATACTGATCATATCTCGCACCAAAAATATAATTTGTATTCTCAAAGATGAATCCTTCATATTGAATAAAATAATTTAAAGAACTCTGTGTTACTTTATTTTTATAAAAATTATTTCTCTTCAATGATTCATCAGTTATACCAATGCCAATTATCAATTTATTTTTTCTATTTATTTCAAATATTGATCTTAACTCAGATTTAAATAATGACTGATCAAAAAATGACTCTGGTGTATTAGATGTGAACAAGCTGAAATTTTCTTCACTTTTATATCTTGTAAAATAGTTGTCTAATACAAATGACAGCCTATCGAACTTCTTTAAACTAACTGAGGTATTAAAATTTGACTCATTTATAATATTATTACCATAAATACTTTCGTTTAGTCTAAATCTCTGGTCTTCTCTAAACATTCTAATAGATGAGAAAAATGATAAGTCTTTATATTCATAATTATGACGAAGAAAAGCTGTTAGATTTTTAAAAGGTTCAACAGTATTTAATATATCTGTTTCATTAAGGTCATATCCGTTGCTATTGAATAAATTTAGGAAGGCATTAAAATTATGGCCATTTTCAGAGATTTTACCAATATTGATAGAAAAATCATTAGTATTAAAAGATGAAATCTTATAATTGGAGTTTAAAGAAAATGGTTCATTTGTTTTAGCAGTGATAAGATTAACTACTCCTCCTATTGCATCAGTTCCATATAGACTGGAGGAACTACCCTTTATTATCTCAATTTTTTCAATATTTCCTATAGCTATTCTTTCAAGATCAAGTGTTCCGGACTGTCTTCCAATTAGAGGGTATCCATCAACTAGGAGAAGTGTATATTCGGAGTCTAATCCTTGAATCTGAATTCCATTACCACCACCAAAATCGGGAACAATAAATATTCCAACTTGATCATCTAGTATATCACTTAGCCTACTTGAATTACTCAATGAGATTTCATCTTTAGAAATTAATTTTGCCGGAAGAGGCAGATTAGATAATTGCCTTATAGTCTTAGTTGCAGATACAATAACCTCATTAAGTCTTGTATCACTAATAGAGTCATTATAATCTTGAGAAAAAGAGATTATGCATGAAAAAAATGCAAAAAATAATAATATAAATCTTGAGGGACTAATAGCTCTTATTTAAAATGATTCTAAATTACAAATATATATCCTAAAGTTGTTTAATGAAAGTAATTAACATTTTTTTATAATTAGTTTTTCTTCTATAATTTTTTTTAAGATTAAGGTAATTTGATTAAATAGTATTAAATTAATAGTATGGATGTAAGTTCAATTTTAATAGTTCTTCCTTTACTAATAATATTTTCATATTTATTTGACATTTTTGCAAGAAGAACAAAATTTCCATCCGTAATACTTCTAGTATTAACAGGTATTATTGCACGATTTATATCTTCTTATTACGGATATGATAATTTCCAGTTCCTAGATAGCCTTGTTCCTGTTCTTGGGACCATTGGATTAATACTTATAGTTTTGGAAGCTGCGTTAGAATTAGAAATCAAAAAAGAGAAAACTGAAATTATTGTAAAAGGTTTTTTAGCTGCTTTTATAATACTTGTTATTAATATTATTTTGGTTAGCCTATTCTTTGAGAATGTAATTGGCCTTTCATATCCTAACTCAGTTATATATGCAATTCCTTTATCAATTATAAGTAGTGCTGTAGCTATTCCTTCAGCGACAGGACTTATTACAAAAAACAAAGAATTTGTAGTCTATGAATCAACATTCTCAGATATTTTAGGTATTATGATTTTCTACTATTGTATAAGACAGGCAGAAAAGGCAGAACCTCTAATTGGAATTGAGCCTATTGTTACTCTATTAGGTCAGATAATCTTAATAATAATTATTTCAATAGCAATAACATATCTACTTTTTCTTTTAATTCAAAGAATTGAACATCATGTTAAGTTTTTTCTTATTCTAGCCTTATTAATTTTAGCTTATGAGATTGGGAAAGATTTTTTAAAACTTCCATCATTAGTCTTAATATTTATTTTTGGAATTTTTCTTTCAAATTTTACAAACCTTATTCCAAAGAGTTTAAAAAAATATATTAAAACAGATGATGTTAAAAAATCTGACTTACATGAATTTCATTTATTGACAGCTGAATCAACATTTTTAGTTAGAACCTTCTTCTTTTTATTCTTTGGTTTCTCAATACCCCTGGATAGTTTTGTTGAGTTCGAACCATATATAATTGGTGCAACTGTTTTACTAATTATGTATGGAGTTAGATATTTTTATTTAGCTCTTGTATTAAATGATGAGGAATCTAAACCTCTTCTTTACTTTTCACCAAGGGGATTAATAACTATACTTTTATTCTTAAGTATATCTGACTATGATATTCAAAAGAGCAACATTGTCGATGAAAAAGTACTATTAGTAATTATTATTGCTTCAATGTTAATAATGATTCAAGGGTCTATAAAAAGAACAAAGAGAGAAGATAAAGAATCTAATGAACCCCAACAATCTCTATCTGAAATAGTTGACTCGCAAATTGATAAAAAATGAAAAAAATAAAAATTTTAGTATTAACTATAGCAGTTTTATTTGCAGTTGTTTATTCGCTAAATCTAGAATATTTTGTAAAAGGGATTAGAATTGTATACCTCAATTTTGAGTCTACAGCTTTTATAGATGATTTAAAATATTTTGATTATAGGACCATTAAATCACCCGAAGAAAAATCACCATGGAAAGAAAGTGAGAGTAAGACAACTAATTTTTCCTCAGAATTTGAAGATTATAATAAAAAAATGGAGACTGCTGCATATGTTGTTATTCATAATGACACAATTATAGGTGAGAAATATTATGAAGATTATTCAGTCAACTCATCAACTAACTCTTTCTCAATGGCAAAGTCATTTGTCTCATTAATGATGGCTAAAGCTCATGAACAAGGCTATATAAAGAGTCTGGAAGATAAAGTAATTGACTATATTCCGGATCTAAAAGGAGAATTTGCTAACGATGTAAAAATAATTGATTTAGCTACTATGACGTCTGGTTTAAAATGGGATGAGGGGACATCTAATCCTTTTAGTCCTGTTGCTAAGCAATACTTTTATGAAGATGTCGTCAAATTAATGTTAGATCAACCTTTTATTGATGAACCAGGTAAAACTTATCACTATTCAAGTGGTAATACCCAAATATTATCCATGGTTATTGAAAAAGCAACTGGCATAAAAACAAATGATTATTTTGAAAAAGAATTCTGGTCAAAAATTAATCCTGATAATGATGCATATTGGCAAATAGACAGCAAGGAATCAGGAAACGTAAAATCATTCTGTTGTTTTCATTCAAATGCAAGAGATTTTTCTAGGCTTGGTAAACTATATCTTGATAATGGGAGCTGGAATGGAAATCAGATTGTTGACTCCACATTTATTAAAAAGTCTTTAAAACCATATTTAGATAACTTTGATGCCTATGGAATTGGAGTTTGGTTGTCTAATTATAAAGATTTAAAAATATCTCTAATGAGTGGTCACCAAGGACAGTATGTAATTATGATACCTGAAAAAAGATTAATAATTACTAGGCTTGGTAAAAGAGATGTTGATCATGGGGGGCCAGGAGTTTCCCCCGATGTGCTTGTTTATATTGACGAAGCTTTAAAACTTATTGACTAAAGAGATAGTTCCAGCTTTATTGGGCAATGATCAGAGTGGTGAACATCACTTAAAATAGATGCATTAACTATACTTTCCTCAATTGATTTTGATACCATGTTATAGTCAATTCTCCACCCCTTATTATTTGCTCTTGAATTTGCTCTGTAACTCCACCAACTATATTGATGCGGTGATGAGTTTACAAAACGAAATGAATCAATAAATCTTTCTCCAATAAAACTATCTAGCCATTCTCTTTCTTCTGGCAAAAACCCTGAGACGTTCTTATTTCTTATAGGGTCATGAATATCAATAGCTTTATGACAAATATTATAATCGCCACAAATAACTAAATTTTTTATTTCATTATTTAATTGATAAATATAATCTTTAAAGTCATCCATAAATTTAAACTTAAAATCAAGTCTATCTAGATTTGTTCCTGATGGAAG
The DNA here is from genome assembly GCA_042088875.1 of Candidatus Marisimplicoccus framensis. Taxonomy (GTDB): domain Bacteria; phylum Bacteroidota; class Bacteroidia; order Flavobacteriales; family Flavobacteriaceae; genus Marisimplicoccus; species Marisimplicoccus framensis_A. The sequence continues at coordinate 488 of JBELLF010000042.1, read as the reverse complement.
ATATAAACTTATTATAGATACCTTATCAAAATCAAGTCTAATAATTCTGCCCTCAAAGTCCATATAGTCTATTCCTGAGCCATACTCAACATGATTAGGTTTTTGTTTTGAAAATATTGCAACGCCGCTGTAACCCTTTTTTTGAGCTGAAAACCAGAATGTGTTATATCCTAGGTTTTCAATTTCAGAAACCTCAACTTGTTCTTTATTTGCTTTTATTTCTTGAAGACATATGACATCAGGGGATTCTCTTTTTAGCCAGTCAATAAATCCTTTATTCATTGCGGCTCTTATGCCATTTACATTGTAACTAATAATATTCAACTAAAGCTTTTTTAATAAACTTTTAAGTGTTAATTCACTGTCAACAATAGATTTTAAATCTTCTATGTTTATTCTTTTTTGATCCATAGAGTCCCTATCTCTTATAGTAAATGAATCATCTTCAATTGTTTGGTGATCAATTGTAATACAATATGGAGTCCCAA
>JBELLF010000041.1:0-8080 GCA_042088875.1 Candidatus Marisimplicoccus framensis | reverse complement strand
AGAATTTCTGATAATGAAAATGTTAAAGGAATGATTTATACTGTAGGAAATGAACAGGATTATCATTTTAATGTATTGTTTAAAATTTTAAATAAACTTGGTTATGATTGGGCTAGTTCTCTTTATCACTTAAGTTATGGAATGGTAGACTTGCCATCTGGTAAAATGAAAAGTAGAGAAGGAACTGTAGTTGATGCAGATGATTTAATTTATGAATTAATTCAAAATGTAAAAACAACGACTGAGAGTCTTGATAAGTTTAAATTAAAAAATGAAGCTCTAAGCAATGATGATTATAAAAGTATTGCTCTTGGTGCTCTAAAATATTACATTCTTAAAGTTGATCCAAAGAAAAATATTCTGTTTAATCCTGATGAATCTATTGATCTTAATGGAAATACTGGTCCTTTTATTCAGTATGCATATGTCAGGATTCAGTCAATTTTAAAAAAATATAATAATGAAATTTCTATTAATAAGGAATACTCCCTTAATAATAAAGAAAAAGAAGTTTTAAAGATAATTCATGATTTACCTGAGGTTATTAAAAACTCATACAAAGAACTATCTCCTGCATTAATAGCAAATTATTTATATGATTTAGTTAAAACCTACAATTCTTTATATCAAAATTTTAATATTCTAAATTCAGAATCTAATGAGTCAACATCTGTTAGGCTTTTAATATCGGTCAAGACAAGAGATGTAATTAGTATATGTTCTGATCTTTTAGGAATTGATTTGCCAAATAAAATGTAAAAAAAAGTCACCCGAAGGTGACTTTTAAATTATCTGAGTGTAAATTACTTAGATACAGCTAGGTTATACACAACAAGACCAAAACCGATTTTGTTAACAGCATCACCAATGTTATAAATAACATCCATTTGACCAGCAAGGCCACTAAAGATGCCACTGTACCATCCATCAGTACCTGCCATATATCCAATAGGATAAATAGCCCAACCAATAAATACGAATTTAACTAGCATTTTATGTGCACTCTCAACATTTCCTCCTGCTGATTTAGCAAGTTGTGCAGCGCCGCCCATAGCAACTTCATATAAAATCCAGAAGTATGCTAGACCTGAAGCAAGACCCCACATCTGAGCATCTAGTGGTCCGATACCTGCCTCACCGAAATATCCGGTAACAAGCATTACAACTGAAAGAGCGATTAACTTCCATAATAGACTTTTTGTAGCACCAGATGGCTTTAAAATTAGATAGAACTCAACACACATAAGTGGTACAGTTAATATCCAATCTACATATCTATATGCAGTAGTTATATCACCTTCCATGGCAGCATTTCTCATGTAGTAATAGTGAAGAGCTGCAATAGCAGTAATAAGAGCTGAAACTAGCATTGAAGTTTTCCATTTTGCATCTACTAAATTCATAGCAGAAAAGAAGAAAAGTGTTGCTGCAAACATAGCTGCAAAACCAATCCAAAAAGTGAAATCAGTCAAGCTTAAATCAGTAGCTATTACTGGTAAAATACTTAATAAATTTTCCATAATTAAATTAATTATTGTTTATAAAAAGTAAATTAAATAAAATAATGCAATAAAAAAATATAATTTAAAAAAAAATCATATCTTTTTTTACGAAAAATTTAATCAATAATGACGAAAATTATCATATTCAGAATATCTGTTTTTGCAATTTCTATATTAATAAGTTGTTTATTTTCAGCAAATTATCAGGATATGATAGGATTTACACTTGTTTTGTCAGTTGGATTAATCCATGGTGCAAATGACTTGTTGATAATTAAGAAAAATTCAAAATCTAAATCTAATTATAGTCAATTTAGGACCTTTTCAACATATATAGGTGTTGTTTTTCTTGGATTAATCTTCTTTTATTTTTTTCCATCATTTTCCCTTATTGCATTTATCCTCGTATCTATTTATCATTTTGGTGAGCAACATATAGAAGCCATTCCAATTAATATAAACTTAAAAAACAATTATAGGGTAATATCAATTTTATCCCATGGAATTATCCTATTCACAATAATTTTTATGAATAATATTGATATCGTAAATAATGTTTTTTTATCATTCAAAATAAAATTTTTGAATTTTAACAATATGAATGTAATTCTATTTTTAAGTTCTATTATATATCTAACCACTCTAGTAATTAATAAATGTTTGACATCTTTTATTTTTAGTGAGATTTTATTTTTTGTTCTTTTTTATTTTCTATCATTGAGTTCCACATTAATTTTATGCTTCTCAATTTATTTTATATTTTTTCATAGTATTTTATCAATAAAGGACCAGGTAAAATATATCTATGGAAGTAATAACTTTAATAGTCTAAAGAGATATTTATTAAATTCTATGCCATATTTTATTATGGCTCTTATCTTTTTAATTTTATTATATAACTTTACTGAAATTGATAGAAGTAATCTTTTGCCAATTATTTTTACTTTTCTGGCAGCAATTACCTTTCCACATGTTATAGTAATTGAAAAAATGTATAGAAGCAAGAAATAATATATTTTATGCAATGATGTATATTTGAAAAAATAATTCTATGAAAATAATTGATGGTAAAAAAATTTCTAATGAAGTTCTAGATGAAATTAAAAATCATGTAAAGGATAGAGTTTATAATAGAAAAAAAGTCCCACATTTGGCTGCAATTCTTATTGGGGATGATGGACCAAGTCAAACATATGTAAATAGTAAGATTAGGGCATGTGAAAAAGTTGGATTCAATTCATCTTTGTTCAAATTTAATGATAATATCTCTGAGGAAGAGTTAATAAGTGAAATAACAAAGATTAATGAAAATAAAGAAATTGATGGATTTATTGTTCAGCTACCTTTACCTTCAAATATTGACCAAGATAAGATATTAACCCAAGTATCTCCTGATAAGGATGTTGATGGCTTCCATCCATTAAATTATGGTAAAATGACTTTAGGAATTGATACTTTTATACCTGCTACTCCAGCTGGAATTGTTGAGTTAATAAAAAGATATAAGATTGACTTATCTGGCAAACGATGTCTTGTAATAGGTAGAAGTCAAATAGTTGGTCGTCCAATTAGTATTATTCTTAGTCAAAACCAATATTTTGCAAATGCAACTGTAACAGTTGCCCATAGTAGATCTAAAGAATTAGAAACACTATGTATTAATTCAGATATAATAATATCTGCAATTGGTATTCCTAAGTTTCTAAAGTCTAATATGGTTAGTGATAACTCAATCATAATAGATGTTGGAATTTCAAGAGTTGATGATGAGTTTTCCTCAAAAGGCTATAAAATTGTTGGTGATGTTGACTTTGAAGATTTTAATCAAAGAGATGTAATGATAACACCAGTTCCAGGAGGAGTTGGGCCTATGACAATTTCAATGTTACTAAAAAATACATTAAAGGCTTGTGAGCTTAAAGATTGATTACTCAATCTTATTCATTAAACTATAAATTTTTAATATTAGTAGTCCAAAAATTACACTAGATACAATCAGAAGTAGATTTGTTAATCCTGTGGAAGAAAATGAAAGTCTTATTAAAATGGTACAAATAATAAAACCTGTATTTCTCATTATTTGACTATACCTTTCAGTATATAGGAAAGATAATAGTAGAATAAAAACATCTGCAATAATAAGTATTGAGAAAAAAGTTGTATAAAAGACCTCATTTACATAATAGAAAGAGCTTGCAAAATTTGAACTCATTCCAATAGAATACCAATTATATATACCTAGAATAAATAATACAATCATAACAGGGATTAAAACTATACTTATTATCTTCTTTGAATCAATAAACCTTTTTATATTATTACTGCTTTTTTTAAATTCAATTCTAGATTTAACTAGATTAAATAAATAAATTAAAAAAAACAGAATCAAAATACTTAAAAGATCATAGGTAATTTGAAGATTATTAGGATTACCAAACCAGCTTTCTGCATTAAGTTCAAGCTTTGGAATATCATAAAAAATTCTTCTTATAATAATTAATGAGATAATTTCAAACTGTTTTAAAATAGAGGTTGTAAATGATCTTGGTAAATAAAAGATTAATAAGAATATCTCATAATAAAGAATTATAGAGAAAGGGGTATAGATTGCTGAAATAGGATTAGTTAATAACAAGCTCTCATTACCTATATTAATAATTGAATTATTATTTAGAAGAACTAATGAAAGATGAAAAATGAATCCAATAGTAGCAGTCCATATTGTAAATCCTTCTATCTTTTTTCTATTCTCATCTGAGAAAATAAAATCAAATATTTTTGAACCAATTTTAAGCATATTTAAAATTTAGTTGAGAAGAGCATTCTCATATCTTTAAATGATTTAAATTCAAGTGCATTACCAGAATTGTCATAAAAAAACATTGTCTTTTGTTCACCAGGAAGACCTTCAAATCTAACATAAGGTTCAATAACAAAATCAATATTATTATTAGATAATGATGTAGCAAAATTGTCAAAATCATCCCAAGGTATAACAACACCAAAATGAGGAATTGGAACTGATTTACCATCAACTTCATTATGATGTTTTTTTCCTTCAAAATTTGGATCCACATGAATGACCAACTGATGACCAAAAAAGTCGAAGTCTGCCCATTCATCAGATTCTCTGCCTGGTTTGAAACCAAGAATGTTTTGATAGAAATTCTTTGACTCAGAAAGATTCTTTACTGGAATTGCAAGATGAAAAGGTGATAATTTTGTCATAACAGCATTAATATAGTAAATATTTCTTTCTAATTTTTTTAAATTTTTCAAGATCCTCTTTCCATGAATCTCTTATTTCTGATTCACTCACGCCTTCAATAATCTGTTTCTTTAAATTAGATGTTCCAGCTAGTTTATCAAAGTCACTTCTAAAAAATTTATTCTTATCATTTATTTGCCTAAATGAATTTATAAGCCATTTAAGCTCAATCCTAGTTGAAGTCTTATATTTTCTAAGATCTTCACCATAAGACAGTATTCCTTTTAATTTTGGATATTTGCTTCCAAAATTAGGTTCGGGTATGAAGCTAAATTCGCTGGTAAAATCTGGGTGTCCGTATATTTGAAATTGAAATGAAGTACCTCTTCCTACGCTTATCTCTGTTTTTTCTAAAAAAGCTAAGCTAGGATATAAATAAATTGATTGAATATTTGGTAGGTTAGGTGAGGGTTTAATTGGTGGCTCATATTTTAATTCATGATTATAATTCTCTAGTTTAATAACTTCAAGATCAACTTTTAAATTATTTGTAAGCCATCCTTCTCCATTTATCATTAAACCATATTCTCCTATTGTCATTCCGTATACTATAGGAACAGGATGAAGCCCAATAAAGCTAGAGTTTTCAAGATTTAAAATAGGACCATCAATGTAGAATGAGTTTGGGTTACCTCTGTCCATAATTATAAACTTTATATTTTTTTTGGCTGCTGACTCCATAGCATAGTGAAGTGTAGATAAATATGTATAAAATCTTACACCAACGTCTTGTATATCAAAAACTATAATATCAATATCTTCAATATCATCATCTTTCAATTTTCTGTTGACTCCATAAAGAGAAATTATCTCAATGTTTTTATAGAATGAGCTTTCAAATTTTTCCCCATCATCCTTATCTCCTAAGAAACCATGTTCTGGACTAAATATTTTATTTATTGATATACCTTTTGAAATTAAAGTATCTATAATATGAGTAAATCCTTTTGAGGTTTTTATTACGCTAGTGTTATTTGCTATTATAGCAATTTTTTTATCTTTCAGTTTATTATAATAGAAGTCAATTCTTTCAGCACCTTGAACTATTTCTTGTGAAAAAATAGAATGACTAAACTGAAAAATTAGAATAAATAAAAATGTATTTTTGAGCAAATGATATAATTTGAATCTACCTCTTTTCATATTTAGAAAATTAAAAACTAATGCTGATAAAAGTAATGTTTCATCTCGTATTATAAAAATTGCAATATTTTCAGTTTTTATTGGAATATTTGTATCATTAACTGCAGTCTCAATTGGAAAAGGTCTCCAATTTTCAATCAAACAAATATTATTTAATATAAGTTCTGATTTAACTATATCTAGCTATGAAAATAATAATAGAGGAATAGCGTCAGAAATAATTAAACAATCAGAAGAAGTAATTGATGAAATAAAAACAATATACCCTGATATTAAAATAAATTCTACTCTTGAAAAACCATCAATAATTACTATTAATAATTCTATAGAAACAATTATATTCAGAGGTGTTAAAGACGAATTAAATTTTAAAAAATTTGATCAATTTATTTTAGAAAAATTAATTGATACTCCAAAGAGTTTAAACGATATTATAATATCTAAATCATTGCTTGAAAAGCTTAATATTAGTATTGGAGATAACATTACACTTTATTTTCAAACTTTCGATAATCAAAAAATACCTAATATTAGATATTATAGAGTCTATGGTGTTTATGAAACTGATTTTCCTGATTTTGATTCTAACTATTTAATTGGATACATAGAATCCCTTCAAAATCTATACAAATTAAATTCTAATGATGTAGGAGCAATTGAATTAATAATTGAAGATAAAGAAAGTGTTACAAATATTGAGAATAAGTTATCTTCCAAGGATTTGATTTTAAATAATAATCTATCTATAGTTAGTGTCCAAGACAAGTACAATAATATATTTAATTGGGTATCAATATTTGATTTAAATATTTTGATAGTTATAGTACTTATGATAATTGTTGCAATAATAAGTATTATCATCTCTATGCTTACACTAATCTTTGAAAGAATAAAAATGATTGGTATTATGAGTTCTATGGGTGCTAATAATAAATTATTAGGAAAAGTGTTTGTTTATCAGGGTATTGATATTCTTCTTAAAGGAATTATTCCTGGTAATATTCTATTTATTATTGTTTCGTTCATACAGAATAATTACAATATATTAAAACTAAATCCTAATGATTACTATGTAGAATCAATACCTTTTATTGTAGATCCTTTATATATAATTTCTCTTAACTTAATCTTTGCTGCTATTGGAATAATCATTCTATTTGTAACTTTTTCATCAATTACTAGATTTGTTCCAACAATCAATATAAACTCCTAAAATGAAAAAATTAATTCTCTTATTTGCTTTAATAGTTTCAAGTTGTTCTTCATTTAAATCAGGATTAACAATTCAAGCAAATGAAACATTTATTCTAGGCGAAAGCAATTCAAAAAATTATTCAGCTGAATTATTAAATATATCAAATTATGAAGTAAAAATAAGAGGTGAGAAAAAACAAAATGGGGAATATACTCAAGTATTTACGTTACCTCCTAAAGTTAAAGTAAATGTATATGTTTCTTCTGATGAAATAATTAAGTTTATTAATGAGAACAACCAAGCAGTAAAAGTAAATGTAAAACTAAACAAAGAGGTACCTGGAATGAGGTATATAAAAAACTAAAATGAAGTATTACAAAAATATTCTTGAAACAATTGGGAATACACCCTTAATCAAGCTAAATAAAATTTCTAAATCTATTGACTCAAATGTATTTGTCAAAGTCGAAAGCTTTAATCCTGGTAATTCAGTCAAAGATAGAATGGCTGTTAAAATGATTGAGGATGCAGAAAAAGATGGAAGATTAAAGCCAGGAGGAACAATAGTTGAAGGTACTTCTGGTAATACTGGTATGGGGTTAGCACTTGCAGCTATAGTTAAAGGTTATAAATTAATATGTGTATCAAATGATAAACAATCTAAAGAAAAGTTTGATGTCCTCAGAGCTATGGGAGCTGAAGTAGTTGTTTGTCCAACAAATGTTGAGGCTGATGATCCAAGGTCTTATTATTCGGTCTCCAAAAGAATTTCAGAAGAAACAAATAATTCATGGTATGTAAATCAGTATGACAACCCATCAAATACTATAGCTCATTACGAATCAACTGGTCCTGAAATTTGGAAACAGACTGATGGAAAGATTGATCACTTTGTTGTAGGTGTAGGCACAGGTGGTACAATTTCTGGTGTTGGAAAATATTTAAAAGAAATGAAACCTAGTGTTAAAATAT
>JBELLF010000040.1:0-8254 GCA_042088875.1 Candidatus Marisimplicoccus framensis | reverse complement strand
CCTGAGCATGATTACCAGCACTTGCACAAACTAATGTTTTATTCTTTAGATAGTCTGAATCAATCGATCTAATTTTATTAAAAGCACCACGAATTTTAAAAGATCTAACTTGCTGTAGATCTTCTCGTTTTAAGTAAATTTTACAATTTAGATCATTTGAAAGTCTCTCATTGATAACTAAAGGAGTTAAAACTGAAACACCTTGGAGATTTTCAGAAGCATTTCTAACTCCTTTTAAATCAGGAAGTTGCATTAATTAAACAGATTTCATTGAAGTCATGTACTGCCTAAGTTCATCACCAATTATTTCAATTGAGTGGTATCTAATTGTTTCGTTAATCTCAATTAATTTTTTATTATCAACAGAGTTTGCACTCTTACTTATTGAGTCTGTACCAATTACATCAGTTTCTACTTTATCAAAGAATTTAGATAGAAGTGGAATTGCATCATTATTAAAAAGATAGCATCCATATTCTGCTGTATCAGAAATAATATTATTCATTTCGTATAATTTTTTTCTGGAAACTAGATTAGCTATAAGCGGAAGCTCATGAAGAGATTCATAGTATGCAGATTCTTCTTTTATACCTGCTTCAACCATTGTCTCGAACGCTAATTCTACACCAGCCTTAACAAGTGCTATCATTAAAATTCCATTATCAAAATATTCTTGCTCAGAAATTTCATCTGATGTCGGATCTGTCTTTTCAAAATCAGTCTTACTTGTTTCTTCTCTCCAACTTAAAAGTTCTTTATCATCATTCTCCCAATCCTTCATCATAGTCTCGGAGAATTTACCTGATAAGATATTATCCATATGCTTAATAAATAATGGAGATAATATTTCTTTAAGTTCCTCAGATAATTCAAATGCTTTAACTTTTGCAGAATTTGATAATCTGTCCATCATATTTGTTATACCTCCATGCTTTAAAGCTTCTGTAACAGTCTCCCATCCATATTGAATAAGTTTTGCAGAGTACCTAGGTTCAATTCCGAGTTCTTTCATTTTATTAAAACACAGGATTGATCCTGTTTGGAGCATTCCACACAATATTGTCTGTTCACCCATTAAATCAGATTTAACTTCAGCAACAAAAGATGATTCTAAAACTCCTGCTTTATCAGATCCGAGAGATACCGCATATGCTTTTGCTGCATCAAAACCAATTCCATTAGTATCATTTTCAGGATGGACAGCAATAAGTGTAGGAACTCCAAAACCTCTTAAGTACTCTTCTCTTACCTCAGATCCTGGAGATTTTGGTGCGACCATAATAACGGTTATATCTTCTCTAACTTTAATACCCTCTTCTACTATGTTGAATCCATGAGAATAAGAGAGAATAGAGTTTTTTTTCATTAATGGCATAAGTTGTTCAACAACTGGAGTATGGTTTTTATCTGGGGTCAAATTTATTACCAAGTCAGAATTTGGTATTATTTCTTCGAAATTACCAACATAAAAGTTATTTGTACTTGCATTAACAAATGATTGTCTTTTTGAATCAATAGATGACTGCCTAAGAGCGTATGAAATATCAAGACCAGAATCTCTCATATTAAGGCCTTGATGTAGACCTTGGGCACCACAACCAACAATAGCTATTTTTTTATTCTTGAGAAATTCCACCCCATCACTAAATTCAGATGAGCTCATAAATCTACATTTTCCTAATTGCATTAGTTTCTCTCTAAATGATAGAGTGTTAAAGTAATTTTTCATTGTTTTTATTTTTGGTTTTTAAAAGTATTTAAAATTTCTGAGATTCCCATCTTTTCTTTACTCACAGCTATTCTTCCAGATCTAGTAAATTGAAGAAGCCCAAAAGGCGCAAGATCTTTATAAAGTTTTTCAGTATCTTCTCTAAATCCAGTTTTTTCAATCACAAAAAACTCTGTATTTACTGTAACAATTCTTGCATTAGAATCTTTAATTATGTTTTGTATGTGTCTCTCTTCAAATAATGCAGATGACTTCATTTTATATAATGCAGATTCTTGAAATATTGTTTCATCATCTCTATGGTAAAAAGCTTTTATTACTTCGACCTGCTTCTCAATTTGCTTAATCACCCTTTCTACGCCAGATTTTGTCATTTTTACAACTATAATAAATCGATATACATTTTTTATTTCAGATTCTGATGTTGTAAAACTTTCAATATTTATGTGTCTTTTTAGAAAAATTGCTGAAATTCTATGAAGAAGACCAACATTATTTTCAGTGTAAACAGATACAGTATAATTTTTTCTTTTTTCCATTTTAATCTAGCCTAATATCTGAAACAGAAGCTCCAGTGGGAATCATTGGGAATACATTATCTTCTTTTTCCACACAAACTTCAAGAACATATGGTTTTTTTGACTTAATCATTCTCTCAACAGCAGGTTTTAAGTCTTTTCTATTCTTTACTCTTTCAGAATCAATATAATAACCTTTAGCAATTGTAACAAAGTCAGGATTTATCATTTCAGTTGAGGCATATCTTTTATCAAAGAACAATTGTTGCCATTGTCTAACCATTCCAAGAAAATCATTATTTAAAATAACAATCTTAACAGGAATTTGAAGTTGAAAAATTGTTCCAAGCTCTTGAATGGTCATTTGATAACCACCATCACCAATTACTGCAACAACCTCTCTTTCCATTGCTCCCATTTTAGCTCCCATCGCAGCAGGAAGTGCAAATCCCATAGTTCCAAGGCCTCCAGATGTAATATTACTCTTTGATTTTATAAAATTTGCATATCTACATGCAACCATTTGATGCTGCCCAACATCTGTGACTATAATCGCATCACCGTTAGTAAATTCATTTATGGCAATAATTGACTCTCCCATTGTTAGTCCTTTTTTATTTGGACTTAAATCTGATTTAATTACTTTATCAAACTCAATTTTCATTAAATCATCAAATTTTGAAATCCATTTTTTATGGGATCTTTTATCTATTTTGTTGGTAATCATTTTAAGAGATTCTTTACAGTTACCAATTACCGGTACATCAACCTTTATATTCTTATCAACCTCTGCAGGATCAATTTCAAGATGTATAACTTTAGCTTGAGATGCATATGAACTTGGGTCACCAGTAACACGATCATCAAATCTCATCCCAACAGCAATCAAAAGATCACACTTATTAGTCAGAATGTTAGGTCCATAATTTCCATGCATACCCACCATACCAACATTTAACTCATGTGAAGTAGGTAAAGCTGACAAACCAAGAATTGTCCATGCTGCAGGAACCCCACTTTTTTCAACAAAATTTTTAAATTCTTCTTCAGCATTTCCTAGGATTACCCCTTGCCCCCATACAATCAATGGCTTTTTTGCTTGATTAATGAGCTTTACAGCATGATCTATCGAATCATCATTAACTTCGGGATAAGGAATATAGCTTCTAATTCCATTACATTTTTTATAATCATATTCAAAAAGCTCAAATTGCGCATCTTTTGTAATGTCAATCAATACAGGACCTGGCCTACCAGATTTTGCAATATAAAATGCTTTCGCGAAGATCTCAGGTATTTCTGATGCCTTAGTTATTTGATAATTCCATTTTGTAACTGGCATTGAAATCCCAATAATATCAGTTTCTTGAAAAGCATCTGAGCCTAAAAGATGAGATGCTACTTGACCGGTTATACACACAACAGGTGTTGAATCAATTTGAGCATCTGCAATACCAGTAACAAGATTAGTTGCACCAGGACCAGATGTAGCAATTGCAACCCCTACTCTACCAGAGGATCTTGCATATCCCTGAGCTGCATGAATAGCACCTTGCTCATGTCTAGCAAGAACATGTTTTAGCTTATCTTGAAATTTATAAAATTCATCGTATACAGGCATTATAGCACCTCCAGGATATCCCCAGACAAGGTCTACTCCCTCGTTTAATAAACAATGGATTACAGCTTCAGCACCACTAATTTTTTTATTTTTCATATTAATTACTCATCAGTTACACATCCGTTAGATGCATTAGAAACTGACTTTAAATATTTATACAGAATACCTTTTTTAATTTTTAAATCTGGTTGTTTCCATTTTTCTTTTCTCTTTATAATTTCTTTATCAGAAATATCAACAAAAATCTTATTTTTTTCTGAATCAATAGTTATGATATCTCCATTTTCTACTATTGCAATTGTTCCACCTTCAAATGCCTCAGGTACAATGTGACCAACCACAAAACCATGAGTTCCTCCAGAGAATCTTCCATCGGTAATTAAAGCAACTTCTTTTCCTAATCCAGCACCCATTATGGCTGATGTAGGTTTTAACATCTCTGGCATTCCCGGACCTCCCTTAGGCCCTTCGTATCTTATTACTACAACATCTCCCTTTGATACTTCAGAATTTTTAATAGCTGTAAGACACTCAAACTCGCTGTTAAAAACTTTAGCTGGACCTGAAAATATTAAACCTTCTTTACCGGTTATTTTCGCAACACATCCATCTTCAGCTAAATTTCCCTTTAATATCTGAATATGACCAGTATTCTTAATAGGATTTGATATTGGAAAAATTAGATCATTTGAACTTAAATCAGGAGTCTTAATTTTTGATAAGTTTTCTTCTAATGTATTACCAGTAACAGTTAGACAATCTCCATGAAGCATTTTATTTTCAAGCATATATTTTAATACGTATGGAACACCCCCTATTTTATGTAGATCTTTCATTAGATATTTACCACTAGGTTTAAGATTAGCTAAGTAGGGAGTTGAGTCACTTATTTCTTGAAAATAATCAATTGACAAATCTAAATTTGCTGCTCTAGATATTGCTAAAAAATGAAGCACTGCATTTGTTGATCCCCCGAGAACAGTAATCAGTCTTAAAGCGTTTTCAAGAGATTTCTTTGTAACAATATCAGAAGGCTTAATATCCTTCTCAATTAGATTTTTAATTGACTTACCAATCTCAGTGCATTCATTTATTTTTTCATTGCTTATTGCAGGATTAGATGAATTGTAGGGTAGTGACATACCTAATGCTTCAATAGCTGAAGCCATAGTATTTGCTGTATACATCCCTCCGCATGCCCCAGCTCCCGGACAAGCATTTTTAATTACATTTTTATACTCACTCTCATTTATTTTTCCTGAAACTTTTTCACCCCATGCTTCAAATGCTGACACAACATCCAGCTCTTTATTATTATAACATCCAGAGTCAATTGTTCCTCCATAAACTAATATGCTAGGTCTATCAAGTCTTAGCATAGCCATTAGGGCTCCAGGCATATTTTTATCACATCCAACAACTGTTATTAACCCATCATATGACATTGCTTGAACCACAGTCTCCATTGAATCTGCAATAATATCTCTAGAAGGAAGGGAATATCTCATTCCAAAAGTTCCCATAGAAATCCCATCACTAACACCAATGGTATTAAAAATTAATCCAACATATTTTGAAGCAGTTATACTATCTTTAATTTTAACTGATAAATCATTAAGATGCATATTACAGGGGTTACCCTCATAACCAGTACTTGCAATTCCAATAAATGGTTTGTCAAAATCTTCATCATTTAAACCAATGGCATGAAGCATAGCTTGTGCAGCTGGTTGGGAATCATCTTTTGTAACTACTTTACTAAATTTATTATACATACACTTAAAAGTATTTTAAAATTATCACCCTAGAATGATGTTTTTAAGGACAATTATTATCTTAAATTATATTCAAAACTAAAAATCAAATCTTAATAAACTGTATATCAAAATATTATAATATATATTTTAGCACACCCAAATCATAAATTATAATATTGATTTTAAATAATTAGATTTGAAATAATTATGGATTATAAAGATATTGATAAAGTAATTGAATCTCAAGTAAAATTTGCTAAAGACAACTCTAACTCTGTCAGTAATAGGATTCAAATCTTAAACTCATTATTAATATCAATAAAACATAATGAGTCAAAAATTTATGAGGCACTAAAACAAGATCTAAACAAACATGAGTTTGAGTCTTTTTTATCTGAAATACTTCTTGTTAAGAAAGAGATTAAATTATTCGTAAGAAAACTTAGAAGTTGGTCAAAAAAAAAGAGAGTTAGTGGTTCTATTCTAAATTTTCCTTCAAGAAATTATCTGATACCGGAGCCATATGGAAATGTTTTGATTATAACTCCATGGAATTATCCATTTCAACTATCCCTAACACCCTTAATTGGTGCTATTGCTGCAGGAAATGCTGTAATAATAAAACCATCTGAACTAGCTCCAGCAACATCAAGGGTTCTAAAAGAATTGGTTGATTCTGTATTTCCCCAAAATATGGCAACTGTGATTGAGGGAGATGCAAGTATTGCTAAATATTTGTTAGATAGGAAATGGGATTATATATTTTTTACTGGCAGTACAAGAATAGGAAAAATTATAGCTGAAAAAGCTGCAAAAAATTTAACTCCAATTACTTTAGAACTTGGAGGAAAAAGCCCATGTATAGTAGATTCAGGTGTAGATATAGACAAGGTTGCTAAAAGAATCGTTTCTGGAAAGTTTGTTAATTGTGGTCAAACATGTATTGCTCCAGATTACATTGTTGTCAATCAACATGTTAAATCTGATCTTATTTCAGCTATTAAAGAGAATATTATAAAGACATTTGGTAATAAACCTTCAGAATCTGAAAGCTATGGAAGAATTATTAATACAAACAACCTAATAAGACTTGAAAATATTATTAAAGATCAAGTTATTGAGTTTGGCGGGAAAATCAATATAGATAAACTATATATTGAACCAACAATAATTGTTGATCCTCAAATTGATTCTGAAATAATGAATGAAGAAATTTTTGGACCAATTTTACCTATTTTGTCTTACGAGAATGAAAGCGAAATTAAAAATATTCTCGACACAAACCCAACACCTCTTGCATTCTATATTTTTTCTAAAAATCAAATGTTTATTGACAACCTAATAGAAAATAATAAATTTGGTGGCTGTGTTATTAACGATACTTTAATTCATTACATTAATCCAAATCTTCCATTTGGAGGTATTGGTGATAGCGGAATGGGAGCTTATAGAGGTAAATTTAGTTTTGATACTTTCTCACATCAAAAGCCTGTTTTAAGGAAAAAAAATATGATAGACATACCTTTTAGATATGGTCCTTATCCAAAATCTTTCAATTTTATAAGAAAAATTCTTGAAAAGATATAAGATGGAGAAGACTGTCACTAATGCAATTGAATTTAGACGATCTGTAAGAAAATTTGACCCAAAAAAAGATCTTGATATAGATATAGTCAAGAAATGTATTATTAATGCTACTTTAGCACCTACTAGCTCTAACTTACAACTTTGGGAATTTTATCATATAACTGATAAAAATTTATTAGGTAAAATTTCAGAATGTTGTTTTAGTCAACCTGCTGCAAAAACTGCAAAACAAATTGTTGTAACTGTGGTAAGAAAAGATTTGTGGAAAAGTAGAGCAAATGATAATTTAAATTTTTTTAAATCAAAAAAAGATTCACTTTCTGAGAAGCAATTCAATTTGACTAAGAGATATTATAAAAAGGTTATTCCTTTTGTTTATAAAGATTTTTTTGGAATTCTTAGTCTATGTAAATACTTGTTTGCATACATAGCTGGCTTTTATAGAGTTATGTACAGACAACTTAGTAGATCTGATTCAAGAATTATTGCACATAAAAGCGCTGCTTTAGCATCTCAAAATTTCATGATAAGTATGGCAGGATTTAGTTATGACACATGCCCTATGGAGGGATTTGACTCTGTTAAAGTAAAAAGAATCTTAAACCTGAACTCAAAATCAGAAATTAATATGATAATTGGATGTGGCATAAGACTTGAGGAAGGTATTTATGGAGAAAGGTTTAGAATACCTTTTGAAAAAGTTTATTATCAGAGATAAGTTTAGTTTATTATAACTTAGATTCTTCAATAGATGTCTCAAGCCAATTTTGAAACTTTTCATCGGAGGTAAACTGAATTGGTTCTGACAAAATTTTACCAGAAGGGAGCATCGCAACATAATAGGGCTGAGAAGCATTATTAAAATTTATTTGCTGAAAAAGAGACCATCTCCTTCCGATATTATTTATATATTGAATTCTTCCGGATTTATTAATGTATTTAAATTTTTCAATATCTGATAGTTCAGTTCTGTCATCTACGTAAAGTGAAATTATTACATAATTATTATCTAACAACTCGTATATTTTTGGCTTTGACCATA
>JBELLF010000039.1:6125-8843 GCA_042088875.1 Candidatus Marisimplicoccus framensis | reverse complement strand
AATAAATATACTATTTAATTAATTGTTAATTTTTTATTAATCATTTGTTTAATTCATATGATTAAGTTTATTTTGTGCTCTAATATTATTGTGGATAATAATTACTCAAATACGGAAATTAAAATTAAAGATGCTGCTAAATCTCTTTTTTTAAAAAAAGGTTACAGCGCAACTACAACTAGAGATATTGCTCGAGAATCAGATATCAATCTTGCAATGTTAAATTACTATTTCAGGAGTAAAAGAAGGCTATTCGAAATAATAATGTTTGAGACCTTATATGAATTTCTTAGTAAAATGGTTGAAGTCTATAATGACGAGAAGACTTCACTAGAACAAAAACTAAAATTGTGTTCTGAAAAATATATTGATATGATTATTGCTGAGCCTTTACTTCCAACTTTTGTTCTAAATGAATTAAAAAATAATCCTACATCTTTCTTAAAAATGCCCACAACAAAAATGATAATGAAATCAAACTTTATAGCTCAATATCAAGAGGGTGTAAAAAAAGGTATTTACAAAAAGGTTAATCCCATTCATTTTGTAACTAATGTTCTAAGTGTAATTGTTTTTCCGTTTATGTGTAGTCCAATAATTATGAAGATTGAAAATCTCTCCAAAAAGGATTTTAACATAATGATGACTGAAAGAAAAAAATTAATTCCAGCTTGGATAATTCAAATGATAAAAAAATGAGAAAATTATTACTAATAATATTTTATAGCTCAACAGTATTGGCTCAAGATAACTTCCTAAGTTTAAGTTTAGATGAGGCGGTGGAATACGGTATTGAAAATAATAGAAATTTAAGAAACGCTGAAAGAGAGATTCAAATGGCATTTAAGGAAAGGTGGAAAACTATCGCAATTGGGTTGCCAAATGTTTCATTAGAATTAAATTATTTAAATAATCTTGAACTCCAAACATCACTTATACCAGCTGAATTTTTTGGGGGTAATAAAGGAGATTTCTCAGAGATTCAATTTGGAACTGAGCAATCTGCAATTGGTTCAGTCAGAATGGATCAACTGCTTTTTGATGGCTCATGGCTTGTTGGACTTGACTATAGTCAGATTTATTTATCTGGTTCTGAAAACTTTTATGAAAAGACTTTTCTGCAAGTAAGAGAGTCTATTGTAAAACTTTACAGCCTAGTAGTTACACTTAATGAAGGGATAGCGCTTCTAGAGAATAATTTAGAGAATTTTAAAAAAGATTTATTCGAAGTAACTGAGCTTTATGAAAATGGATTTGAGGAAATTGAAAATGTTGAGCAGATTAAAATAACTCTTGCCCAAGCTGAGCTTTCACTTCTTCAAACAAAAAAAACACAGGAAAACCAGCTCAATTTATTAAAATTGATTTTAGGCATCAATCTTGAAGATAATCTAATACTTACTACTTCAATTAACGACTTTATTGCTGAGAATATAATTTTCTCGAGTTCAATAGATAGTTTTAGCGAGGATCAAAATATTGACGTAAAGATTTCTCAAAATTTATTTGATACTAAGAGAATAGAGTATAGATTAGAAAAGTCAAAGCAACTCCCAAAACTTTCTGGATTTATAAGTGGGACCTACACAGGATATAACAATGAATTTGATTTCACTAGCAAAGCACAGAATTGGTTTGGATCATCAGTTTTTGGAGTAAAGTTTGAACTTCCGCTTACCAATGCCAATAAGTTAAATGTCTCATCTCAAAAAGCTAAAATTGCAATGGATCAGGCAGCAACAAATCTCGAAGAACAAAAAGAGAAAACACGTGCAGAGGTTCAACAAAAATTAAACGATTATCAGCTAGCTGTTCAATCTCTTAGTGTTAACGAAAAAAATATGAGATTATCAATGTCGATTGAAGAGAAGAACTCTATAAAGTTCTTTGAAGGCTTAGTAACTTCTTTTGAACTTAGACAGGCTCAGCTTCAATTATTGGATTCTCAACAAAAGTATTTGAATTCAGTTTTAGAAATTATCTCAGTTAAAACAGAATTAGAAACATTATACAACAATTAATCATGAAAAAAATTTATACCCTTTTACTAATCATAATAATAAGTGGATGTAACTCTTCTAGAAATGCGTCAATTGAGTCATTAATTGAATTAGGAGATCTAGAAGAACTTAAAAAAAGAAAAAAAGAATATGTTGATGCAATGAATACAATGAAGGTTGAACTCAACGATATAAATAATGGAATCTCATTGTTAGATGAAAATGAAAGGCTTACGCTTGTTTCAAAATATGAAATTCAACAAACTATTTTTAATACTTACATTGAGGCACAAGCAAACCTGAAAACTAGAAAGAATGTTTTAATACTTCCAGAATTTCAGGGTACACTAGAAAAAGTTTTTGTAAGTGAAGGCCAAAAAGTAAAAAAAGGACAACTTTTAGCAGAAATCAATGATTCAGGGCTTAATGAACAATATGAACAGATGGTTATCCAGGCAGAGTTTGCTAAAGAGAATTTTGAAAGAACTCAAAGATTGTGGG
Source organism: Candidatus Marisimplicoccus framensis (assembly GCA_042088875.1). Classification (GTDB taxonomy): domain Bacteria; phylum Bacteroidota; class Bacteroidia; order Flavobacteriales; family Flavobacteriaceae; genus Marisimplicoccus; species Marisimplicoccus framensis_A. Next base: position 6,342 of record JBELLF010000039.1, on the reverse strand, counting down.
ACAATAATATTGGTTCTGAAATGCAATATTTAAAAAGCAAAACGGATTACGAAGCGAGTAAAAAAATGGTTGACCAAATGAAAGATAGACTTTCAAAAACAAAAATATATGCTCCATTTGATGGAGAAATAGATGAAATTATTTCTAATGTTGGATCTAACTTAATACCTGGTGTTTCCCAAATTCTTAGACTAGTAAATCTTGACATAATTTATGC
>JBELLF010000039.1:3273-6025 GCA_042088875.1 Candidatus Marisimplicoccus framensis | reverse complement strand
TAATACCTGGTGTTTCCCAAATTCTTAGACTAGTAAATCTTGACATAATTTATGCAGAGTCTTTCGTTTCTGAAAAATATATCTCGTTTATTGCTGAGGGTACCGAAGCAATTGTTCAAATACCTCTTTTAAATATGGAGTATAGATCATCAGTTAATCAGACAGGTAACTTTATTGATCCTAGTAATAGATCATTTAGAATTGAAGTACCTGTAGAAAACTTTGATAACAGAATTAAACAAAATCTTGATGCAAAAATCAAAATTAATATTTACAAAAAAGATAATGCAATAGTGATTCCGCTTAGAATAGTTAGAGAAGATGCTCTTGGTAAAAATTTTGTCTACGTAATGACTGAGGATAATAAAGAAGAAGTTTATCTAACTGCTAAACAATTTATAACACTTGGAAATAAGAGTGAAGATAAAGTTGAAGTTACAGAAGGTCTTGAACTGGGAGACATTGTCGTTTTAGAAGGAGCATATAATGTAGAGGATTCTCAAAGAGTAAAACTTGTAGATTAAGATGGATAAAAAAAATAAAGAGTTTTTTCTTTCAAGCTGGGCAATAAATAATAAGACTATTATTTATGTTTTAATGACTATTTTTTTAGTCTCAGGTATTACAGCATATAAAACTATGCCGAGAGAGTTATTCCCAGAAATTAATTCTTCAAATATTTTTGTAACAACTATTTTTCCAGGAAACAATGCTGAAGAAATTGAGAAGTTAATAACAGACCCGTTAGAACAAGAAATTAAAGGTGTTATTGGACTTATTGAGATTGAATCAACATCAAGTGAAGGTATATCAATTATAAATATAGAATTTGATGATGACATACCTACTGAAGTTGCAAGGTTAAGAGTTAAAGATTTAGTAGATAATGTAACTGTAGGTGACGATTGGCCAACTTTTAATAATGCTAAAGTTGATCCAAATATTTTTGAATTTGATATAGCTGAGAGATTTCCTGTATTAAACATAAGTTTAGTTGGTGATTATAAAGTTGAAGAGCTAAAAGAATATGCAGAATATTTAGATACGAGAATTGAGAGGCTACCTCAAGTCAAGACTGTAGAGGTTCGAGGTATACAAGACTTCGAAGTTGAAATTGCTGTGAATCCTTATAAAATGAAGGCTACTAAAACAAGTTTTGGTAATATTATAAATGCAATCTCTCAAGAAAATATTACCATTTCAGCTGGTAGTTTAATTTCAGATGGGCAAAGAAGGAATGTTAAAATAATCGGAGAAGTATCTGATCCTTCTCAACTAAATAGACTTATAGTCAAGAGAGATGATGGTCCAGTTTATCTAGAGGATGTCGCATCAGTAAGTTTTAGGGAGAAAGAAGCAACCTCATTTACTAGATCATTTGACCAAAAGACAATTATGCTTGAGGTTGTTAAAAGAGGTGGTGAAAATGCAATTTTTGCATCAAATTCAATTCAGGAAATTATAAAAGATGCAAAACAGAATTTTTTGCCTGAAAATCTAGATGTTGTTGTTCAAAATGATCAATCTGAGTATACAATTAACTCAGTTAATGACTTAATGAATAATTTAATATTTGGAATAATTCTAGTTGTAACTGTTCTAACATTTTTTCTTGGTCTTAGAAATGCTCTTTTTGTTGGATTTGCAATTCCGATGTCCATGTTCATGTCATTGGTAATTTTATCAGCTTTTGGATTCACTTTAAATAGAATGGTTTTGTTTGGATTAGTAATGGGTCTTGGCCTGTTGGTAGATAATGGTATCGTTGTAGTAGAGAATATATATAGACTAATGTCTAAAGAGGGTATGTCAAGAGTTCAAGCTGCAAAATTGGGAATTGGTGAAGTTGCCCTTCCGATTATTGTTTCTACTGCTACTACTATTGCTGCATTTATACCTCTAGGCACTTGGCCTGGAACACTTGGTGAATTTATGATATACTTCCCTATTACACTTTCTGCAATTTTAGGATCATCATTAATAGTTGCAATTTTTTTCAATTCAATGTTAGTTTCGAGTTTCATGGATTTAAGTGAGCGAGAAATTAGTAGGACAAACCTTATTAAAATGACATATATCCTTGGAGGACTTGCTATAGTTTTTGTATTATTTCAAGACACAAGAGCAATAGGATCTTTACTTGCATTTATATGTTTTTTATTCTGGTCTTACAAGTATGTTATTAAGAACTCAGCTGTAAAATTTCAAAATACATTGTTGGTAAAATTGGAAAATAGGTATAACGAATTTTTATCATTTGCCCTTGCAGGATTTAGACCGTATTTGTTCCTGCTTGGAACAATTTCGTTATTCTTTGTTTCAATTTTACTAATGGCTATATTTCCGCCTAAAGTTGAATTCTTTCCTGACAATGAACCTCAACAAATACTAGTTTATTTAGAGTATCCTGAAGGAACAGATATTAAGAAAACAAATGAAACTTCAATGCTAATTGAGTCAGAGATTTACAAAGTAGTCAATAACTCAAAATACATCGATAATGGCTATAACTTTTTAGTTGAGTCTGCTATATCTCAAGTAGGAGAGGGTGCTGGAAATCCTGAAACAGATGCTGGTGGTACTGGAGAAATTCCTCATAAAGCATTAATCACAATGACAATGCGAGAATTCAAATTTAGAAGAGGAATGTCAAGTGAGGAATTAAGAAAGGAAATTCAAGTTGAATTAATTGAAAAGTTTCCAGGAATTGCAATTTCTGTAGAAAAAGATTCCCAAGGACCTCCAGGAGGAT
>JBELLF010000039.1:0-3173 GCA_042088875.1 Candidatus Marisimplicoccus framensis | reverse complement strand
TTTCCAGGAATTGCAATTTCTGTAGAAAAAGATTCCCAAGGACCTCCAGGAGGATACCCTGTAAATATTGAGATTTACGGAGAGGATTACGAACAATTAATTGAAACTGCAATTTCAATGAAAAACTATTTAAATCAGGAGAATATTGAGGGAATAGAGCAACTAAAGATTGATGTAAGCAGGAGTAAGCCTGGTCTTGAGTTTAATGTAGACAGAGAAAAAGCTGGTGAACTTGGAATTCCTACTGGGCTGGTTGGACAAACAATTAGGAACTCAATAATTGGGTCCAAAGCTGGAATATATAAGTTGAGAGGAGAGGATTATGAAATTAATGTAAGGTTTGATGAAGAATTTAAAAATGATATTAATTCTATTATTAATCAGAATATTGTTTTTAGAGACCAATCAACTGGTAAGACAAAGGAGGTTCCAATCGCATCGATTGTTGATCAAAAGAATATTACATCATTTAGTGCAATCAAGCATATTGATCTTCAAAGAGTAGTTACTTTATATTCATCAATACTTGCTGGATCAAATGCAAATGAAATTGTAAATACTGCTGAAATTGCTTTGTCTGGATATGAAGCGCCACAGGGTGTTGAATATAAATTTACAGGAGAAATTAAACAGCAATCTGAAAATCAAGAATTTTTATCAGGAGCTCTTCTAACAGGTATAGCACTAATCATTTTATTACTTGTATTTCAATTTAACTCAATATCAAAACCATTTATTGTTCTTGCATCAATTGTATTAAGCTTTACTGGAGTATTTCTAGGCATAGTAATTTTTAATTTGACATTCAGCATACTTATGACTATGCTTGGGATAATTTCTCTTACTGGAATTATTGTAAATAATGCTGTTGTGTTAATAGATTATACTCAACTATTATTTGATAGAAAAAAAATAGATTTAAATATGTCAAAAGACGAAATAATTGATAAGATGACAGCTATGGAACTTGTTAAAACAGCAGGTAAAGCAAGACTTAAACCTGTTTTACTTACAGCTATAACTACTATTTTTGGATTGATTCCACTTGCGGTTGGTTTAAATATTGATTTCTTCTCTCTATTTGCAAATTGGAATCCAAATGTATACTTAGGTGGAGATAATGTTGTTTTCTGGGGACCTCTTGCTTGGACCGTAATTTTTGGAATAACATTTGCAACTTTTCTTACTTTAATTATCGTTCCATCTATGTATTATATAATACATCTTGCCAGAATTAAACTAAAAAATATCTAGTTATATTTACATAATAATTTATGAATAGAACTAATAACTGCGGTGAATTAACAAAGTCTAACTTAGGTCAAACAGTAAAACTTTCTGGCTGGGTAAATAAAATCAGAGAAAAGGGTTTTATAATTTGGGTTGATTTAAGGGATAGATATGGTATAACTCAACTTGTATTTGATAAAGAAAGATCTAACGATGAGATTTTTACCACTGCCAGTCAACTTGGAAGGGAATTTGTTATTGAAGTTGAAGGTTCAGTAATTGAAAGAAAAAGTATTAATGAAAATATTGATACTGGTGAAATTGAAATTTTAGTTACTAGTATAAATATATTGAATAAGTCTTTAACACCTCCCTTTACAATAGAAAATGAGTCAGATGGAGGTGAAGAATTAAGGATGAAGTATAGATATCTTGATATAAGAAGAGAGCCAATAAAAGAAAACTTAATTTTCAGACACAGTTTATCTCTTGATGTAAGAAATTATTTATCAGAAAACAATTTCGTTGACGTTGAAACTCCTTGTCTAATTAAGTCAACTCCTGAGGGTGCAAGAGATTTTATTGTTCCAAGTAGGTTAAATCCTGATCATTATTATGCTCTTCCTCAGTCTCCACAAATCTTTAAACAGCTATTAATGATTGGTGGTATTGATAAATATTATCAAATAGTAAAATGTTTTAGAGATGAGGATTTAAGAGCTGATAGACAACCTGAATTTACTCAAATTGACTGTGAAATGTCGTTTGTTAATCAAGAGGATGTTTTTCAACAATTTGAAGGTTTAATGAAAAGAATATTTTCAAAATTTTTAGGTTCTGACAATACAGCTTTTGATAGAATGACATATGAGTCTGCAATAGAAAAATATGGAACTGATAAACCTGACTTGAGATATGAACTTTTTATCAATAATATTTCAGATGAGGTAAAGGGTAAAAACTTTCAAATTTTTGATAATAATGAAGTAAGTGTTTGTTTAAGGGTTGAAGGAAAATCTGATCTTACTAGAAAAGAAATTGATGAAATTACGGATTGGGTTAAAAGACCTCAAATAGGAGCTTCAGGCTTATTGTGGATAAAACACAACAATGACTCTTCATTTAAATCATCATTCGATAAGTTTTTTTCAGAGTCAGATTTAAGAGTTATTTCTGAAAAAATTTCTTCAAAACCTGGAGATATAATTTTTATTATGTCTGGAGAATACAAAAAAACACTTGAACAATTAGGCTCACTTAGAGTTGAATTAGCAAGTATGTTTAATTTAATTGATCAAGAAAAAATTTGTCCTTTATGGGTAACTGACTTTCCTTTATTTGAATGGGACGAAGAAGAAAAAAGATTTTTTTCAATGCATCACCCTTTTACCTCACCAAAACCAGAATTCTTGGATATTCTAGATAAAGAACCCGAAAAAGTTATTGCAAATGCATACGATTTAGTCTTAAATGGCAATGAGATTGGTGGTGGTTCGATTAGAATTCATGATTTTGACACACAAATGAAAGTTTTTGAATTATTAGGCATGAGTAAGGAAGAATATACAAGTCAGTTTGGTTTTTTAATTGAGGCCTTGAAGTATGGTGCTCCACCTCATGGAGGTATTGCCTTTGGACTTGACAGACTAGCTGCAGTTCTCAAAGGAAAAGATGTAATTAGAGACTTTATTGCTTTCCCTAAAAATAATAGTGGAAAAGACTTAATGATTGATGCTCCATCAAAATTAACTAAAGATCAGTTAAAAGATTTATCACAAAAATAGAAATGAAGATGTTTGTTAAAATATTATCCTATTTAGTTTTTATAGGTGTATTTGTTGGAATTTTTTCTAAAGAATTAATAGGTGATAAAACAGGAGATTTAATCATTGGAATATCTGTCTTAGTAGGAACTTTGATTTTCATGCCATTATTTCTTGCAA
>JBELLF010000003.1:0-45613 GCA_042088875.1 Candidatus Marisimplicoccus framensis | reverse complement strand
AAAAATATAAGAGGAAGCAATACCAGGATTTACAGACATCCAATCATTTTTTTTAGCATCCCAGGGTGGGGTTGCAATTCTAACGTTTAACATTATTTCCTTTCCTTCAGCTGGATAAGATGCCATGGAATAAGCTCTTTCAACAGTTTCATCATTCTTCATATTTAGTGGCCATAAATTAAAGTTATCCCATTCATGTTTAAACTTTTGTGGATCATCTGGATGTTCTTGAGGGTGAGAAGTAATATCTATATCCTGATAATTAATATCACACTCTGGGATTTCAATTTGAATATATCCTCCAGCTTTATAATCCATTTCTTCAGGAATTTCAATAACAAACTCTTTGATAAACGAGGCAACATTGTAATTACTTTTGACCTTAGCTTGCCATTTTTTTATACCAAAGACTTCCTCAGGCACTTCAATCTTCATATCCTGTTTAACTTTAACTTGACATCCAAGTCTCCAACCCTCAGATATTTCTTTTCTTGTAAAATGAGGTTCTTCAGTTGGAAGTATTTCACCTCCTCCTTCTAATACCTGGCATTTACATTGTACACATGTTCCTCCTCCTCCACATGCAGATGGAAGAAAAATTTTATTATTCCCCAGAGTAGTTAATAAAGTGTCACCCGAGCTAACCTCAACATCTTTTTCACCATTTATTACAAGTTTTACAGGACCAGATGGTAAAAGTTTATCTTTTGCAACAAGTAACATTGTAACTAAAAGAAGAGTAATTACAAAAAGACCAACTGTACTTGCAATGATTACATTTATATCCATTTTTTTAAATTTTAATACCCATAAAACTCATAAAACCAAGAGCCATTAAGCCAGTAATAATAAATGTTATTCCAAGACCTCTTAATGGATCTGGAATATTAGAATACTTTATTTTTTCCCTAATTGCAGCTATTGCAACAATTGCCAAATACCAACCAATTCCAGAACCAAAACCATAAACAGCAGATTCAAAAGTATTTACAAAATCTTTTTGTTGCATGAAAAGAGAGCCACCAAGTATTGCACAATTTACAGCTATAAGTGGAAGGAATATTCCTAAACTTCCATATAGCGTAGGTGATACTTTTTCAACAATCATTTCAACTAATTGAACCATTGATGCAATAACAGCAATAAACATTATGAATGTTAAAAAAGATAAATTTACATCTTGAAATTGAGGTCCTATCCACGTAAGGGCACCAGGAGCTAATAAATACTGGTCAATTAAATAATTAATAGGAACAGAGATTGTCAAAACAAATATTACTGCTTTACCTAATCCATCAGCTGTTTTTACTGTTTTTGAAACTGCAAGATAAGAGCACATACCAAGGAAATATGCAAATACCATATTCTCAATGAATATACTCTTAACGAATAAGTTTACTAAATCTTCCATTTAATCGTTCTCTATTAGTTTTCTATTATAATACCTCTGAATCCATATATATATACCAACAACAATTAATGCCATAGGCGATAGAAGCATAAGACCATTATCTTGATAACCTAAGTCATAAATAAATTGAGGAATAACAGGCACTCCCCATAGCTCTCCTGAGCCAAATAGTTCTCTTACAAAAGCAACTACAATTAAAATCCATCCATATCCAGCAGCATTTCCTACTCCATCCAGAAAAGATTTCCATACTCCGTTACCAAGTGCAAAAGCCTCAAATCTTCCCATTATTATACAATTAGTAATTATTAGTCCAATGAAAATTGCTAACTGCTTACTCACATCATATGCATATGCTTTTAAAAACTGATCAACAAGAGCAACTAATGTTGCTACAACTAGAAGCTGAACAATAATTCTTATTCTTGTTGGTATAACATTTCTCAAAATAGAAACAATGACATTTCCAGCTGCCATCACAAAAATTACTGAAAGTGTCATAACAACTGCAGGCTCTAGCTTAACAGTAATAGCTAGAGCAGAACATATACCTAAAACCTGAACTGTAATAGGGTTATCATCATCCAGGGGATCAGTAAGTAATGCTCTATTCTTTTTTGAAAACAAAGGTTCTTTTTCTTTATTCATTATTTAAGCTGTTAAAATATGGTAAGTAATTTTCTATTCTTTCAATGATCATGTCAGATACACCATCCCCAGTAATTGTTGCTCCTGATATTGCATCAATTTCGTTATCCATTTTGTCATAGTTACCAGGGTCATTATTTGTTTTTGTAAGATATACTCCTACAAAGTTTCCATCTGAGTCTTTAATTTTTTCATCATTAAAACTATCGATAAACCAATCCTCAGTTATTTCTGCACCAAGTCCAGCAGTTTCTGACTTATGATCGAATGATACTCCTTTTATAGTGTTGATATCTTCCTTCAGAGCAATGTAGCCCCATATTTCTGCCCATAAACCTGCTCCTCTAAGCGGAATTACATAAAATTTTTGATTTTCTACATTAGCTATATATAGGGGAAATCTTTGAATATCTTTATCTTTTTTTACCTCAAGAGCAAGATTAATATTAAACGCATTTACTTGATCATCAACTGATCCATCAGACTTTAAAGATAACTCTTCTCTTATGTAGTCACCATATAGTGACTCTGATTCGTCTCTACTAACATTAATTCCAACAGATGAGAGAATATTTTGCATCTTCTCTTTTTTTATGTTTGAGTTCTGAAGATCCTTTAAAGACTCAGATGTAAATGATAATACTGAAGCAACAGAGACTACCATAATAACGGCGAAAATGTATGTATGTTTGTTTGACTCTCTATTCATTATGCAGTTTCTAATTTAACATCTCGCCATCTTTTTCTTCTCATGCTTACGTTAGTTTCTATTACGTAGTGGTCTATCAATGGAGCAAAAACATTCATTAATAAAATTGCAAGCATAACTCCTTCTGGATAGGCAGGATTAAATACTCTAATAAGTATACAGAATACTCCAACTAGAAATCCATATATCCATTTTCCTTTTGTGGTTTGAGCTGCAGAAACAGGGTCAGTAGCCATAAAAACAATACCAAAAGCAAAACCTCCAACTAATAGGTGATTATACCATTCAAAACTCATCAAGGAATTTGCCCCCCAGAGATTAAATAAAATTCCAACTACAGAAGCTCCAATTACTCCACTTAACATAATTCTCCAACTACCAACTCCAGTTATAATTAGAAGCAGGGCTCCAATCAAAACAAAGAAAACAGACGTCTCAGCAACAGATCCAGGTATTGAACCCATGAACATACTAGCGGATGAATATGCAACCTCTCCATTCGCAGCTAATGTCCCTAAAATAGTTTCACCAGAAATTCCATCAACATTAGATGCCTCAGAGACCCATACTTTATCACCAGACATAAATGTGGGATAAGCAAAAAATGCAAAAGCTCTTGCAGTCAATGCAGGATTTAAAATATTCATTCCTGTACCACCAAAAGCTTCCTTGGCAATTAATACTGCAAAAATAACTGATATTGCAAGCATCCAAAGAGGCATGTCAATAGGCATTATCATTGGTATAAGAAGTCCTGTAACTAAATACCCTTCATTAACCGGGTGATTTCTATAAACTGCAAATGCAAATTCAATTGCTAAACCAACGGCGTAAGAAACAGCAATCATTGGAAAAATTTTATAGGCACCATGCAAGACAGCATCAATAAAAGTAAACTGAATATCAGTTTGAACATAATATTGATAACCTGTATTGTACATACCATAGAACAAAGCAGGAACAAGAGCTATTATGACTGTTATCATTGTTCTTTTTAAATCAACACCATCTCTAATATGTGATCCTTTGGAGGTGGTATGATTTGGTACAAAAAGCATTGTCTCAAATGCATTAAATGCAGGATATAACTTTTCTAATTTACCTCCCTTATCGAAGGGTTTTTTTAGCATATCAACTTGTTTTCTAATAAAATCCATTAGCCTACTTCTTTTAACATTATTTCAATTCCGTTTTTTATAATTTCCTGTGCCTCAATTTTTGAAGTACATGAAAAATCAACTAGACCGAAATCTTCAGGTACAACTTCGTAGATACCCAGAGATTCCATTTTTTCAATATCACCCGTCATACACGCTTTAATTAATTGCATTGGAAAAATATTCATGGGAAAATATTTTTCCATTTCTCCAGTTACAACTATTGCTCTTTCTTCACCGTTTAGGTTTGTATTAACTTTTTTCTCACCTCCTAGTAACCATGATAATGAAGTTTTAGAAAGGCTAGGAACTGAGTTATACATAAATGGAAGCCATCCTAACATTCTGTAATTATTTCCTTCTTCAATTACAGATATTGCATTATTATAATATCCAATAAATCCTGAATAATCAACCTTAGATCCACTAAGTGGATCTCCATTTATTATTCTACAGTTTAAGGTGGGTAAATTATCTGTTTTATTGAATAATGAAGAAATCTCAGAACCAATAGTTGTCTTAAAATATTTTGATGAATTAATAGAATCCCCAGAAATTGCTATAGTTCTATCAGAACAATATTGACCAGTTTTGAAAAAGGATCCAATATTAGCTAGATCCTCAGGTTTTACAACCCAGACTACTTCACCTGAATTTATAGGATCAATTCTATTAATTTGAAAGCTTTCATTTCCAGCTGGATGATTTCCTTTAATAATATAAAGTTCAACATTTTTAAGTTGATTGAAAATACTTTCTTTAGTTGATGATACACAGAAGTTAATTGGCTTGTTAATAATTTTTCCTAAAACATTAATACCAACTTGTAAATCATTTAGCCTATCGCTCATTAAAAATTCATAATCTGCTGCATATGGAGCTGTGCTGTATGAAGAGACAAAGATGGATTTAGGCAGCCTGTTAGGTCTGGCAATAATATTATATGGCCTTTGTCTAATGTATGCTAATGTACCTGAGTTTATTAATAGTTTAATAATACTCTCATGAGGAATACTTTTTAAGTCAGGAATATCAAAGTTTCTGACATCATCTCCACTCCTTTCAATTATTACATTTAAAATTTTTCTTTTTTCTCCTCTTACAATTTGTTTAATTTTTCCACTTACTGGAGAAACAATTTTAATATTTTCATCATTTTTATCGAAAAAGACAGGGTCACCTTTCTTGATAAAATCACCCTCTTTAACAAGCATACGTGGAACTAAAGAAAAGAAGTCGTCAGGATTTAGAGCGTAGGTTAAGCTTTTATTTGCAACTTCAAATTCTTTTGAAGCAAGTCCTTTTAAATTTAAATTAGCACCATTTTGGATGCTTATGTCTTTTGACATAAATTTTATAATTTACGTGAGCAAATTTACTATAAACACGCCAAGAAAAAAAAGTATTTTTATTAAAATATTATCAAATTAAACTAATTTTAATAACCAAAAATTATGTTATGAATAACTCAATAGTAAATGTTCCAATTCCAATCAACGAACCAATAAAAGAATACAAAAATAATAGTCCTGAGAAAGAGTCTGTTTTAAAAGAATATAAAAAACTCAGAAACTCGAAAACTGATGTCAAATTGTGGATTGGTGGAAAATTTATTGAGAGTTCAAAGACTGCTTCTATGTCTCCTCCACATGATCATAAACATATTCTAGGAAAATACTATCTAGCAGAAAAAAAACATGTAGAATTGGCAATAAAATCTGCCCTAGATGCTAAAGAAAATTGGTCTAATATGAGGTGGGAAGAAAGAGCGTCTATTTTTTTAAAGGCTGCCGAATTAGTTGCTGGACCATATAGAGATAAAATTAATGCAGCTACAATGTTAGCTCAATCCAAAACAATCTTTCAAGCAGAAATTGATGCAGCATGTGAACTTATAGATTTTTTAAAGTTTAATGTATATAGTATGCAGCATATTTACAGTCAGCAGCCAAAATCTGATCCAGGTGTATGGAATCAGCTTGGTTACAGACCTCTTGAAGGGTTTGTTTATGCTGTTACTCCATTTAACTTTACTGCGATATCAGGCAATCTTCCAGGTAGTGCAGCAATGATGGGTAATACAGTTGTTTGGAAACCTAGTGATCATCAAATATATTCTGCTAAAGTTGTAATTGATGTTTTTAAAGAAGCTGGTTTACCCGATGGTGTTATAAATGCTGTTTATGGCGATCCTGAAATGATAACAAATACCATTCTCGAATCTAAGCACTTTGCTGGAATCCATTTCACTGGTTCAACATCTGTTTTTAAAGGTTTATGGAAAAAAATAGGAGCAAATATTGAAAACTATAATTCATATCCAAGAATTGTTGGAGAAACAGGAGGTAAAGATTTTATAATTGCTCATAATTCAGCTAATGTTGATGAATTTGTGACTGCAGTAATAAGAGGTGCATTTGAGTTTCAAGGACAAAAATGTTCTGCAGCTTCAAGAATTTATTTACCAAAATCTATATCTAAAGTTTTTTATGAAAAATTAAAATCTGAAATTTCAAAAATCAAAATGGGAAGTCCAGAAGATTTTAAAAATTTCATGACTGCTGTGATTCATGAAAATTCATTTGACAAGCTTGCAGGAGTTATAGAAAAAGTAAAATCAGATACGGATGCTGAAATTTTAATTGGTGGTGGATATGATAAGTCGAAAGGATACTTTATTGAACCAACTGTTATCAAAACTTCTAATGCAAAATATTACTCAATGGAAACTGAACTCTTTGGACCTTTAGTAACAATCTATGAGTATGATGATAAAGATTGGAACAAAACATTAAATTTAGTTGACGAGACATCAGAATATGCTTTAACTGGAGCAATTTTTTGTGATGATAGATATGTACTTAGTGAAGCTGTTGACAAACTTAAAAATTGTGCAGGTAACTTTTACATTAATGATAAATGTACTGGAGCTGTGGTTGGTCAACAACCATTTGGAGGAGCTAGGGGATCTGGAACAAATGATAAGGCTGGCTCCTATTTAAACTTACTGAGATGGGTTTCACCCAGACTAATTAAAGAAGTTTTTGTTCCACCAAAAGATTTCAAATACCCATTTATGGGATAATTTTTAATCAATTATTTCAACTTTATTAATGTAAACATTGTTTATTGGCCAATCAATTTCATCTGTTGGAATAGATGCTATTCTATCAACCGTATCCATTCCTTTTATAACTTCTCCAAAAACAGTATAGTTCCCGTCTAAATGATTTGCTCCCTCTTTTTTTTGGACAATAAAAAATTCAAAAGGTGACGCCATTTTATATGGATTGTCCAGTGAGCTACTTGGCATACTTATAGCTCCTCTTTTGTGGAAGTGTCCTTTATTGAAATCATTTGGAAGTAGATATTTTCCAATATTTTTTCTCTTCTTGGAAACAGAAATATTATCACTATTTCCAGCTTGAATAACAAAATTATTTATAACTCTATAAAATTGAGTTCCTTCAAAATACTTTTTCTTGGCCAAGAAAATGAAGTTTGATCTATGGTAGGGCGTATTATTATATAATAATATTTCAATTTGTCCAAAGTCAGTATAAATTCTGACTTTATTCTCTTTATTATTTTTTTCATACTCATATAAAAATTCAATAATATTTTCATCAGTAAGTTTTAAATCATTTTTAGGATCTTCAATTATTTCTTCATTTATTATTTCAACTTTTAATTCTTCTGAAGGTTCAATTTTAGTTTTTGATTTATCGTCGACTCTTTTACAACTAAAAAGGGCCAGAAGGCTTAAAAATGTAAAAATTATTTTTTGAAACATAATTTATTTTTGAAAAGGGATATATATGATCTTTTTTGTTTGAAAGAATTCATAATTAAAATATTCATTTATATCATAAATATTTTTCTTATTGAAATCTTTTAACTCTTCATCTAAATCACCACCTTTCAATGAAATTATTCCATTTTTCATTTTATTTGATGAATCATATCTAAAATTTTTATAAACTAGTTTATAAAAATTATCCATTCTAGTAACAGCCCTTGATAATATAAAATCATAATGATCTAGATGATTTTCTACTCTATCATTTATAGCATTTACGTTGTTTATTGATAACTCGCTACATATTGATTTTACAACTTTTATTTTTTTCCCAATACTGTCTATTAATGTGAAATTAACTTTTGGGAAAAAAATTGCTAAAGGTATACCCGGAAGACCTCCACCTGTTCCAACATCAAGTACTGATGTTGAATCTTTAAAGCTTACAATTTTTACAATAGACAATGAATGAAGAATGTGATTAATTTCTAGATTATCTATGTCCTTCCTAGAAATTAAATTTACTTTTGAATTCCAGTATTTGTATAATTGAACTAGTTTAGAGTACTTTTCTTTTTGTTCTTGAGTTAATTTTGGAAAATATTTATCTATTTCAGTCAAGATAATAAGTCTTTTATTCTTTTTATTGCTTCTTCAATTTGTTCTCTTGAAGCTGAGTAAGAAATTCTAATACAGTTAGGATAACCAAAAGCATCCCCAGGAACAGTTGCAACATGAGCTTTTTCGAGAATAAGCATTGATAAATCATTTGCATCATTGATAGTTACACCTTTAAACGTTTTACCAAATAATTCTGAGATATCTGGGAAAATATAAAATGCTCCCATAGGAGGTTGTTTTATATTAAAGCCATTGATTTTTGTTACAAGATCTATTATAAAATCTCTTCTAATCTTAAATTCGTCGACCATGTATTGGATCTTTTCAGGAGACTCTTCTAGTGCTTTAATTGTAGCTCTTTGAGCAATGCAATTTGCTCCACTTGTTATTTGGCCTTGCATTTTATTACAAGCTTTGGCTATTACTTTAGGGGCTCCTAAATAACCTATTCTCCATCCAGTCATTGCATAAGCTTTTGAAATTCCATTTACAGTAACTGTTCTATCAAACATTCCAGGTATGCTTGCAAAACTTACAGATTTTACTCCATAATTTATGTGTTCATAAATTTCATCTGATATAATAATTATATTTGGATACTTCAAAAGAACTTTTGAAAATTCAAGATATTCTTGTTCAGTAAAAACTGATCCACTTGGGTTATTAGGTGAGTTAAGCATTAACATTTTTGTTTTATCTGTTATTGCAGATTCAAGTTGTTGAGCAGTAATTTTATAATTTGAGTCCTCCTCTGGATTTATAAATACAGGTACTCCTTCGGCTAATGCCACCATGGCACTGTAACTTACCCAATATGGAGTAGGGATTAAGACTTCATCCCCTTTATTTATAAGTGACATACAAACATTGGCAATTGATTGTTTCGCTCCTGTTGAAACAACTATTTGGTCTACATCATAATCTAAATTATTATCTCTTTTGAATTTTTTACAAATTGATTTTTTCAAATCAAGATAACCATCAACTGGAGAATATTTATGATAATTATCGTTAATAGCCTCAACTGCTGCTTCTTTTATGTAATCTGGAATATTAAAGTCAGGCTCACCTGC
Source organism: Candidatus Marisimplicoccus framensis (assembly GCA_042088875.1). GTDB lineage: Bacteria > Bacteroidota > Bacteroidia > Flavobacteriales > Flavobacteriaceae > Marisimplicoccus > Marisimplicoccus framensis_A. The sequence goes on along the minus strand of JBELLF010000003.1, from coordinate 36,195 downwards.
ACTTAGAGTTATTACATCTATTCCTTGGTTTTTTAAATCATGTGCTTTAGCTGTCATTGCAACCGTCTGAGATATCGGTAAAGACTTTATTTTTTCTGATAACATTTTATAGATTATTTATTTAATATTTTTTTTTGATTATTGATTGATTCTTGATGAATTGCTTTAAAAACTCTTAAAATGAATTCTTCACTTAAACCATGCTCCTCTCCATCTAAAATCATCTTTCCGAGAATTTCGTTCCATCTTTTATTTTGTAAAATTGCTACATTATTATCAGACTTTAGCTGACCAATCTCTTTTGCAACTTCCATCCTTTTTCCTAATGTTGACAACAAGTTCTGATCTACAACATCAATTTGAGATCTAAGATTATTAAGTTTTTTTATATAAGCTTCAACTTCTGAAGTCTTTTCTCTAATTTTTAAATCTTTCATTATTTCAATTAATCTTTTTGGGGTTACTTGTTGAGCAGCATCACTCCAAGCATTATCTGGGTCACAATGTGTCTCAATCATTAAACCATCAAAATTTAAATCTAGTGCAGATTGACTTAAATCAAAAATTAAGTCTCTTCTTCCAGCAATATGAGATGGATCACATATTAGAGGTAGGTCAGGAAAATTATTTTGAAGCTCAACTGCAATTTGCCATTCTGGATTATTTCTGTATTTAGATTTATCATAGGATGAGAATCCTCTATGTATAACTCCAATTTTGTTTATATCAGAAGAGTAAATTCTCTCAATACCTCCCAACCAAAGAGCTAAATCAGGATTAACTGGATTCTTAACCAAAACAATTTTGTCAGTTCCTTTTAGTGCATCTGCAATTTCCTGAACAATAAATGGAGATACTGTAGACCTAGCCCCAATCCATAATATATCAACATCATGTTTAAGTGCAAGATCTACATGAACTGAATTTGCAACTTCTGTTGCAATCATAAGACCTGTTTCCTTTTTAACTTTTTCTAACCAGTTTAGACCAATTGCACCAACACCTTCAAACATACCAGGTCTAGTTCTAGGTTTCCATATACCTGCCCTATATGCTGATACATCTGAATCTTTAAGTTCATGGGCAATTTTTAAAACTTGCTCTTCAGTTTCAGCACTACAAGGTCCAGCTATAACCAATGGGTGCCCTAGATTCATTTTGTCTAACCAACTTCTAAACTCTTTTTTATTTTCCATAATTATTTATTTAATTCCGTTAAGTATTTCTTTAATACCATTTATTTTTTTCATTTCGGCACTTAATTTTTCTTTATCACCGTTTTCAATTAAAATTTTAAAATTATTAATATTGGAGATATACTCGTTAAGTGATTCAACAATATTGTTTTTATTTTCCACAAATATTGATGCCCATGTTTCAGGAGAACTTTTTGCTAACCTTACAGTAGACTCAAATCCACTTCCAGCCATATCATAAATTGTATCTTGATCTTCTTCTTTGTTCATTACAGTCTTTCCTAACATAAAAGACGAAATATGAGAAAGATGAGACACATACGCTATATGCTTATCATGTTCAATAGAGTCCATATTAATAATATTCATATTCATTAAATCAAAAATTTTTAAAGCATCTGATAATAAATCTTGATCAGTTTTTTCTGTCTCACAGAGAATTAAAACCTTATTATCAAAAAGATTCTTTGTTGCAGCTGAAGGACCTGAAAACTCAGTACCAGCTATTGGATGAGCTGCGAGGAAATTTTTTCTATTAGTATGATCTACTACTTTTTTACATATTTCATACTTTGTTGAACCCAAGTCAACAACCAAAGTGTTATTTGAGATTTTATTCAATATTGACTCTATTTCATTTTTGATAGCATCTACAGGTATTGCAATAAAAATATATTTTAAGTTATCAATTGAGTTGATATCTAATTTTTTATCTATAATACCTTTGCTTAAAGAATAACTCATTGAATCCATATCGTTATCAAGTCCATAAATGACTGTATTTGTATCAATTTCCTTAATCTTTAAAGCTATAGACCCTCCTATTAATCCCAAGCCAATTACTCCTACATTCATAATTCTTTAATTTTATATTCACCTAAAACTTTAAATTCTTGAGCCATAATCTCAATAATTTTTTTTGCTTTATTGTAGTTATCTACTGAGTTAAAAGTAATATCAACAAAAAAAGCGTATTTACCTGGTGTTTGTATTACTGGTAAAGATTGAATCTTAGTAAGATTTAGACTACAATCACTCATCAAATTTAAAACTGAAGCTAAACTTCCTCTTTTATGATCAAGAATAAACTTTAGTGCAGCTTTATTGAATTCATCATTGGTTTTCTTTTTTTCAAGAATCACAAATCTTGTCTTGTTATTTTTAATAGTTTGTATTGATTCGTTAAGAATTTCTAAATTATATATTTCTGAAGCATCTTTACTTGCAATGGCACCAACACCTAGCATTTCTTCATCTTTGATTTTTTTTGCAAATAAAGCTGTATCCTCGCTCTCAATAAGTTTAATATGAGGATAATTGTTAAAAAATTTGGAACATTGAAGTAAAGCCATTGGATGTGATTGCACTTCATATATTTCATCAATTTTTTGCCCAGCCAGACACATTAAATTATGATTTATATTTAAATAATGTTCTCCTGTTATATAAAGATTATACTCATCAATTAGTGCATAATTTGGAAGTATTGATCCAGCAATTGAATTTTCAATTGCCATGACACCAAAGTCAGATTCTTCTTTATCAATTGATTTAACTAGATTTTCAAAGGTTGAACATTCTAGTAATTCAAAAGATTTAAAATACTCATTTGCCACCATATGGTGAAAAGAACCTTTAATTCCCTGTATTGACACTTTCATATAAAAAAAAAGTCCTGATTTGACAGGACTATTATATTTTAATTGAATTATACATAATTATCCTGCCTTCTGATGAGAGAAGTAATATGTATAATAAAAATTAAAATTTTGTTTCATAACCTAACAAAAGTATAATAGGTATTTAAAATATCAAACTTTTTAGACTATTTTTTAATTAGCTCTCCATTAAGATAAATTGAGTGCTCTATCAAAGTTGATTTCTCAAGATTTTTTGAAACGGAACAATATTTATCAAAACTTAGTGATGCTGCACGAATTATTTTATCACCTGGAATTTCTCCTTCAATCAATAGTTTTACATGAATCCTCTTATATGGTCTACCTGGTTCAGATTCTCTTTCACCCTCGACTTCCATTTTGTATGATTTAGGATCTAACTTTTGTTTTTCTAAAATAGAAATGATATCTATACTACTGCAGCCTGCAACTCCCATAAGTAGAAGCTCCATAGGGCTAGCTCCTTGAACTTGATAGTCTGGTGAGTATTTTCTATCTAAATGAACTTTATGACCATTTTCATTTGATAATTCAAATAGGTATTTGTCATTAACTCTATCTAAGTAAATTGCCATTATTTTAAAATTTTTGTAAAGATATCTGAAATTTGTTTGGTTTCAATTAAAAAAGCATCATGTCCATGAATTGAGTTAATAATGTGATTATTAACGGGAATTTTATTGGACTTTAAAATAGATGTAGTTTCAAAATCTTCATCAGGAAGAAAAAATATATCAGTATCAACTGATATTATATCTATTTTTGATTTTACATTTTGAAGTTTCCTCTCAAAACTAATACCGTCTCTAGTTATGTCTGATGATCTTAATAATTTATTTAAAAATTTATAAGAGTCAAGACTAAATCTTTGATGTAACTTAACACCGTGGTGATCTAGCCATGATTCAACATTAAATACACCCTTCTCATAATTTATAGTTCTTTTAAATCTTTCATTTAAAGACTTTGGTGTTCTGTAAAAAGTCATTGCATGGATTCTAGCATCTGCAACTGGGTCTCTAGAATTTTCAAGGATTCTATCTTGGAGATAGGTATTCGCAATTAACCAGTCATTAGCCTTCCAATCTGCAGCAATAGGAATTATTTTATCGGCAATATCATTTTTAATAGCTAACATTTCCCAAGTAAGACAACCTCCAATTGAGCCTCCAGTTATAGCGAATAATTTAGAAATTTTTAATATTTCTAATGCCTTGATAAATAATAAGGCTACATCACCCAAATTAATATTTATAGAATAGTCAAAACAATTTTCATTAAATCCGTTACCTGGGATATTAAAACATATTACAGTGAATTTTTTAGTGTCTATAGGTTTATTATCACCTACAATATCTCTCCACCATCCATTCTTACCTGAAACAATTGAGTTTCCAGTTAAAGCATGATTTACAAGAATAACTGGAGAACTCCCAATAGGCATACCAAAGATTTGATATGTAAGTTCAATCTTTTTGATTTTGAATCCTGATTGAATTTCAAAATCTTCGATTAAAATATGTTTTAATTCATCTTCCAAATTATATAGACTTAATTGCCTCTTTTAGATCATTAATTAGATCATTAGTGTCTTCAAGTCCTATACTTAGTCTTACTAGATCTGATGTAACCCCTGTGGATTTTTGCTGATCCTCATTTAATTGTTGATGAGTTGTGCTTGAAGGATGAATTATTAGAGATTTGGAGTCACCAAAGTTTGCAAGCAAAGAAAATATTTTGGTACTATCTGTCAATTTTTTTGCAGACTCAAACCCTCCTTTTAATCCAAAAGTAACAATTCCACTTTGACCTCCCTTTAAATATTTCTTTGAAAGATCATAATATTTAGATGATTTGAGACCTGGATAATTCACCCATGCTACTTCATCTTGAGTTTCAAGCCACTCTGCAACTTTCAATGCATTTTCAGAGTGTTTCTTAATTCTTACAGATAGGGTTTCTAATCCTTGAATTGTTTGAAAACAATTAAATGGACTTGGAGCACTACCAAGATCTCTTAGTCCCTCAATTCTTACTTTTGCAATAAATGCTGCAGGTCCAAGTGCATCATGATATACAAGACCATGATATCCAGCTGATGGTTCAGTGAATTCATTAAATAGTCCACTACTCCAGTCAAATTTACCAGCATCAATTATAATACCCCCTATTGAAGTTCCATTTCCCGTTATGTATTTTGTAGTAGAGTGAATTACAATATCTGCACCATAATCAATTGGTTTTAATAAATATGGAGTAGCTACAGTATTGTCAACTATTAGTGGGAGTTTTGCTTTTTTGGCAATTTTGGATATGGATTCAACATCTAATATATCCAGTTTAGGATTACCAATACTTTCAATATACACAGCCCTAGTATTATCATTTATTGCTTGAGAAAAATTATCTGGATCATCAGGGTCTACAAATGTTGTAGTTATCCCATACCTTGGAAGTGTAACGTTTAATAAATTATAAGTTCCTCCATATAGACTGTTTGAAGCTACAATGTGATCCCCAGTTTTCAATAATGTTAAAAGGGTTGTAGCTAGAGCAGCAGATCCTGACGATGTAGCAACTGCAGCAATTCCTCCCTCCAATGAAGCTAGTCTTTGTTCAAGAATATCAGCTGTTGGGTTATTAAGTCTTGTATATATATATCCAGGCTCAGCTAGTGAAAATAAATTAGCAGCATGGTCAGTGTCATCAAATACATAAGATGTAGTTTGATAGATTGGAACAGCTCTTGTCCCCTCTGTCTTTGTTGTATTGTGACCTGCATGTAGTGCAAGTGTTTGATCATTATGATTCATAGTTTTAGTGATTTAATTATTTCCTCAACATATTCTAGCTTCTCCCATGGGAAAAGCTCAACCTCGATTTTTTTAACTCCAGAATATTTTGAGTTAAATGTTTTGGTTTTTTTTTCAGATTTTCTACCCATATGCCCATATGATGCAGTTTCAAGATATATTGGATCTCTCAACTTAAATCTTGATTCTATCGAGTGAGGTTTTAAGTCAAATATCTCATTGACAATGTTCGATAGTTTTGAATCTGAAATATTTAATTTTGATTTACCACATGTATTTACATTAAGTGATACTGGCTCAGCAACTCCAATAGCATATCCTACTTGAATTAAAATCTCTTCAGACACACCTGCTTTAACTAAATTCTTGGATATATGTCTTGCCGCATATGCTGCACTTCTATCAACTTTACTTGGATCTTTTCCACTAAAGGCTCCTCCACCATGTGCTCCTCTTCCTCCATAAGTATCAATAATTATTTTTCGTCCAGTTAAACCTGTATCTCCATGTGGTCCACCAATAACAAATTTTCCGGTCGGATTAACATGGTATTTAATACTATCATTAAATAATTTTTGAATACTTTCAGGATAACTTTCCTTTACTATTGGAATTAATATCTCAATTATATCTTGTCTTATTTTATCCAGCATTTTTTTATCATCACTATCAAAATCATCATGCTGAGTTGAGATTACAATTGTATCTATTCTTAACGGATTATCATTTTCATCATATTCAATAGTAACTTGAGACTTTGAATCAGGTCTTAAATATGGAATTGTTTTTGATCTTCTAAGACTTGAGAGTTCGAAAAGTAATTTATTAGCAATATCTAGGGTAAGAGGAATACTTTCTTGAGTTTCATTACACGCATAACCAAACATTATTCCTTGATCTCCTGCACCTTGATCCTCCTTTGTATCTCTTTCTACTCCTCTTAAGATGTCTTCTGACTGCTCATGAATTAATGACATAACTGCACATGATTCTCCTGAAAACTTGTACAAATCATTATTATACCCTATGTCCTTAATTATTTCTCTAGCAACATTTTGCACATCAATATATGTAGAGCTAGTAACCTCTCCAGACAAAACTACTTGTCCAGTTGTAACTAATGTTTCACAGGCAACTTTTGAATTTGGATCAAAAGCTAAAAAATTATCTAAGATCCCGTCACTAATCTGGTCAGAGACCTTGTCAGGATGACCTTCACTCACGGATTCAGACGTAAATAAATACGACATAGTTTTAAGTTTGTGAGAAAAAATAAGACGTGATTGCTTGTAAAAGAATTACTGCTTTAGCAATTTTTTTGAGAGGTTGCAATCAGTCAAATCCTTCCTCTGTTTTAAACAAAATTAACTAAAAAAATATTATTTCAAATTATTCTGCTTTTTTCTTTAAAAAAAACCTACTATTTTGGCAAGAATTATGAGAATAGCAATTGCAGGAAATATTGGTGCCGGGAAAACAAGTTTAACTAAGCAGCTATCAAAAAGCTTAAAGTATAAACCATATTATGAAGATGTAATTGCAAATCCATATCTAGATGACTTTTACAGTCACATGGAAAGATGGTCATTTAATCTTCAAATTTATTTTTTAAATAGTAGATTCAAACAGTTACTAGATATTGAAAAAAGCAATGTGGACGTTATTCAAGATAGAACAATTTATGAGGATGCATTTATTTTTGCTCCCAACTTAAATGCAATGGGCTTAATGCCTCAAAGAGATTATGAAAATTATTTATCACTTTTTGATACAATGCTTAATCTTGTCAATCCACCAGATCTTTTAGTTTACCTTCAAAGTAGTATCCCTAACCTAGTTAATAAAATTCATAAAAGGGGTAGAGAGTATGAAAAAACTATTAGTATCGAATATCTAAGTAGATTAAACGAAAGATATGAGGCTTGGATAACAAATTATGACAACGGTAAGCTTTTAAAAATAAATGTTGATGATATGGATTTTGTCGAGAATAAATCAGATTACGAATCAATATTATCAATGATTAAAAAAGAACTTTAATCATATCTTTCTACATATTTTTGCTTTCCATTTTTAGCATTGTATTATATTTGAAAAAAATTTAAAAAATGGACTACATAAATCTTATCCCATTAGCTGGTGTAATTGCATTAATATTTGTTTTTATAAAAAATGCATCAGTTTCAAAAAAAGAAGTTGGAAATGCAAAAATGGCAAAAATTGCAAAAAATATTGCGGATGGTGCAATGGCATTTTTAAAAGCTGAATATAAAATATTATCAGTTTTTGTAATAATTACTGCTGTTCTTTTAGCATTCAAAGGCATTAATGAGGGAAGCAGCTGGTTGGTTGCAGTATCTTTTGTTGTTGGAGCATTATGTTCTGGTCTAGCAGGTTTTATTGGTATGCAAGTTGCAACCAAGGCCAATGTTAGGACAACTAATGCTGCTCAACATTCTCTTGGGAAAGCATTAGAAATTGCATTTTCTGGTGGTTCTGTGATGGGGATGGGCGTAGTTGGTTTAGGAGTTTTAGGAGTTGGTTCATTATTTATAATTTACAGGCCAATGTTTGATGACATAAATACTGTAATACAAGTTTTATCCGGATTTTCTCTTGGTGCTTCTTCTATTGCATTGTTTGCCAGAGTTGGTGGTGGAATATACACTAAAGCTGCAGATGTTGGCGCTGACTTAGTAGGGAAAGTTGAAGCTGGTATTCCAGAAGATCACCCTTTAAATCCAGCAACTATTGCAGATAATGTTGGAGATAATGTTGGAGATGTTGCTGGAATGGGAGCTGATTTATTTGAATCTTTTGTCGGATCAATTATTGGGGCAATGGTATTAGGTGCTGCTTTTATTAGTTTAAGTGAATTCTCTGGAATTGAAATTAATGCTGTACTGCTTCCATTGTTTATTGCTGCATCTGGAATAATTATGTCTATTGTAGGAACCTTCTTCGTTAAAGTAAAAGAAGGTGGAGATCCTCATAAGGCTTTAAATATGGGTGAGTTTATATCTGCTGGATTAATGATTGCCGTTACTTATTTCTTGATACGGTATTTACTTCCAGAGTCATGGATTTTCAATGATATTGAATATACATCAAATGGTGTCTTCATTGCAACGATTAGTGGATTAATAGCAGGACTTCTTGTAGGTAAAGTAACTGAATATTACACTGCAACTGGTAAAAATCCAGTTCTATCAATAGTTAAGCAGTCAGAAACTGGTCCTGCAACTACTATAATATCTGGTTTAGGGGTTGGAATGATTTCCACTGCTCTTCCTATTATATTTATTTGTGCAGCAATATTACTCTCCTATGAGTTTGCTGGTCTATATGGAATAGCAATTGCTGCTGTTGGTATGCTTGCTAATACAGGTATCCAGTTGGCAGTTGATGCATACGGACCTATTTCAGATAATGCTGGAGGTATTGCAGAAATGGCAGAGTTAGATCCTAAAGTTAGAGAGAGAACAGATAAGCTTGATGCAGTTGGAAATACAACTGCAGCAATAGGAAAAGGTTTTGCTATTGCATCAGCTGCTCTAACAGCTCTAGCTTTATTTGCAGCATTTATGCAAACAGCTGAAATTACTGCTATTGATATTTCAAAACCAGTTGTTATGGCTGGACTTTTACTCGGTGCAATGCTCCCATTTGTTTTTTCTGCCCTTTCAATGAAGGCAGTTGGTAAGGCGGCAATGAGTATGATTGAAGAAGTGAGAAGACAATTTAAAGACCTTCCAAAATTGAAAGCAGCTCTTGAAGTAATGAGAAAATATGACTCAGATCTTTCTAAAGCTTCGAAAGAAGATCTAAAGATTTTTAATGATGCTGATGGTGTTGCAGAATATAGTAAATGTGTTGAAATTTCAACACAAGCTGCATTAAGAGAGATGGTTCTTCCAGGATTAATGGCTATTTCAGTTCCAGTTATAATTGGATTTGCTGGTGGTGCAGAAATGCTCGGTGGTCTTTTAGCGGGTGTTACATCATGTGGTGTTCTAATGGCTATTTTTCAATCAAATGCTGGTGGTGCATGGGATAATGCAAAAAAAATGATTGAAGAAGATGGAAGAAAAGGTACTGAAGCTCATAAAGCAGCAGTTGTTGGTGATACAGTTGGTGATCCATTTAAAGACACATCTGGACCATCACTAAACATTCTTCTTAAATTAATTGCTGTTGTTGCTCTTGTTATAGCTCCACTTCTAGTAGGCTAAATATAGAGAACTTTTTTAACTGCTTTAATTACTTCCTCACTATTTGGAAGCCACTCCTCTAATAAAACTGGAGAGTAAGGAGTAGGAGTATCTGCATTATTTACTTTTTCAATTGGTGCATCTAAAAAATCAAAGAGTTCATTCTGAACTTTGTGCGAGATATCAGTAGATATATTTCCAAAAGGCCATGCTTCTTCAAGTATTACTAATCTATTTGTTTTTTTAACTGATTCAAGTACGGTATCATAATCAATAGGCCTGAGTGTTCGTAAATCAATAATTTCACATTCAATACCCTCTTTTTCAAGAATATCAGCAGCTATATATGCTTCTTTTATAATCTTTCCAAATGAAACTAATGTTACATCTTTTCCCTTTCTTTTAATATCAGCTACACCAATCGGTAAAGTATATTCACCTTCAGGAATTTCACCCTTATCACCATACATCTGTTCAGATTCCATAAAAATAACTGGATCATCGTCTCTGATTGCAGACTTTAAAAGTCCTTTTGCATCATATGGGTTAGATGGCACAATTACCTTAAGACCAGGACAATTAGCAAACCAGCTTTCAAATGCTTGAGAGTGAGTTGCACCAAGTTGACCAGCAGAAGCTGTTGGACCTCTAAAAACAATTGGACATGGAAATTGACCACCAGACATCTGTCTTATTTTTGCAGCATTATTTATTATTTGATCAATTCCAACCAGTGAAAAATTAAATGTCATAAATTCAATAATTGGTCTAGCTCCAACCATTGTAGAACCAACTCCAACTCCAGAGAAACCAGCTTCAGAAATAGGTGTATCAATTACTCTCAATTCACCAAATTCATCTAGCATTCCCTTTGATGCCTTGTAAGCACCATTATATTCAGCAACTTCCTCACCCATAAGATAGACACTCTCATCTCTTCTCATTTCCTCTGACATTGCTTCACATATAGCTTCTCTAAATTGAACTGTCTTCATAGATTTAAATTTATGCGAATTTAATCATAAAAAAAATATTTCCTATAGTCCATTAATGAGATTTAAATTTTATTTAATTAATTTGTGGCATTATAATTTTACATGGAATTGATAGAGTTAAAAATTCATGGAATTTCATATAGTGATAATACTTCTGGAGCCTTTGCATTAATTTTAGATGAAGTTAACGGCAATAAAAAATTACCTATTGTAATAGGAGGCTTTGAAGCACAATCGATAGCAATTGCACTTGAAAAAAAAAATAAAACTTCTAGGCCTCTCACTCATGAACTATTTAAAGGATTTGCTGATAAGTTTGATATTAGTTTAAACCATGTGACAATTTATAAATTAAGCCAGGGTGTTTTCTATTCAAATATGGTATGTGAAAAAGATAGTGAAGTTGTAAAAATTGATTCAAGGACATCTGATGCTATTGCTTTATCAATTAGATTTAATGCTCCTATTTTTGTTACTAAAGAAATTTTAGATGAAGCAGGGTTTGAAGATGATAAAAGATTCTCAGATGGGATTAATCTTACGGATGAAAACTTTTTTAAGGATAACTTATCTGGTTCAACTGATTCTAAAAGTGAAAATACTAAGGATATTAAAAAAATCTCTACCAGAAATATTAGAAAGATGCTAGAAAAAAGTATTCAAAATGAAGATTATGAATTAGCTGCTAGATTAAGAGATGAATTAGATTTTAGAAAAAAGGTATAATGAAACAATATTTAGATTTACTTCAACACATAAAAGAAAAAGGAGTAAAAAAAGAGGACAGGACTGGCACTGGCACAATTAGTGTTTTTGGATATCAAATGAGGTTTAATCTTCAAGAAGGTTTTCCTCTTGTTACTACTAAGAAACTGCATTTAAGATCTATAATACATGAACTTATATGGTTTATAAATGGTGAAACAAACATAAAGTATCTTAAAGAAAATGGTGTAACAATATGGGATGAATGGGCTGATAAAAAAGGAAATCTTGGTCCTATTTATGGGCACCAATGGAGAAATTGGAATTCTGATGGTATAGACCAGCTCCAAGATGTAATTAATTCACTTAAAAATAATCCTTCAAGTAGAAGAATGATAGTAACAGCATGGAATCCAAATATTATTCCTGACAGTTCAAAATCATTTAGTGATAATGTTAAAAATGGAAAGGCAGCTTTACCTCCATGTCATGCATTTTTTCAGTTTTATGTTTCTAATAATAAACTATCTTGTCAAATGTATCAGAGAAGTGCAGATGTATTTCTAGGTGTTCCCTTTAATATAGCTTCATATGCTCTTTTAACTCATATGATAGCTCAAGTATGTGAATATGATGTTGGAGATTTCATACATTCATTTGGTGACACTCATATTTATTTAAATCATTTAGAGCAAGTTGATCTTCAGTTAACAAGAGAACCAATGAAATTACCTAAACTTAAACTTAACCCTCTTGTAAAAAAAATTGAAGATTTTAAATATGAGGATATAGAAATCTTAGATTATAATTCACATCCATCAATAAAGGGTAAGATTTCTGTTTAATTATGATTAAAAGTGAACTTACAATTATCGCAGCAGCTTCAACAAATAATGTTATTGGGTTAGATAATAAGTTGATTTGGAATATTCCAAAGGATTTAAAAAGATTTAAAAAGTTGACTCAAGGTCATTCAGTTATTATGGGCAGAAAGACCTTTGAATCTTTACCTAGTCCATTACCAAACAGAAGAAATATTGTTGTTACAAGGAATGAAGATTATTCTCCAGAAGGTATTGAGGTATTTAGTAGTATTGAATATGCTATAGAAGTATGTAGAGAGGATTTACAACCATTTATAATTGGCGGAGGGGAGATATACTCGCAGACAATTAATCTTGTTGATAAGATAGAATTAACAAGGGTTTATAAAGATTATCAAGGAGATGCTTTTTTCCCTGACATCCCTATGGATAAATTTGAGCTTGCTACCGAGTTAGTTAATTATTTAGATGATGATAGTAATACAAAATATTCTTTTTTAACATACATAAGGAAATAATATGAAAGCATTTGTTTTTCCTGGTCAAGGATCACAGAAACCTGGAATGGGTAAAGAAATTTATGATAATATATCTGAGTCTAGAAATTTATTTAATAAATCAAATGATATTTTAGGATTTAATATTACCAACTTAATGTTTGAGGGAACACCTGAGGATCTTTTACAAACAAAAGTTACTCAACCCTCAATTTTCATTCATTCTGTAATATCTGCTCTTACTTCAAAGGAGTTTAAGCCTCAAGCTTGTGCAGGACATTCACTTGGTGAATTCTCTTCATTAGTTTCATCTGAGGCATTAAGTTTTGAGGATGGATTAAAGTTAGTCTCAATTAGAGCAAATGCTATGCAAGAAGCTTGTCAAAAAACTAACGGAACAATGGCAGCAATTTTAGGGCTAGAAAATAAAATTGTTGAGGATGTTTGTAATGAAATAGGTGAAAATGTGAAACCTGCTAATTACAATTGTCCAGGTCAATTGGTAATTTCTGGAGAATGTAATGCAGTTGAAAAAGCTTGCCAAATTCTTAAAGAGAGAGGCGCAAAAAGAGCTTTAATACTTCCAGTTAGTGGTGCTTTTCATTCAGATCTTATGGAGTCAGCCAAGAAAGAGCTAAAATACGGAATTGATAAGACTGAATTTAGAAACCCAATTTGTAAAATCTATCAAAACTTTAGTGCTAAGCCAGTAATAGACCCTGAAATAATCAAAATGAATCTATTAAGTCAATTAACTGGAGCAGTACTCTGGAGTCAGAGTATAAATGAAATGGTTAACGATGGAATTAATGAATTTGTTGAGGTTGGGCCAGGTAATACTCTTCAGGGATTAATAAGAAAAATCAATCCTGAAGTAATAGTATCAAAAATTTAGTTTTTATAGACTTTACCGTCTTTCATAACAAAAATTACATTTTCTAAAGTAGCAATATTTTCTAGAGGACTTTCATCAACTGCAATGATATCAGCATAAAATCCCTCCTTTAATTGGCCTAAAAGGTTTTCCATATTCAATAGTTTGGCGTTTGTTATTGTTGCAGAGTTTAAGGAATACTCAGCTGGAATTCCAATTTCTTTCATGTAAACAAATTCTCCAGCATTATCTCCATGAGGAAAAACACCTGCATCAGTTCCAAAGGCAATTGGAACACCCATTTTATAGGCTTTTTTTGTGGTAGCTTTATTCTGTACTCCTACTTCAAGGGCTTTAGGTATTATTATTTCAGGATAATATCCAGGAATTTTAGCCATTTTAGCTACATGTTCACCAGCACTTATAGTTGGGACTAAATAAGTTTGTTTTTCTTTCATAAGTCTCATTGTTCTATCTGCCATAATTGATCCATGTTCAATAGTAGTAACACCTGCATTTACAGCTCTAAACATACCTTCGTCTCCATGAGCATGAGCTGCAACATGCATACCGTAGTCATCTGCGGTTTTAATAATTTCTCTTATTACTTCTTCATTAAATTGAGGGTTTTGCCCATTTTTAGCTAAACTCATTACTCCTCCTGTTGCAGTAATTTTAATTAAATCAGCTCCATTTTTATATCTATATCTGACAGCCTTTCTAGCATCAGCAATAGAGTTTACAACTCCCTGCTCAGGACCTGGATCATCAACAAGATCATCTCTAAAACCATTTGTCCTATCGCCATGACCACCAGTAGTAGCAATTGTTTTTCCTGAAGTAAAAATTCTAGGGCCTGGAATAACACCATTATTAATAGCGTTTCTTAATGAGATATTTACACCAGATCCCCCAACATCTCGGACTGATGTAAACCCTGACATAAGAGTCTTCTTTGCAATAACCGAAGATCTAAAAGCTACATCTGCCTTATTGTCTTGAAATCTTCTTACATATCTATCTTGACCACCTGATTGACTCTCCATATGAACATGGAAATCAATCAATCCTGGCAACACAACTTTAGATTTTAAGTCATATATCTTTATATCATCTTCACTTGCTTCTTTATATCCATTTTCTATTGACTTTATTATATTGTCGGAAATTATAATAGTTTTCTCTGAACTTAATTTTCCAGAGTTAGTATCATAAATTTTTCCTGCGTGTATATATATGTCTTGCGCTGAAGCTGTCAATACAGACAGAAGTAAAAGTATTATTCTCATGTTTAGTTTTTTACTAAAGTAAAAGAAATGGATAATTATTCAAAAAAACTAGAAATAGTATCTGTGATATAAGTTATCTGTCTCTTTGAAAGCTCTGTATGCATAGGTAATGAAATCACCTCATTTTTAACTTGATTAGTAACTGGAAAGTCATTGTCAGACATAAATTCTTGCTTATATGCCTTTTGTTCATGAAATCCGAGGGGATAGTATATACCAAATGGAATATTATTTTTTGAAAGATGTTCAGCCAATTTATCTCTCATCCCATTTTTAACCTTTAAGGTGTACTGATGATAAACATGAGTATCAAGGTCAGATTCAACAAATGGAGTCTCAAGAAGCTCAATCTTATCAAACTTGTCATTATATAATTTAGCAGATTCCTGTCTGCTATTGTTGTATTTGTTTAGATACTTCAGCTTTACATTTAAAATTGCAGCTTGAATAGAATCGAGTCTAGAGTTTACACCAACCTCATCATGATAATATCTTTCATACATACCATGATTAACCAACCCTCTTATCTTGTATGCTAGATTATCTGAGTTTGTCATTATTGCACCTCCATCACCGTAACAACCTAAATTCTTTGAAGGAAAAAAAGATGTAGTAGAAATATCTCCAATAGTACCAGCCATCTGTTTTTCAGAGCTTGAAAATTTATACTTTGAACCTAAAGCTTGAGCATTATCCTCAATAACAAACAAATTATGTTTATTAGCTATTTCAAGTATTTCTTCCATATTACATGTTTGTCCAAATAGGTGAACTGGAATAATAGCTTTAGTCTTTTCACTGATTTTATCTTTAATTAAGTTAGGATTTATATTAAAGGTCTTTGGATCAATATCTACAACAACAGGCTTTAATCCAAGAAGAAGAATTACTTCTATAGTTGATGCAAATGAGAAATTTGTTGTGATGACCTCATCTCCTTTATTTAATTCAAGAGACATTAACGCAACCTGAAGAGCATCTGTACCATTAGCACAAGGAATTACATGCCTAATACCTAAAAAGTTCTGTAAATTATTCTGAAATTCTTTAACTGAGGGACCGTTTATAAAAGATGATGATTTAATTACTTTTTTAATCTCTCTGTTAACCTGCCATCTAATTTTTCTATATTGACCGTTAAGGTCAACCATGTTGATTTTTTTCATCGAAAACAAAATTAAAAAAGTATTTTTGGAAAAAGGAACTGGTGAAAATTATTTATGAAATATTTATCATTACTATTAATGCTTTAAGCATACCATTTAGATTATTTTCAAAAAAAATAGATCTATTTCACGAAGGCAGAAAAAATACCTATAAAATTTTAAAAAAAGAGATTAATCCCAATGAAAAAAATATATGGTTTCATGTATCATCACTAGGGGAATTTGAAATTGCTAAACCAATTATTCAAGAATTAAAAATAAAAGTCAAAAACTTAAAAATTCTTGTCACATTTTTCTCACCATCTGGCTATGAAAATGTTAAAAATTTTGAGCACGCGGATTCAATTACTTATTTGCCAGTTGATTCGTCAAATAACTCTAAAAAGTTTATTAAATATGTGAATCCTAAAGTTGCAGTAATTATCAAAAATGATTTATGGCCTAATTATATATCTGAATTAAAAGAGAATAACTCAATTATTTATTCAGTTTCTTCAAAATTTAAGCAGTCAAATTTTCATTTTGGAATTTTTGGTAAATGGTTTTTAAATAGACTAAAAATGATCGACTATTTTTTTGTTCAAGACAATAACTCGAAATTAATACTTAGTAAGTACTCCATCCAAAATGTAGTTAAATCAGGCGACTCTAGATTTACATCTGTAATTAAAACACTAAATGAAAATAAAAGAATCGATAGTATTGAAAAGTTTATTGATAATAATAAATGTTTTATTGCGGGAAGTGTCTGGAGTAGAGATATAAAAATTATAAAAGAATCTATAATAAACAGTAATATTAAGTCTATTATTGCACCTCATGAAGTATCTCAAAAACAAATAAATGAGTTAGAGCATATCTTTGGAAATTCTTGTGTCAAACTATCATGCCTTAAAAAAGAAAAAGACTTTCAAAAAAAGGTATTAATTGTTGACTCAATTGGTCAACTTAGGTACATTTATAAATATGCAAACTTTTGTTATGTAGGTGGAGGTTTTTCAAAAAATAGTCTTCATAATATTCTAGAGCCTTCTGTTTTTTCGTGTCCAGTTATAATAGGAAATTTATATTATGGATTTAAAGAGGCTGAAGATTTAATTGATTTAGGTGGTGTATTATCAATCAACAATTCTGATGAATTTTCAAAAGTATTTAGTGAACTGTGCCTTAAAAAAGAAAAAGAAAAAAAATTAGGTAAAATCAATTTAGACTATGTACACGAAAATGAAAAAAACAACAGAAAAGTTATTGATTCATTAATAAAAACTTTACAATGATCTGATATATAAATTTAACTTTGCATTATGATTAAAAAAACCCTTTTTCTTTTAATTACTTTAAGTTGTTTTACTGTCCAAAGTCAAAATTCAAAAAAACCAAATATTATTATGATGATTGGAGATGGTATGGGCCTTTCCCAAATTTCATCTGGAATGTACTCTAATAATAATTATACATCTTTGGAGAGATCCAAATATGTTGGATTGATTAAGACTCACTCATCAGACAAATTAATTACTGATTCCGCTGCAGCTGGAACTGCAATGTCATCTGGTGTAAAAACAAAAAATAGAGTGGTTGGAATGGATGATAATTATAAACCAGTAAAAAGTATTTTAGAAATTTGTAAAGATTTAGGCTACTCAACTGGAATAATAGTTACCTCTACTATAGTTCATGCAACTCCTGCATCATACTATTCAAAGGTAAAAAGTAGATATCAGTACGAAGATATTGCAAGTCAGCTTGCAAAAAGTGGAATAAATTTCTTTGTTGGAGGAGGTGAAAGATATTTTAATAATAGATCAGATAATAGAAATTTACTAGCTGAGATGGAAGACTATTTTTTTGCAACCAGTATTGAGACATATAAGAATAATAATTCTAATAAAATTGGATACTTAACTAGTTATGATGACCCTATTGAAAAGCATAAAGGTAGAGAGCCATCTTTACCAAGTCTGGTTGAATCTACAATTCAAAAATTAGAGAATCTGGATAAACCCTTTTTTCTTCTTATTGAATCAGCTCAAATAGATTGGGGAGGTCATGATAAAGATCCTAAGCACATGAATAGCGAGATGATTGAATTTGATAATACAATTAAAACAGTTTTTGATTTTATCGATAATGATGACAATACACTTGTTGTAATAACTGCTGATCATGAGACTGGAGGGGCTGCAATTACAGGAGGTGATTTATTAAAATCCAAGGTTAAAAATAAATATGTATCTGGAAGTCATACTGCTACTATGGTTCCGGTTTTTAGCTCTGGATATAAGGCCCACAACTTTAAGGGTGTTTATGATAATACTGAAATTTTTAATAAATTGTTTGAAATAGTTAATCAATGAAAAAATTTCTATTTGCAATTATTTTTTTAGCTCTTTCTTGCACAAATAATACTTATGATGTTGATGTCTTAATTACTGGTGGTACTATTCATGATGGGTCAGGTAAAAAAGGTTTTGTTGGAAATATTGCAGTTAAAAATGATACTATTTTTTATGTTGGCAAAAAACAGAATTTCATTGCAAAAGATACAATAGATGCTTCTAATAAAATTATTTCACCTGGTTTTGTAAATATGCTTAGTTGGGGATATAATACTTTAATGCAAGATGGAAGATCTCTTAGTGATCTAAAACAGGGTGTTACACTTGAGGTTTTTGGAGAAGGTACATCTCCTGGTCCAAAAGGATCCATAGAAAACAATAATTTTGTCGGATTTGGAGAAGCTATGGAAGAGCTTGAACAAAGTGGAGTTTCAACAAATATTGCCTCATATCTAGGTGCTGCTACAGTAAGAATTCAAGAAATTGGTTTTGCTAACAGAAAGGCTACAGCAGATGAAATTGATTCGATGAAGAATATTGTAAGAATTGCTATGGAAGAAGGTGCAATGGGTATCGGATCATCATTAATATACGCTCCTGGAGATTATGCTGATACAGATGAGTTAGTTGAATTATCAAAAATTGCATCATCTTATGGTGGCAGTTATATATCTCACATGAGAAATGAAGATTCAAGAGTTTTAGAGGCAGTAGACGAATTGCTTGAGATTGCTGAAAGAGCAAACATACCCTCTCAGATATATCACCTTAAAGCTTCAAGAAAACCAAATTGGCATCTATTAGATTCAGTTATAAAGAAGGTTGAAAAAGCAAGAGAAAGTGGTCTAAAAATAACTGCAGATATGTATACATATCCAGCATCATCAACTGGATTAACTGGAGTTATACCTACCTGGGTTCAGGAAGGAGGAAGGCAAGCATGGATTAACCGAATGAAGAGGCCAGATATAAGAGAAAGGCTTTTTATGGATATAAGAAAAGAACTTTCAGAACAGCCACCCGAAGATATTTTAATGGTAGGATTTAACAAACAATCTATGTCTAATAAGTATAGAGGTATGACGATTGCTGAGGCTGCAGAACTTAGAGGTGAGACTCCTGAAGAAGCAATTGTAAATCTTATAATTGAGGATGGAAGCAGAATACAGTGTATTTATTTTAGCATGTCAGAAGATAATGTCAGAAAAAAAATAATGCTTCCATGGGTTTCATTTGATTCAGATGCAGGTTCCTATTCAGATATATCAAAAGATTTTATAACTCACCCAAGAGCTTTTGGAAGTTTTGCAAGAGTTCTAGGGAAATATGTAAGAGAGGAGAAATTAATTTCAATGGAAGAGGCAATTAAAAGATTATCCGGATTTCCTTCTGATAATCTTGGAATTAAAAATAGAGGATATTTAAGGATTGGATATTTTGCAGATATTGTTGTTTTTGATCCTGATAAAATTCAGGATAAAGCAACGTTTGAAGACCCCTTACAATTTGCTGAAGGAGTTGAACATGTTTTTGTAAATGGAGTTCAAGTATTATCTAACGGAGATCATACCGGTAATTTCCCTGGAAGATTTGTTAAAGGCTCTGGATATAATCCTCCATCGGAATGATAAATAAGCTTTTTAATTCAGACAAGTATATTAGAATTAATCTTACAATAATTGCATCATGTATTTTTCTTGTTTGTTTATTTGCGTTATCAATGATTTCATATGCATTGATTTCTGATATTTATTATGATGATACTGAGATAAGTCCAACTGAAAAGCATAGAATTCAACACCAAGAAGAAGCTAAAAAACTTGACGAAATAATTGAACTTTTAAAAGAAATTCAAGAATTATGAATTTAATTAAATTCTATAAATCAAAAAACTACATAAAAATTATACTAACATTTATCTCTATTATTGTAAGTATTTTTACTGTTTCAATTATTACAATATTTAGCCTTGGAATATTTGTTTTTGGACCATTAGAAAATATTGAACAAGAAACATATAGAAAAGAGAATCACTATCTATCTCATGATCATCAGATGGAACAAATGGACAAGATAATAGATGAGTTAAATAGAATTAAAGAAGATAAAAAAGTGCGGGTGAAGGGACTCGAACCCCCATGCTGTTAGGCACTAGATCCTAAGTCTAGCGTGTCTACCAATTTCACCACACCCGCAAAAGGTGAACAAATATAAATAAGTTTTTAAATATAAATTAACTATGAGTACATTATCTGAGAAGGAAAAACAGAATTATTTAAATCAACTTTTTGAATTTCTAGAATTACCATCTATTAGTGCTGATTCAAGATACAAGGAGACTATGGAAGAGACTGCAAAATGGTTATCTAATCAACTCATAAACTCAGGCTGTGATTCATCTAAAATATACTCAACCAATGGACACCCAATTGTATATGGAGAAAAAATAATAGATGAATCAATGCCAACTATCCTTGTTTATGGTCATTATGATGTTCAGCCACCTGACCCAATTGAACTTTGGACAAATCCTCCTTTTAAACCAGTAATTAAAAAAACTGATGTTCATCCAGACGGAGCAATATTTGCAAGAGGTGCATGTGATGATAAAGGTCAA
Source organism: Candidatus Marisimplicoccus framensis (assembly GCA_042088875.1). GTDB lineage: Bacteria > Bacteroidota > Bacteroidia > Flavobacteriales > Flavobacteriaceae > Marisimplicoccus > Marisimplicoccus framensis_A. The sequence continues at coordinate 14,990 of JBELLF010000003.1, read as the reverse complement.
GTATTTATGCATCTAAAAGCTTTCGAACAACTAATAAAAAAGAATAAGCTTAATTGTAATGTGAAATTTATGATTGAAGGAGAGGAAGAAGTTGGAAGTGAAAACCTTGAAAGTTTTTTAAGAGAGAATAAAGATAAATTAGGGGCAGATGTCATTTTAATTTCAGATACTGGTCTTAGCAATCTAAACAATCCAACTTTAACTGTTGGATTGAGAGGATTAGCATATATGGAATTAAAAGTTAAAGGCCCTAACAGAGATCTTCACTCAGGAACATATGGTGGTACTCTGGCGAATCCAATAAATATTTTATCAGATATAATAAGCACACTTATTGATAATAAAGGCAAGATTACAATTCCCGGTTTCTACAATGATGTTATTGAAATTGATAAATCAAGTAGAGATTTGATTGAGGAAAAATCAAATTTCGATGAAGAAAATTTTAAAAAATCTTTAGGTCTAGAGTTAGTAAAGGGAGAGTTAGGTTATACTACTTTGGAAAGAAAGTCTATAAGGCCAACTCTAGATGTAAATGGGATCTGGGGTGGTTATACTGGCGAGGGATCTAAAACGGTAATTCCAAGTGAAGCAAATGCAAAAATTTCGATGAGACTTGTTCCTAATCAAGATTGGAAAAAAATAAGTGAACTATTTAAAGATCACATTAAAAATATTGCTCCAAAATCTGTTTCAATTGAAGTTTTAACACATCATGGGGGTAATCCATATGTGACTCCTGAGAATTTTAAGGGTTATAAATCTGCTATCAATGCATATAGAGACAGTTTTGGTAAAGATCCAATACCTCAAAAAGATGGTGGAAGTATTCCAATTGTACCAATGTTTGAGAATATTTTAGGGATTAAAACAGTGCTAATGGGGTTTGGATTAGACAGTGACGCAATTCACTCTCCAAACGAAAACTTTGGAATAAAAAATTTCTTTATTGGGATTGATACAATTCAGAATTTCTATAAGTATTTTGGAAATTAGACTAGTTTGTCAGGGTTTTTACTTATGTAACTAGCCCAATTTGAAAATTCTTTCTTTGAGCTAGAGTTACCAAAATTAAAATAATGGCAAACTGCAGCTGCTAAACCATCAGTAGAATCGAGATTTTTTGGCATTTCTTTAATATCTAGCATGGTTTTAAGCATTTTAGCAACTTGCTCTTTAGAGGAGTTACCGTTGCCTGTTATTGCCATTTTAATTTTTTTTGGAGAATATTCTGTAATTGGAATATCAAGATTAAGTGCTGCAGCCATTGATACACCTTGAGCTCTTCCCAATTTTAACATAGATTGAACATTTTTGCCAAAAAATGGAGATTCAATTGCTACAAAGTTAGGATTATGCAGTTTAATTAGTTCTGAGGTCTTATTAAAAATTTCTGAAAGTTTTGCGCTATGATCATTTTTTTTTGAGAGTTTAAATTCAATTAGATCAACAAGTTTCATCTGATTATTTTTTATTCTAATTACTCCAAATCCAGTAATATTAGTTCCTGGATCTATGCCCATAATTATTGTATTATCAGGAACTTTATTACTCATAATTAAACCTAAAAGGTAGATTAAATTTTACTTCAACGTATTCTCCTACGTTTGTTTTAACAGCAGGAAGAGCTTTTTTAATTCCACTTACTGCATCTTTTAATATTGTTAAAGACTCAATATCCAATTTATTATCTGGAGATAATTTATCTAAAATAAAATTACCCTCTGAATCTATCTTTATTGTTAATCTATATTGAGTTGTATCCAAGGGGAAAGTCTTATCAGACATAAACTCATTCATTTCAGTTTCAATTATATTTCTAAAACATAATAAACCTTCATCACCGTTAAGATCGACACATTCCTCAAAAGTTGGTAACTGATCATTTTTAGACCAAGAAGAAGCTGATAAAATCTCTGATTCTGAAACTTTAAGATTATTGGTACAGGAATAATTAATGATTAAAATTATTAACCACTTATTAGAGAACTTAATGTTATTCTTAATTAAGTTAAGCACAACTAAAATTACGATTTTTTTATAGCTTTGTCCAATGGAGATATTTCTAATCTCAATTATATTAGTTGCTATTGCATTTTCAGGAATAGCTATAAAGCTAATCGTTAAGAAAAATGGAGAGTTTTCAGGAACTTGTGCTAGTCAAAGCCCATTTCTTCAAAATTCTAATGAGCCATGCGGAATATGTGGTAAGATTCCAACAAGTTCCGAATGTGCAAATGATTCCAAATGATTAAAGCTATTTCAAAACTTGGGCCAGGGTTACTTTTTGCAGGAGCTGCAATTGGGGTTTCTCACCTTGTACAATCCACTAGAGCTGGAGCTGATTTTGGTTTTGGGTTAATTTGGGCACTTGTTTTAGTCAATTTATTTAAATATCCTTTCTTCCAATATGGACCTAGATATGCAATTGCAACAGGAGAAAGTTTATTAGATGGATATTATAAAATTGGTAAGTTTTTTTTAATAGCATATTTTATTTTAAATATTTTAACAATGTTTACTATACAGACTGCAGTTACCATTGTTACAGCTGGACTTGCCTCAAGCCTTTTTGGTTTTACTGATAACATGGTTATTTGGAGTTTAATTATAACTGTATCATGCTACTTAATCTTATTAGTTGGTAAATATAATCTACTAGACAGAATGATTAAGATTATTATTTTAATTTTAGCAATTAGTACAATTTTCTCTACTGGTGTAGCTTCATTAAATACTATAGAAACATACACTTTCGAGCAGGTATTTCCTACAGGTGCAGGTTTAGTATTTTTAGTAGCTTTTATGGGATGGATGCCAGCTCCTTTGGATATTTCTATTTGGCATTCTATTTGGGCTATAGAAAAAACCAAAACTCAAAAAATAACAAAAAAAGATAGTCTGTTTGATTTCAATGTTGGATATATAGCAACCGTTTTTTTAGGCATCTGTTTTGTAAGTCTTGGAACACTTGTGATGTATAACTCAGGAATTAGTTTTTCAAGTAGTGGTAGTGTATTTGCAGGTCAGCTTATAGAACTTTATACTTCAAACTTAGGAGACAATTTATATTTAATTATATCAATATGTGCATTTACAACTATGCTTAGTACTACAATTACTACCCTTGATGCATCTCCAAGAACCATGTCAAGAACTACCCAATTATTAACAAAAAATTCTAATAAGAATTACTATTTTCATTGGATATCTATATTAGCGATAGGTACAATGTTAATATTTTATTTCTTACTATCTGAAATGGGTGCCTTAGTTGAAATTGCAACTGTATTATCCTTTATTACTGCACCATTTTATGCAATATTAAATTATAAGCTTGTTACAAGTAAAAATATGCCTGATCAGCATAAGCCTTCTAAATCATTGAGAGTTTTAAGTATAGCTGGAATTTTATTTTTAAGTCTTTTTGCATTTGGATACATTTTGACCAGGTTTATATAGTTTGTATATTTGTAAGATATGTCTGAGACAAAAACAGTAAATCAAGGCTGGGTAAAACTAAACTTACCAAAATCTGACTCTAAGGAAAAAATTAGAACTAAAAAACCTGATTGGATTAGAGTTAAACTTCCAATTGGTAAAAAGTATACTCAACTAAGATCAACAGTAGAAGAAAATAAACTTCATACAATATGTGTTTCTGGTAATTGCCCAAATATGGGTGAATGCTGGACTGAAGGCACTGCAACTTTTATGATATTAGGAAACATTTGTACTAGGTCATGTGGTTTTTGTAATGTCCAGACAGGAAGCCCCTTGCCAGTTGACGAGCTTGAACCTTTTAAAGTTGCTAGATCAATTAATATAATGGGTGTTAAACATGCAGTAATTACATCGGTTGATAGAGATGATATAAAAGACGGTGGTTCCATTATTTGGGCTGAAACTGTTAAGGCAATCAGAGATCTAAATCCTAATACAACTATTGAAACTTTAATTCCTGATTTTAAAGGAGAAACTGAAAATATTGACAGAATTATTAAGGTTGCTCCTGAAGTAGTTTCTCATAATTTAGAAACTGTTAGAAGACTAACAAAAGTGGTAAGAATACAAGCTAAATATGATAGGAGTCTTGAGGTTTTGAAATATTTAAAAGAAAGTGGTATTTCAAGGACAAAATCAGGTGTAATGCTTGGTTTAGGAGAAAAGAGAGAAGAAGTACTTGAAACTCTTGATGATCTTAGAAGAGTTGGAGTTGATATAGTTACTTTAGGTCAATATCTTCAGCCTTCAAAAAAACACCTACCTGTTGTTGACTTTATTACACCTGGTGAGTTTAAAGAATATGAAATTATTGGAAAGGAGATGGGCTTTAGACATGTTGAAAGTGGTCCTCTTGTTAGATCATCATATAAGGCGCACAAACACATTCATTAATAGTTTTCTACAAACTCATTAACTACTTCATCAAAACTTGTTGGATTCAAGTTATCTGGAAACTCAATTGATACTTCTAAATAATATATTTCACCTCTATTTATTTTTAGCTTTAATCTGCCAAAATCTTTCTCTGTTGTAATAATTTTTTTATTCTTTGAGACAGAAAGTATTTTATCAATTGACGATTTTTTAAAATTATAATGATCTGAATATTTTAGGTGTTTGAACTTGAGGTTTTTGTTTTCAAGAAATTTAACCAAATAAGAAGAATCTGCAATTCCAGTAACTAGTATGAATTCCTCTTCTTTAAGATCGTCCATATGAATAGCTAAATCATCTGACTTTAGTCTTTTTTTGTAAGAAATAGTACTAAAAAAAACTTTTTGGTTTTCATCTGGATTTAACTTTTCTATAAAATCTAATTTATCTTTATTAGACAAATCATCTGGACATTTAGTAATAATTATAAGATCAGCTCGTTTAGATGAATTTTTATTCTCTCTTAGATTACCAACAGGAAGAATTTCATCTTTATAGTATGGGTATTTAAAAGTTGTAGTTAATAGCATTAATCCAGGCTTAACATATCTATGTTGAAATATATCATCCCAAATACTGATTTGAGTATTAGGCAAATTATTTAAAATTAACTTCATTCCTTTTCTTCTATCCTCACAAACAACAACACTAATTTCAGGATGTTTTGAATAAAATTGATAAGGTTCATCTCCAATCTCATATGCCGAAGATTTTGAAGTAGCTTGAATAAAACCACTTGTATCCCTATTATATCCCCTACTTAAAGTAGTTAAACTATATTCTATTTTTAAAAGTTCAATTAAATAATCAACTAACATTGATTTTCCTGTCCCTCCAGTTGACAAATTTCCAACTCCAATAGTTGGAATTTTGTACTGAACTGAATTAATTAAGCCTATATCAAATAAAAGGTTTCTTAAAGTTGTGATTAAGTTATATACAATTGATAAAGGGTATAACAGAAACTTCATTTTTTTTCGCCTAAAAGATAGTATTATATTTGCAATCAATCTAATACCAATGAGAGTTATTGAAATTGCAAAAATTATTGACAGTTGGATGCCAACTTCTATTGCAGAAGATTTTGATAATGTAGGTCTTATTATAGGTGATCCTGAATCAAAAATAACCTCAATATTGGTTACTCTTGATACTACTGAGGATGTTGTAGAAGAGGCGATTAATAAAGGCTGTAATTTGATAGTTAGTTATCATCCAATAATTTTTAATGGTTTGAAACAAATCACTAACGATAACTATGTTCAAAAATCTGTTATAAAAGCAGTAAAAAATAATATTTCAGTTTATGCGATTCATACTTCATTAGATAATCACCCAAAAGGTATTAGTTATCTATTATCTAATTTAATTGGCTTGAAGAATATTTCTGTTCTATTACCCAAAGAAGAAAAATTAAATAAAATTAAAATAGGTATGGGGTCTATTGGAGAACTAGAAAAACCTGTGTATGAAATTACCTTTTTTGACTTACTTAAAAATAAATTAGGTTTAAAATATATAAGACATTCTAATAAATTAAATAAAAAGATTTCTAAGGTTTCAGTTGTTGTGGGTTCAGGAAGTTTTGCAATAAAAGATTCAATTGAATCAAATGTTGATGCTTTTATTACTTCAGACTTCAAATATCATAACTTCTTTGAAGCTGATAACAAAGCTATACTAATTGACATTGGACATTATGAAAGTGAAAAACACATAAAAATGTTTATTAAGGAATTTCTTAATAAAAAATTACCTAATTTTACTGTCCTTTTATCCGAACAAAATATTAACCCGGTAAACTATTATTAAAATGGCAAAAAAAGTTGAAATATCAGTAGAGGAAAAATTAAGAGCACTTTTTGATCTTCAGTTAATTGATTCAAGAATTGATCAAATAAGAAGTATAAGAGGAGAGTTACCATTAGAGGTAGAAGATCTCGAAAATGAAATAGCTGGATTAAATAAGAGACTTGAGATTTTTGAGAATGAAATTAAAGAAAGTCAAGATGGTATCCAATTTGAAGAAAATGCTATTAAAATTTCAAAGGCCAATCATAAAAAATATGAGGCTGACTTAAAAAAAGTTAGAAATAATAGAGAATATAATGCAATAGTCAAGGAGCAAGAGTTTCAAGAACTTGAAATAAAATTATCTGAGAAGAAGATTGCACAATACAAGGAAACTATAGATAGTAAGACTTTAGTTATAGATGAACTAAAAGATAAAATTAAAGATCGTAAATCTCATTTAAAAAATAAAAACTCTGAATTAGGAGAGATTCTTAAAGAAACTGAGAAAGAAGAAAAAACTCTTCTAGAAAAATCTAAAGAGTTTGAGAAAAAGATTGAAGATAACTTAATATCTGCTTACCAAAGAATAAGGTCAAATGTCAAGAATGGGCTAGCAATTGTTCCTGTAGAGAGAAATGCATCTGGTGGTTCATATTTTACTATTCCACCTCAAGTTCAGATGGAGATTGCTTCAAGACAAAAAATAATTACCGACGAATATAGCGGAAGAATTTTAGTTGATCCAAAACTCGCTGAGGAGGAGATGGAAAAGATGAAATCAATATTCTCTTAAATTATAATTCAGACTTAGAAAAAATCTCTTTATTTTCTCCATTTACATAATCCATGTATGTAAAACCTGGTTCAATGCTATAGGAGCCTACTTCACCTTTTTTATTCATAGCTATATAAGCTACTTGGAATTTATTTTCTTGTGAGTTGTTTGAAACTATTCTTTTAACAGCTTTTTCACATGCCTCTTGAGGTGATAAACCTTGTCTCATCAGCTCAACGACTAGAAAAGATCCAACAGTTTTCACAACCTCTTCACCTAAACCTGTCGCAACTGCTCCTCCAATTTTATTATCAATAAAAAGACCTGAACCAATAATAGGGGAATCCCCAACTCTACCCTTCATTTTATATGCTAATCCGCTAGTTGAACATGCTCCAGATAGGTTATTATTCTTATCAATACATAACATTCCAATTGTATCATGATTCTCAATATTAATAATAGGTTTATAATCTTGATCTTTTAACCACTCTTCCCATTCTTTTTTAGATTTATCAGTCAATAAATCTATTTTTTTATATCCCTGAGAGATTGCAAATTCTTCAGCACCTTTTCCTGATAACATTACGTGTGGTGTTTTTTCCATTACATCTTTAGCTAATCTTGCAACATTTACTATATTTTCTACAGCAACAACAGAACCGCAATCTCCAAGGTGATTCATAACACAAGCATCAAGCGTAACTTTTCCAGTTCTATCAGGAGCACCTCCATAACCAACAGTTGTATTTTTTGGATTTTCTTCTTCGATTGCAACACCTGCAACAGCAGCATCTAATGCATGTTCACCTTTATTAAGCATCTGACCAGCTTTTTGATTCGCTTCAGTTGTTTTCCAAGTTGATATTGATCTTACCATTGGGGGAAAATTTAAGTTTGCAGCTCTTAATTTAGTTGACATAGCAGATACTATACCAACACTAAATATATCAAAAATAAAGTTTCGTCTTTTCATAGTTTTAGTTTAATGCTCTAAGTCTTTTTATAAGTGGAGGATGAGAGTAATGAAAGAATACATACAAGGGATGTGGATAGATATTAGAAAGGCTATCAACAGATAGTTTCTTTAATGCTAGTGCTAAATCTTCTCCATTAAAGGTCTGCTTTGCATAGGCATCTGCTTCAAACTCATTTTTTCTACTTATATAGTTCATTAGAATTCCTGATAACATTGAGATTGGAGAAAACACTATACTAAATCCTATCAATCCAAGATGGAAAGAAATATCTGAGCCTCCTAATGCTAAAGAAATTTCTGGAAGGCTTAAACATAGTTCAAAGAAAAAAGTCATTATTCCAATTTGAATTATTGAGAATATTAAACCTGAAAAAATATGTTTTTTCTTGAAATGACCAACCTCATGGGCAAGAACGGCTACCAATTCGTTTTCAGTATGTTTCTCTATCAAAGTGTCATACAATGCTATAGTTTTTCTGGGACCTAGACCACTAAAAAATGCATTTGCTTTTGTTGATCTTTTTGAACCATCAATCACATAAATATTTTTTAATAAATACCCAACCTTCTTTGAGTAATCTTCTATCTTATTCCTTAACTCTCCATCCTCAAGTGGTGTTAATTTGTTGAATATTGGAACAATCAAATCTGCGTAAAACATATTAATAAATATCATTAATAATGATAGACCTATCCATAACCATAGCCAAAAACCTTGATTTATTTTATCATATAGGTATAGTGCAAGAAAAAGTAAAGCTCCTCCAATTAAAATGGAGAGAACAGAAGACTTAGTTATATCCAGAAAAAAAGTTGTTTTTGTAGTCTTATTAAAACCAAATTTTTCTTCAATTACAAATGTGTTATAATATGAAAATGGTAATGAAATTAAGGTATTTATAAAGAATAAGGTTAAAAAGAATAGTCCCGATTTAATATAGCTTGATTCAAAACTGCTGACCAAATCGTTAATTATACCATACCCATTAAAAACTAAAAGAGAAAATACTAACAAGAAGCTTATAGTACTTGAAAGAAAACCTATCTTATTTTTTGATATAGAGTAATCTTTAGCTTTCTTATATTTTTCTTTTTCATAAAAGTCTTTCAATTCATTTGGAATATCATCTTTCCAATTTTTATGATTTATATAATCTAAAATATTTGAAAACAAGTAATTAAAAATCACTAGTCCTGCAATAATAAAAAACCAACTTTCTGTTGACATAAATTTGAATTTGAATAAATTAGATTTAAATGTAATAAAAGATGATTAATAAGTATACAATTGTTGGAACTTTAGGTATTTTAATTTTTAGCTCTGGTTTATGCGTATTTGGAGAGGCTATAATTAGAAAATCACAAAACCTTGATTATTTCTTAATAGGTACAATTTCATTAATACTAGTCAATGCAGGTGTATGTATAATGATAAAAACGAGAGAATTATCTAGTTAGACTCATAGGTGTCATAAAGATAAAATGGTAATGCTAACGAGAAGCCTACAAAGAAAGGCAATAAATACCTAAATATTTTTTTTGGGTTAGACCAATATGTATAAATTATATATATTAAGAAAGTAAGTGCAGCAATACTTAAGTCATATGAAATCATAGATACTGCATAATTTTCATAAAGCAGTCGCCAGAAACCTTCCATTGACCAATTGTTAAGCTCTAAAAATTTATAGAGGTTATAATATGGAAATATAGTTCCCAGTATACATAAAATAAAATATATTTTTTTCATAGTTAAATTGTTATATGTTCCATTGGTTTAATAATTATGAGTTCTTTTTTGACTCTTTTAAACTCGTTAATTGCGTCAGCCTGATCAATTTCAATTAAACCAAAAGTATCAAAATGATATCCTAAAATTTTATTACATTTTAAAAAATCTGAGGCAATTATCGCATCTTTGTAACCCATTGTAAAATTATCACCAATTGGAAGGATTGCAAGATCTAATTTATATTGAAGTGCAATAAGTTTCATATCATACGTAAGTGCAGTATCTCCTGCTATATATAATGACTTATTATTTTTAGAAATTACAAATCCTCCTGGTTGCCCTCCATTTGATCCATCAGGAAAAGTGGAAGTATGAATTGCATTTACATACTTTACTTCGCCAAAATCAAAATTCCATTTTCCACCATGATTCATTGGGTGGCCTTTTAGACCTTTATTCTGGAAATGATTTACGATTTCAAAATTAGAAACTATAACTGAATCATTTTGCTTAGCAAGTTTTTCTACATCTAAAGTGTGATCTTGATGTGCATGAGTGATCAGTATAAAGTCAGGTTTTAAATCATCTAAATTAATTTCTGATGCCATAGGATTTCCTGATATAAATGGATCAACAATAATTGAGTATTCATTAATTTTTATCTCTAATGTAGCATGACCTAAAAAAGTTATTTTCATAATTATTTATTAATTCTTTCTGGATAGTCAGTAATTATCGCATCAACTCCCATTGATTTCATCCTCTTTATATTTATAGGATCATTAATTGTGTAGGGATGAACTTGGATATTATTAGACTGAATTTTTTTTACTATTTGCTTTGTTAAAAACTCATTATTTGGGTTTAAAGCGAGAGCATTAATTTTTCTAGCTAATTTAATTGCATCATCAATTTTATATAATGAATCTACTAATATTGCAATTGGTACATCTTGATTAGCATTTCTAAACTTTATTAACTCATCCCATCTAAAGCTTGATATTATAAATTTTGAGGGAGAAACACTAAACTTACTTATATGTTCAATTATAATTTTATTGGTCTTAAGTGCAGTATTTTTTCCTTTAAGCTCAATATTTAAAAATATATTTTCAGGAATTATATCTATTATCTCATTTAGTGTTGGTATGGATAAACCTCCTACTAATTTTACTTTTTTAATTGAGTCTAGAGAAATTTCCTCAATAAATGCATTTGAATTTGATAATCGAGTTAAAAATGGATCATGGTAAACTACCAACTCTCCAGTTTTTGATTTGAATACATCAATTTCGATTCCATCAACATTTAACTCAATTGCTTTTTTGACTGACTCAACAGTGTTTTCTAAAGCGTGTCCCATAGCACCTCTGTGCCCTACTACTATTACATCCTTATTAGAAAGGCAAGAGCCTAAAAAAGTAATAAATATTAATAATAATATATTTCTGTGCACTATTTTCTATTTAATACTGTAGATGATGCCTGAGATTTTGCAAGGACTGTCAAGTCGCTTATGTTAACATTATCTGGACAGTTTACAATAAATGATATGACCTTAGCAATATCATCTCCGATTAAAGGGTTTAATCCTTCATATACCGATTTAGATTTATTTTTATCATTTTTAAATCTAACCATTGAGAAGTTAGTCTCAACAAGACCAGGGTTTACCTGTGAAACTTTAATATTATATTTATTTAAGTCAATTCGCATGCCCTGAGATATTGCATCTACTGCAAATTTTGAAGCACAGTAAATATTTCCTTTAGGGTATACTTCTTTTCCAGCAATTGAACCTATATTAATTATGTGTCCGCTATTATTTTTAATCATTGAATCTAACACATACTTTGTAACATATAGTAACCCTTTTACATTAGTATCTATCATCATATCCCAATCTTCAATATCTCCTTCATAAATAAAATCAAGTCCATGCGCATTACCGGCATTATTAATAAGGAGTTCAATTTTATTCCATGAATTATCTAGTGATGAAATTTTTTTAGAAACTTCTTGATGGTTCCTTACATCAAATTCGAGTGTTATGACTTTTGTTGTTGATGATAGATTATCCTTAAGTTCATCAAGTTTTTCTTTATTTCTTCCACATAGAATCAATGAATATTTATTGGCTAATTCATATGTCGTTGATTCCCCAATTCCTGAAGTTGCTCCAGTTATTAGTGCTATCTTTTTATTGTCTCCCATCTAACTAAAATATAAATATAACAAGCCTGCAGCAACAGCACCTAATGAAGGACCTAAAACAGGGACCCAGCTATAAGCCCAGTCTGAAATTTTATTTTTTCTGGGTATTAACTGATATACAATTCTTGGTCCTAAATCCCTTGCTGGATTAATCGCATAACCTGTAGTTCCACCCAAACATAAACCTATAATCCAAACTAATATGCCAACCGGAAGTGCACCAAGTGATCCAATACCAAAATTAGCATCTAATCCTTCTACTATTATATTTGGTTCAACTATATATAATATTCCAAATATTAATATAAATGTTGCAAGAAACTCACTAAAAAAATTATTCTTAAAATTTCTAATTGCTGGAGAAGTACAGAATGAGCCCATTACAGCAGCTTCATTTTTTGTAGCTCTATAATGGTCGATGTAAAATATATAAGTTAGCCAACTACCCAGCATAGCACCTAGTATCTGAGCTATAATATATCCAAGAGCTAATTCAGATGAAAATTTACCAGCAACTAAAAGACCAATAGTTACAGCTGGATTAAGATGAGCTCCACTAAATTGTCCTGTAATATATGCTGCAATAAAAACAGCAAAACCCCATGCTGTAGTAATTGTAATTAAAGGTGTTTGATCAAAACCTTTAGTTTTCGAAAGGCTGACATTTGCTACAATTCCAGATCCTAAAAGAAGTAAAATTGCAGTTCCTACAAACTCAGCAATGTAAGGACTTATCATACTATATAATTTTTGATTAATTTATTAAAATTTTTTAACTCTTCGTCAATCCACTTTTGATCCTTCTCTAAAACCTCAGCCATTTTTTCTGCCACCTTTGGAGCAATTCTTTTAGACTCTTTTGCGTCTAGAAAAATACATCTTGTTCTCCTCGCTAAAACATCTTCCAGTGTAAGTGCCATTTCATGTATAATTGACCACCCTATAATATTATTTGTTATATAAATTTTATCTGAAAGTGAAATGTTATCAGTTTTTCCACCTAGTGCCTCAACTTCTTTTTTTAAGGATCCATATACATGCATTGGATCTGACCATTCAACTCTTTTTTTATAACCAAAAAGTTTAGTTTTTTGAGTCTTACATTTCTTCTTCTTTAATTTATTTATTGAAATTGCAGCATTGATTGCATCCTCTGCAATTTTTCTATAAGTTGTCCACTTTCCTCCAAGAACGCTAATTAACCCTGATGGTGCAATATCGATTTTATGACTTCTTGAGACTTCCTTAGTAGATTTTTTATTTGAAGTTGCCGCTAATGGTCTTAAACCTGCAAATACAGATTTTATATCAGAAATCTTAGGCTTTACTGACATATATTGACTTGCATTATTTAATATAAATTCAATTTCATCTTTCAAGGGACTTGGTTCTATGCTTGCTGTTTTAACTTGAGTATCCGTAGTTCCAACAACAACATAATTTTTCCATGGAACTGCAAATAGGACCCTACCATCAGAAGTTTGAGGTATTAAAATTGCATGCTTACTTTTTAGGAATTTTTTTTCTAAAACTATGTGAACTCCTTGACTAGGTTGAATCATTTTATCTATGTCTGGTTGATCCATCCTGATAATCTCTTCAGCAAATACACCGGTAGCATTTATAACAACTTTACCTTTGACTTTATATTTTTTTGAGCTCAATGTATCCTGAAATTCTACACCTATTATTTCATCTTTATCCTTTATGAGTTTTTCAACACTGCAATGATTTAATAAAGCAGTTTTTTTTGAATCTGCAGTTAGTGCAAGAGTAATTGCCATTCTAGAGTCATCAAATTGTCCGTCATGATAAATTACACCACCCTTTAATCCTTTTTTATTTACATTGGGAATTAGTTTAAGAGTTTCCTCTTTTGAAATAATTATTGATTTTCCTAAACCAAGGTTTCCAGCCATCATATCATAAATTTTCATTCCTATTCCATAGAAAGGACTAGACCACCAATCATATGATGGAATTACAAAACTTAAGTCTCGAACTAGATGAGGTGCATTACTCTTTAAAATTCCTCTCTCTTTTAAAGATTCAATTACAAGAGTTATATCACCATTTTGAAGATATCTAACACCTCCATGAATAAGCTTTGTACTTCTAGATGAAGTGCCTTTTCCAAAATCATACTTTTCTAAAAGTAAAGTTCTATATCCTCTTTTTGATGCATCAACAGCTATTCCTAGACCAGAGGCTCCTCCTCCAATTATGATTATATCCCATTGACTAACTTTATTTAACTTATCTAAAGAACCAGATCTATTCATTAGCTTTTAATAGTCTATTAATTCTATTTTGCCAAAGTTCTATAATATCATTTGATTTAAAACTTGTATCTGGATGAAAAGACATATCCTCTATCCATAGTTTTTTTAAATCTGATATATCTTTCCAAAAACCTGTCGCCAGTCCTGCAAGAAAAGCAACACCTAAAGCAGTAGTCTCAGTTGTTTTTGGTCTTACAACATTTGTACTTAGAAGATTTGCTTGGATTTGCATTAATAAGTTATTATTGCTTGCCCCACCGTCAACTTTTAAATCTTTAAATTTTATTCCAGCATCTTTTTCCATTTCAACAACTATATCTCTTGTTCTTAGTGCAATTGATTCTAGAGCTGCTCTAGCTATATGGCCATTTTCAGTACCTCTTGTTATTCCAAAAATTGTTCCTTGAACGTATGGATCCCAATATGGAGCAGCCAGGCCAGATAATGCTGGAATGAATGTTAAACCTCCATTGTCATCAACTGTTTTAGCCAACTCTTCAACCTCAGGTGATGATTTTATAATTCCGAGTTGATCTCTTAGCCATTGAATCAAGGCTCCAGCAACGAATACACTACCCTCAAGTGCATAAGTAATTTCTCCATTAATTCTCCATGCAATTGTTGAAAGCATTTTGTTTTTCGACAATATAAAATTTTCTCCTGTGTTCATCATACAAAAACAACCTGTACCATAGGTGTTTTTGATGTCACCTTCATTTATACATAATTGACCAAATAATGCTGCCTGTTGATCACCTGCAATTCCTGAAATTG
>JBELLF010000038.1:0-9210 GCA_042088875.1 Candidatus Marisimplicoccus framensis | reverse complement strand
ATATTAAGCTTGAAATATCCAAAAAAAAGTAGTTTCTTTGCAGACCAAATTGAAATGATAAAAAAACAAAAAAATAATATTAATAATTAATCATGGGGACCTTTTGGATATTAGTATCGCTGATTTTATTTGTCTGTGTTTTGTTAATACTAGTGATTATGGTTCAAAATCCAAAAGGAGGAGGTTTGTCTTCTAGCTTTGGAGGTGGTCAACAACAAATTGGTGGTGTAAAAAGTACTTCAGATTTTCTTGACAAAAGTACATGGGCTCTTTCTATAATTATTCTTGTTTTGATTCTAATTTCAAATGTAACTTTAATGAACGATTCAGATAATTCTGACTCAATATTAATTAATGAATCAATTCCAGAACAAACCATTCCTGAAATTCCAGAACAAACCATTCCTGAAATTCCAGAACAAAATATTCCTGAAATTCCTAGTGAAACAATAGATGAATAGCGTCATAATGTCATGAAAAATACTTTTTCATAGATGTTAAATCGTTTGGCATAGTTTATGAAAATTTAAAAATATTAAAACAAAATAAAATGAGTAAAATTAATATTAAACCACTTGCAGATAGAGTTTTAGTTCAACCCTCTGAGGCTGAAACAACTACTTCATCTGGGATTATTATTCCAGATACTGCAAAAGAGAAACCTCAAAGAGGTAAAATTGTTGCAGCTGGGCCTGGAACAAATGAAAACCCAGTAACTCTTAAAGCTGGAGATATTGTTCTATATGGAAAGTATTCTGGAACAGAACTTCAACATGAAGGTGTTGATTATTTAATAATGAAAGAAAGTGATATTCTTGCAATTGTATAACTAAATTTAAAACAAAATGGCAAAAAAAATTGAATTTGATATCGAAGCACGAGATGGTATTAAGCGAGGAGTAGATGCTCTTGCAAATGCTGTTAAAGTTACATTAGGTCCTAAAGGAAGAAATGTAATTATAGGTAAATCTTTTGGTGCACCTCAAGTAACTAAAGATGGAGTTACTGTTGCAAAAGAGATTGAACTAAAGGATAATTTAGAAAATATGGGTGCTCAGATGGTTAAGGAAGTTGCTTCTAAAACTAATGATCTAGCTGGAGATGGAACTACTACTGCTACTATCCTTGCTCAGTCTATTGTTACAGAAGGACTTAAAAACGTTGCAGCTGGAGCAAATCCAATGGATTTAAAAAGAGGTATAGACAAAGCTGTTATTTCTGTAGTAAATGCTCTAGAGAAACAATCAGTAGAAATTGGAAGTGCATCTGAAAAAATACTTCAGGTTGCAAGTATTTCCGCTAATAATGATGAAACAATTGGAAAATTAATTACTGAAGCATTTGAAAAAGTTGGCAAAGAAGGAGTAATTACAGTTGAAGAAGCAAAGGGTACTGAAACTTATGTTGATGTAGTTGAAGGTATGCAATTTGATAGAGGGTATATTTCCCCATATTTTGTAACTGATTCGGAAAAAATGGAAGCAGATCTGGATTCTCCCCAAATTCTTATAACAGATAAAAAAATATCTGTTATGAAAGACTTACTTCCAATTTTAGAGCCAGTAGCTCAATCTGGAAAACCTTTTTTAATAATTGCAGAGGACATTGATGGAGAGGCTTTAGCTACATTAGTTGTAAATAAGCTAAGAGGTTCTTTGAAAATTGCAGCAGTAAAGGCTCCTGGATTTGGAGACAGAAGAAAAGCAATGTTAGAAGATATTGCAATATTAACTGGAGGAACAGTTATCTCTGAAGAAAGAGGTTTTACCCTAGAAAATACAACATTAGATATGCTAGGAACTGCAGAAAAAGTTACAATTGACAAGGATAATACAACTATTGTTAATGGCTCAGGAAATAAAAAAGATATAAAATCAAGAGTAAATCAAATTAAAGCTCAAATTGAAACTACAACATCAGATTATGATAAAGAAAAACTTCAAGAAAGGCTTGCAAAGCTAGCTGGTGGAGTTGCAGTTCTTTACGTTGGTGCTCCTTCCGAAGTTGAGATGAAAGAGAAAAAGGATAGAGTTGATGATGCGCTTCATGCTACTAGAGCTGCAATCGAAGAGGGTATTGTAGCAGGTGGTGGTGTTGCTCTTCTAAGTTCAAAGAATGAATTAGAAAAGTTAAAATCATCAAATGCTGATGAATTAACAGGTATTCAGATTGTAAACAAAGCAATTGAAACTCCTTTAAGAACTATTGTTGAAAATTCTGGAGGAGAAGGATCAGTAGTTGTATCAAAAGTTCTTGACGGAGATAAAAACTTTGGATATAATGCAAAAGAGGGCAAATATGTTGATATGTTAAAAGAAGGTATCATCGATCCAAAAAAAGTAACTAGGGTTGCTCTTGAAAATGCAGCATCTGTAGCTGGAATGATTTTAACTACAGAGTGTGCATTAGTGGATATTAAAGAAGATAATCCTGCTCCGATGCCACCAATGGGTGGAGGAGGAATGCCAGGTATGATGTAATAGATTAACCACATAGATAAAAACCTGCTTTTCAGCAGGTTTTTTTTGTACTTTTGATTTTTTATGAAAAAAATTTCTTCAGCACTTATTTCTGTTTTTAATAAAAATAAAATTGAGCATTTATGTCAAATTCTCTCCGATAATAATGTTAAAATCTATTCTACTGGAGGAACTTATGAATATATAGATAGTTTGGGTATTAAACTAGAAAAAGTTGAGGACTTAACAACATATCCGTCTATTCTAAATGGGAGAGTAAAAACCTTGCATCCTAAAATATTCGGTGCAATATTAAAAACAAACTCAAAGTCTGACATTGATGAATCAAAAAAATATGAAATTCCTGGAATAGATCTTGTAGTAGTGGATCTATATCCTTTTGAAGAGACTGTTAAAAATTCCAATAATCATGAAGATATAATTGAAAAGATTGATATAGGAGGGATTTCTCTTATTAGAGCTGCAGCAAAAAATTATGAGAATGTTGTATGTATCTCATCTAAAGATCAATACGATGAATTAATTTATATTTTAAAGAATGATTGTAAAACAGATATTATATACAGAAAAAAACTTGCATTTGAAGCATTCCAAAAAAGTTCATATTATGACTATAAGATTTCATCTTATTTAAGTAATGATAATACAATTTCTGACAGCTATACTATAAAAGAGTTAAGATATGGAGAAAACCCTCATCAAAAAGGCAGATTTATTGGTAAAATTGATAAAATATTTGAACAAATACATGGTAAAGACATCTCATACAACAATCTCTTAGATATAGATGCAGCAATACTGCTTCTTAAAGACCTAGAAACTAAAAAATCAGTTTTTTTAATACACAAGCATAACAATCCATGTGGTTTTGCTTTAAGAGATAATATATTAGATGCTTATTTAGATGCACTATCATGTGATAATGTATCTGCTTTTGGTGGAATTTTAACTTCTAACCAAGCTATTGATATTAATACTGCTGAGGAGATTAATAAACTATTCTTTGAAGTTTTAATTGCTCCTGATTTTAGTGATATTGCATTGGATTTATTAAAATCTAAAAAGAACAGAATAATTATAAAATTAAAATCTTACCCAATAAAAAAACTCCAAACTCGATCATGCCTTAATGGTACTCTTGAGCAAGATCAAGATAATAAAATTGAAAAATTTGATGATTTTAAAGTTGTTACAAACATATCACCAAATGCTTCTAAAGCAGATGATCTGGTATTAGCATCAATTATTGCTAAACATTCAAAATCTAATTGTATAGCAATTGTAAAAAACAAACAATTAATTGGATCCGGTATGGGTCAAGTATCAAGGGTAGATGCATTAAATCAAGCAATTGCAAAATCTAAAAAATTTGGTTTTGACCTAAATGAATCTTGTTTAGCAAGTGATGCCTTCTTTCCATTTTCAGATTGTGTTGAAATATCACATGCAAATAATATAAACTCAATTATTCAACCTGGAGGTTCAATTAAAGATCAAGATTCCATCGATTTTTGTAATGAGAACGGGATGTCTATGGTTTTTTCAGGAATAAGACATTTTAGACATTAATTGGTATTATTTAACTAACTTTGCTAACTATTATGGGATTTTTCACAGAAGAAATAGCTATTGATCTTGGGACTGCAAACACCTTAATTATTCATAATGATAAAGTTGTTATTAATAGTCCCTCTATTGTTGCAATTGATAGGGTTACAAAAAAAATAATAGCTATTGGTGAAGAAGCAAAATTCATGCAAGGTAAAACTCACGAAAACATCAAAACAGTTAGACCTCTAAAAGATGGTGTCATAGCTGATTTTGAAGCATCAGAAAAAATGATTAGTGAATTAATTAGAAGCATTCCTACTTTAAAAAAAAGATGGTTTTCTCCATCTTTAACTATGGTAATCTGTATTCCCTCAGGAATCACAGAAGTAGAAATGAGAGCTGTAAAAGAATCTGCTGAAAGAGTAAATGGAAAGGAAGTCTATTTAATTCATGAACCTATGGCAGCAGCTATTGGGATTGGGATTGACATAGTAAAACCAAAGGGTAACATGGTTGTAGATATCGGGGGTGGGACTACTGAAATTGCTGTGATTGCATTGGCAGGTATTGTTTGTGAAAAGTCATTAAAGGTAGCTGGAGACCAGCTCACCAATGATATAGTATACTACATGAGAACTAAGCATAACTTATATATAGGTGATAGGACAGCAGAAAAAATTAAAATTGAAGTAGGGTCTGTAACCGAAAGTTTAGATGACCCGCCTGAAGATTTGCAAGTTCAAGGAAGAGATCTTTTATCTGGTAAGCCTAAGGAGAAGGTAATCTCTTACATAGAAGTTGCAAAGGCAATTGACAAATCTATAATTAGAATTGAGGACTCAATCATGGAGACTCTATCTCAAACACCACCAGAACTTGCAGCAGATATTTATAATACAGGAATATATTTAGCTGGAGGAGGAGCACTTCTTAGAGGCTTAGATGAAAGGTTGTCAAAGAAAACTGATTTACCTGTTTATATTGCTGAAGATCCACTTCAAGCAGTAGTTAGAGGAACAGGAATTGCCCTAAAAAATATAGAGAAATTTAAGTCTGTTCTAATCAAGTAATTTTAATGCAATCAATAATTAATTCCATAGTTAAAAACAGGAACTTAATTATATATCTTTTTCTTTCATTCATTACTTTTAACTATTTATATAATAATAGTTCAGTTCACTACTCTGGATTTGGAAAAGCTGGAACATTTATTTCAGGATCAACTTCTAGTATTTTCTCTTTTATAAATTCTTATTTTAATCTTAGACATGAGAATAATAAACTAATAGAAGAAAACCTAGAATTAAAAAAAATCGAATCTAAATTTATTGATTTTTCTGGTGCTAAAGAAATTGCAGAAAGCAATATTGATAATACCATAAGTGCAAAAGTAATATTGAACTCAGTTAACAAGAGTAGAAATATTATTGTAATCAACAAAGGAGAACTTAACGGAATAAATAAAGATATGGGAGTTATATCTTCAAGAGGGATTGTTGGAATTATAAAAGATATAACAAATAATTACTCTTCAATTGTTTCATTACTCAATACAGATCTAAAAATAAATGCTATTGTAAAGAAATCTTCCACTATAGGATCAATAAGTTGGAACGGATTAGATCCGAGAATTGTTCAACTTAATGATATTCCTCTAAGTAGTTCAATTAAAGTTGGAGACACAATTGTAACTGGGGGTATGTCGTTTTATTTTCCTAGGGGAATACCGATTGGTAAAATAGAAGACTATGACAACTCTTCACTTGAGGGATATTATTCTATAGACGTATCAATCTTTAATGACTTCTCTTCACTTTCTAATCTATATGTATTAGAGCGAACTGATAATGATGAAATTAAATCTTTATTAAATGAATAAAGAGATTGCTAAAGATATAATTTTATTATTTATAATTGTATTATCTCAATTATTGATTTTCAACCATATGAATCTTTTTAGAATTCTAAATCCATTTATATATGTTTCTTTATTCATAATTTACAAAACTTCATATGATAAAACATTTTTAATATTTTACGGGTTCTTAGTTGGACTAATAATTGATTTATCATTGCAAACTTATGGTACTCATACCTTAGCTTCAATTACAGTATGTTATTTGAGAGAAAGAATTGAAAAATATTCATTTGGTGTAAACTCTATATTACCATTTGCAATGATTAGGGGTACACAAATAACAAATAGAATAACATTTTTTTTCTTAATCATATTTCTACATTCAATAATTTATTTTTCATTAATCTTTTTTAAATTCGAATTTATATTGACTATATTTTTATATACTCTTATTAATTCAATTGTTAACTTTATAATTATTTGGATTGTCTCTAAGTTAATTTTTGATAAATAAAAATGATAAGAAAGAATCTCTTAATTTGGATTACTATAATTAGCTCTGTAATTTTTGTTATTCAGCTTGCTTCACTTCAGCTTTCTCGAGACTCCTTAAATAGTGATTTTGCAATACAAGAAATTTCAATATATCCAGAAAGAGGTTCAATTTTTGATAGAAACGGTGAGTTATTAGTAACGAATCAACCAATGTATGAATTGATTATTGTTCCAGAGAACACAGTTGAATTTGATACAGTTCAATTATCAAATTTAATTGGAATTGAACAAAATGAATTATCAAAAAGGATATCTTTTGCAAAAAAATATTCAACAAAACTACCTTCTGTTATACAATCTCAAATTTCTAAAGAAAAGAATGCTTATTTACAAGAGAAAATCTGGTTATTTGATGGATTTTATCTTAGAAAAAATTCTGTAAGAGATTACATTAGTCCTTTTGCTAGTAATGTAATAGGCTATACGGGCGAGGTTGATCAAAATGATATAAAATCTAATCCATATTATGAGAAAGGAGAGATGATTGGGAAGCAGGGTATTGAAAGCTATTATGAAGATAGGCTAAGAGGAGTAAAAGGTAAGAGATATTTTCAAAAAGATAGATTTAATAGAATTATAGGTCCATATAATGATTCTAAAGATGATATATCTCCAAAAAAGGCTGATAATCTAACTTTAACTATTGATATTAAACTTCAAGAATACGCTGAAAGTTTATTAACGAATAAGAAAGGGGGAATTGTCGCAATTGAACCATCTTCTGGAGAGGTACTTACATTAGTTAGCTCTCCAACATACCAATCTAATCAGTTTGTAGGTAAAGACAGAAGTGATAATTTTCAAAGCTTACTAAACGATACAATAAACAAGCCCTTATTTGATAGAGCCCTTCAAGCTCAATATTCGCCTGGATCTCCAATGAAAATTCTTAATGCGTTAATTGGACTTCAAGAGGGGGTAATTGATGAAAGTTCTACTTTCACATGTAATGCAGGTCATTATTATGCAAGGAATGCTTTTATGGCTTGTCATAACAAATTTGGCACAATTAGTAATTTAAGAAAGGGTATCTACAACTCGTGTAATACATATTTTGCCAAAACTTACAAAATGATAATTGATAAATATGATTCACCTAGCTTAGGTTTAGATAATTGGAGTAAGCATATTAAAAGTTTCGGTCTTGGAGATTATCTTGGATATGATTTATCTATCGGCAAAAAAGGCTTTATTCCAGAGTCAAGCTATTATAATAGATTTTATGGAAATAATCGATGGAGTGCCTCAACAACAATATCAAATTCTATTGGTCAAGGAGAAATTTTGACAACTCCTATTCAAATGGCTAACTTTGCATCTGCTATAGCAAATCGTGGATTTTTTTATAAACCTCACTTTGTAAAAAAAATTAATGATCAGGAAAATATTAGTTTCGAAAAAAAAATCACATCTATTGATAAAGAAAACTTTGAGCTAGTAATTAACGGTATGGTTGATGTTGTAGAGAGGGGTACAGCAAGAATTGCTAAAATTAATAATATTAATGTAGCTGGAAAAACTGGTACTGTAGAAAACTTTATATTAATTGAAGGAGAAAAAAAACAACTAACTGATCATTCAACTTTTATAGCTTTTGCACCTGCAGAGGATCCAAAAATTGTTGTTTCAGTTTTTGTTGAAAATGGATATTGGGGAAGTAGATGGGCTGCTCCTATAGCCAGCCTTATTATAGAAAAATATTTAACTGGAAATGTTGAAAGAAAATGGCTAGAAAGTAGAATGATAAATGGTAGCCTATTAGCTGAATATGAAAAGCCATATAAATTTCAAAATTTTACAATAAATGAATAAACTAAGTATATTAAAGTATGATTTAGTTTCAATTGCTCTATATATTGGTCTGGTATCATTTGGTATAATTAATATCTATTCCTCAAGTTTTAATGGATCTTCTATAAATTTATTTGATGTAAACTCTATAGTTGGAAAGCAAGTAATATTTTTTTTACTCTCTCTTGTTGCATTAATATTTATACTTTTTACTAGAAATAAGTTTTTTGATGATTCTGCATCCATATTGTATTTTTTATCAACAATGCTTCTGGTTGGTCTATTTTTTTTTGGTGTTGAAAGAGGGGGAGCAAAATCATGGTATGCACTTGGTCCAATAAGTTTTCAACCAAGTGAACTTGCCAAATTTGGGACAGCTTTATTTTTATCAAAATTTTTAAGTATTATTCAGACAGATTTAAAGAAAAATAGAGATATACTAATTGTATTGATAATTATACTAGTCCCTCTAATTTTAACTACAATTCAACCTGATCCAGGCTCAGGATTAATTTTTTTAGCTTTTATCTTTCCAGTTATTCGTGAAGGATTAAATCTTAATTATTTTTACTTTGGATTATATATTATTTCAACTTTATTACTCACATTAAAATTCAATTTTCTTTTATGTTTAGCCATACTAACTATAATTTTTCTTACGTATCTAATTTATTTAATAAATAAAAAGATTAAAGTTTCATTATTTAAATTTATATTTTCATTTTTCATACTAATTTCTATTTCCTTCTCAACTAATTATTTATTTGAGAATGTCTTGCAGCAGAGGCATAGAGATAGAATAAATTTAGTTCTCGGAAAAGAGTTAGACAATAGTGGAATTGGGTATAACATTAATCAATCTAAAATTGCAATAAGTAATGGTGGACTTTTTGGCACTGGTTTTTTAGAGGGAACTCAAACTAAAGGGAATTTTGTTCCAAGACAACATACTGATTTTATTTTTAGTACAATTGG
>JBELLF010000037.1:0-9409 GCA_042088875.1 Candidatus Marisimplicoccus framensis | reverse complement strand
ATAGTTTTTGAGCAGTTGACATTGTCCTAGTAACACCAAAGCCTAATTTCCTTGAAGCCTCTTGCTGAAGCGTTGAAGTAGTAAAGGGAGGTGTAGGAGATTTTTTAGCTGGTTTTTTTTCTACATTAGATACAGTGTATTTACTGTTGATATTTTTTTGAAGAAATGCCTTAACATCTTCAGCAGAATCAAATTTATTGTTAAGCTCAGCCTTAAGGTTAACTCCACTAGAATTTTTAAAAGTTCCAATTGACTTGTAAGTGCTGTTTGTTAAAAAGTTTTTAATCTCTCTTTCCTTCTCAACGATAAGTCTTACAGAAACAGACTGAACTCTACCAGCAGAAAGACCTGTTTTAACTTTTCTCCATAACACCGGAGATAATTCATAACCTACTAATCTGTCTAGGACTCTTCTAGCTTGTTGAGCATTCACAAGATTATAGTTTATGTCTCTAGGACTATTTAATGCATTTAAAATTGCGTTTTTAGTTATTTCATGAAATACTATTCGATCATAGTCTTTATTAGTCAAGTTTAAATTTTCATATAAGTGCCAAGCAATTGCCTCTCCTTCTCTATCTTCATCACTAGCCAACCAAACTTTATCAGACTCACTAACATACTTTTTTAAGTCTTTTATAACAGGTTTCTTTTCTGTAGGAATTATATATTTTGGTTTAAAATCATTTTCAACATCAACTCCTAATTCTTTAACTGGAAGATCTGAAATATGCCCAACACAAGACACAACTTTAAAGTCTTGTCCCAAAATTTTTTCAATAGTCTTTGCTTTTGTAGCAGACTCAACAATGACTAAATTTTTAGGCATATTTTATTTTTTGGATCTAAATGTAACTAGATTTATTCTTTTGAGTCAAAAAAAAATAAAAATTTTAGAAATAGTTTAACAATTAAATCTCATTAAAAAGGTGTCAAAAATTTCAAAAAAAAATATTTTTAACTTAGAGAAAATTTAAGAATTATGCGTTATTTAATTATTATTTCAATCAGTTTTTTTCAGGCTGTTTTTGCTCAAAATTCCCTGGAAAGACTTGAGACTTCCCCACGACATCATGAGTGGGTTCAAATAAAGACAAGCACAAATGAGGTTAACAGTTTTTTGGTTTACCCCGAAGTATCTGAAAAAGTTCCTGTAGTTATTCTTATACATGAAAACAGGGGGCTAAATAATTGGGCACGAAGCATGACTGATCAAATTGCAGAAATGGGATATATTGCAATTGCACCAGATTTTCTTTCAGGTACTGCACCAAATGGAGGTGGAACAAATGACTATGAAAATTCAGATGCTGCTAGAAAAGGAATATATAATCTTAAGAATGATTTCATTAAAGAAGTTTTAAACTATACTGTTGATTATTCAAAAAACATTCCTTCTAGCAATGGAAAAGTAGTTGTTATTGGATTTTGCTGGGGTGGAAGTCAATCTTTTAAATTTGCAACGCATTCAAATGAAATAGAGGCTGCAATTGTCTGTTATGGAACAGGGCCATCAGATATTAATTCTTATTCTAATATTATGGTTCCTGTATATGGATTTTATGGAGAAAATGATAATAGAGTAAACTCAACAATTGCAGCTAGTGCTTCAGCTATGGAGGCTTCTGATAAAATATTTGAGCCAATAATTTATAGAGGTGCTGGGCATGGTTTTTTTAGATCTGGAGAAAGTCAAAGTTCGACAGAAGAAAATAGAATTGCAAGAGAAGAAGGTCTTAAACGTTTAAAAGAAATTTTAAAAAGAATATAAAAATGCTTGCTAAAGAAGATTACAATTTGTTAAATCTAATTTTTGAAAGAAAGCTTGTTGAAGAAATGCTTAGTTGTGGCATTATAAAAAAATTTTCTAAAGGTGATATAATTGTTAATTATGAAGATACCTTAAAAAACATACCACTAGTAATTGATGGTATACTTAAGGTTTTAAAAGAAGATAAAGATTCAGGGGAAAGTTTGCTATATTATGTAAGAAAAGGTGATACTTGCTCAATATCAACAAGCTGTATAACTGGTGACAAAAAAAGCACTATAAAAGCATTATGTGAAACAGACTCAAAAATTATTTTTTTTTCAGCAAAAAAAATGAATGAATGGATGGAAAGTTATACATCTTGGAGATTTTTTATAATTAATAGTTTTCAGGATAGATTTAATGAGCTTTTTGATATTATCAAATCAATTAGTTTTGATAATCTTGAAGAAAGAATTATTATTTATCTCAAAAACAGATCATCAGTGAATAACTCCAAAATACTTAAAACAACACACGAAGAAATTGCGAATGAGTTAAGTACCTCGCGTGTTGTAGTATCTAGAATTCTAAAATCTTTAGAATCTAGTTCAAAGCTCGAACTAAAAAGAAATTCAATTACTTTAACAAATATGTAACCTGTGTTACATTTAAAAATTTGTTAAGGGTTTATTTTTGCATTAATGGAAATACTTGGATACATTGGTGCGCTTCTGATTGGACTAATCCTCGGTTTGATAGGAAGTGGAGGGTCTGTTCTAGCAGTACCTATATTTATTTATCTTTTTTTACTTGATGAAAAAATTGCAACAGCATATTCTCTTTTTGTTGTTGGATCAACAAGTTTAGTAGGAAGTATATCTTATAGTATAAAAAAATTGATAAACTGGAATCAAGTCTTGCTATTTGGAGTACCATCAGTAATTTCAGTAGTTCTTGTTAGAAATTTTTTAATGCCCTCTATTCCAGAGATTATTACAAGCATTTCAGGCTATGATATTTCAAGAAGAGCATTAATTCTAGTATTATTTTCAATTCTTTTGATTTTATCTAGCATAATGATGTTTAACAACAACAAAAATATGCTTTCTGGAAGAGGTTTAAATTACTTAAAAATAACATCAGAAGGCTTTTTAGTTGGTGCAATAACAGGATTAATTGGTGCTGGAGGGGGATTTCTGATTATACCTTCATTAGTAATTCTAGGAAAATTACCCATGAAAGAGGCAGTAGGAACGTCCTTGGTTATTATTTCTCTTAAATCTTTATTTGGATTTT
Source organism: Candidatus Marisimplicoccus framensis (assembly GCA_042088875.1). Taxonomy (GTDB): domain Bacteria; phylum Bacteroidota; class Bacteroidia; order Flavobacteriales; family Flavobacteriaceae; genus Marisimplicoccus; species Marisimplicoccus framensis_A. The sequence goes on along the minus strand of JBELLF010000037.1, from coordinate 6,360 downwards.
TCTTTGGAGACGCTTTTATATATCAAATAGATTGGACCTTAATTTTAAAGTTTACTTTTATATCAATTTTAGGAATTTTTATAGGAAACTATTTGTCTGATTATATTAATGCCAAATTATTAAAAAAAATATTTGCTGTATTTATTTTTATTGTAGGTTTCCTAATAATTACAAACGAATTATTTAATTTATAATTATGAAAATAGAACAAATTTATACTGGTTGCTTAGCTCAAGGGGCTTATTATATAGAAAGTGAAAATGAAGTTGCTATTATTGATCCTTTAAGAGAGGTAAATCAATATATTGATAAAGCTAAAGAGTCTAATTCGATAATAAAATACATTTTTGAAACTCACTTTCACGCAGACTTTGTTAGTGGTCATATAACACTATCAAAAAAAACGGGGGGTAAAATAGTTTATGGTCCAACTGCTGAAACAAATTTTGATTCTCTTAAAGCAGAAGATGGAGAAATCTTTAAGATTGGAAATGTAACAATAACTGCTATTCATACTCCTGGACATACCCTGGAGAGCACATGCTATTTACTTAGGGATGAAAATAATAAAGAGATTGCAATTTTCACTGGTGATACACTTTTTTTAGGTGATGTAGGAAGACCCGACTTAGCTCAAGCAAATTTGAAATTAACAAAAGAACAACTTGCTGGTAAATTGTATGATAGTTTAAGAAATAAAATAATGAATTTACCGGATGATATTATTATATATCCTGCTCATGGAGCTGGTTCTGCGTGTGGTAAAAATATGATGAAAATTACATCTGACTCATTAGCTAATCAAAAAAAAATGAACTATGCTTTAGATGAAAATCTTTCAAAAAAAGAATTCATAAATGCAGTCTTAGATGGTCTTGGTGAACCTCCTAAATATTTTCCAGCTAATGTTAAAATGAATAAAGAGGGATATAATGATATTAATAATATTCTCGAAAAAAATAGACCTTTAAAGGCAGATGAAGTTGAAGAGATTGTTAATACATCTGATACAATTATACTTGATGTCAGAACACCTGATGACTTTGAAAAAGCTCATATACCAAGATCAATTTTTATTGGTTTAGACGGATCGTTTGCTCCTTGGGTAGGTGAACTGATTGCAGATGTTGATCAAAAAATCATCTTTATTTGTGATTCTGGAAGAGAAGAAGAAACTATTACAAGGCTGTCTAGAGTAGGATTTGACAATACAATAGGGTATTTAGATGGAGGAATAACATCATGGATTAATTCAGGAAAAGAAATTGATTCTGTAACATCAATAAATCCTGAAAAAACATCTCAGATTAATACAGAAAAAAATCAAATCATTGATGTTAGAAAAAAATCTGAATTTGATTTGGGTAAGGTCAAAAAAGCAATTAATATTTGTTTATCAACTATAAATAACCACCACGATCAATTTTTATCTGAAAATAATAAATTCATTCACTGTCAAGGAGGATATAGAAGTATGATAGCCTGCTCTATTTTAAAAAGCAGAGGTATTCATAATATTACAAATATTAGAGGGGGGTTTAAACAAATTATGAAAAACCAAAATATTATAATATAATTATGGAGAATATCTTAAATCCTTGGCCATGGTATATTTCAGGCCCTTTAATTTCACTAATAATGTTCTTGTTAATTTTTAATGGAAAGACATTTGGTGTTTCATCAAATTTGAGAACAATTTGTTCTGCTTGTGGTGCAAATAAATTTTCAAAATTTTTTGATATTAAAATAAAAGACCATTTATGGAATATTATGTTTATTGTAGGAGCCTCTGTTGGAGGATTTATATCGCTTAACTACTTGTCTAAAAACACTTATGTAGAAATTTCTGAAAAAACAAAAACTACTTTAGAATTATATAACATTAATAGTTTTGATAGTGATTATTTACCATTAGAGATATTTGCACTAGAAAGTCTAAATTTAAGCAATATAATAATACTTGTGTTTGGAGGGCTTCTAATAGGTTTTGGAACTAGGTATGCTGGAGGATGTACATCAGGTCACGCAATAACAGGACTAAGCCAACTTCAATTAGGCTCATTAATCTCTGTAATTGGATTTTTCATTGGAGGACTAATTATGATTCATTTAATTTATCCAATTTTATTTTTATGAAAAAGCTATATTTTTTTGTTGTAGGAATTGCATTTGGGATAGTAATGATTAAGTCTGAAGCTGCTTCATGGTTTAGAATATTTGAAATGTTTTACTTTCAATCATTTCACATGTTTGGTATTATTGGAAGTGCAATAATTACGGGGGTATTAGGGAATCTTTTAATAAAAAAACTAAAAATAAAAGACTTTAATAATAATCAAATTCAATACACTAATAAAGAGAATACTTTTAAAAGATATATTATTGGTGGATCAATCTTTGGATTAGGCTGGGCATTAGTTGGAGCATGTCCAGGACCAATGTTTGTTCTTTTTGGTGCAGGGTTTTATTCTGTTTTAATTATTATTTTATCAGCTGTATTAGGAACTTTTATATATGGACTACTCAAAGACAAAATACCACATTAATAAGTTTGATTAGTTAAAAAACATAATTCTTAATACTGACAAATTGGCATAATTTAAATTAATTGAGTAATTTTACTAAAAATTAATTTTTATCAAAAAGAAGTCTTTATTTATTGAAACATACGGGTGTCAGATGAATTTTGCTGACAGTGAGGTTGTTGCATCTATATTAAAAAAAGATGGATATAAATTAACTGATGATTCAAAGAGTGCAAATCTAGTTTTATTAAATACCTGTTCAATTAGAGATAAGGCTGAAAAAACAGTTCGAAATAAACTTAAAACATATAATTCTTACAAAAAGGATAATAGTGATCTAAAAATAGGGCTTTTAGGTTGTATGGCAGAAAGGTTAAAGGATAAGCTTCTTGAAGAAGAAAAGATGGTTGACCTAGTTGTAGGACCAGATTCATACAAAGACCTTCCAAACCTATTGGATGAGGTTGATCATAACCAAAAGGCAGTTAATGTTATATTATCAAAGTCTGAAACATATGGAGATATTTCACCCGTAAGAATTCACAATAACGGTATTAATGCATTCGTTTCAATTACAAGAGGGTGTGATAATATGTGTACATTTTGTGTTGTGCCATTTACAAGAGGAAGAGAGAGAAGTAGGAACCCTGACAGCATATTAAGAGAGATAGATGAATTAAATCAAAAAGAATATAGGGAAATAACATTACTTGGACAAAATGTTGATAGTTATTTGTGGTATGGTGGAGGTCCTAAAAAAGATTTTAAGAAGGCCACAGAAGAGCAAAAGAAAAATTCTATAAAATTTTCAAGCTTACTTGACTTAGTTGCTTCAAGTTTTCCTGAAATCAGAATAAGATTTTCAACTTCTAATCCTCAGGACATGACAATTGATGTCATTGAAACAATGTCTAAACATAAAAATATCTGTAACTATATTCACCTTCCAATTCAGTCTGGAAGTGACAGAATTTTGAAAAAGATGAATCGACTTCACACTAGAGACGAATATCTTGAACTTGTAAAAAAAATTAGAGAGATAATACCTAATTGTGGTATTTCCCATGATATGATTACTGGTTTTCCATCTGAAACTGAAAGAGATCATCAAGATACTTTATCTCTTATGGAAGAAGTAAAGTATGATTTTGGATATATGTTTGCGTATTCTGAAAGACCAGGAACTTACGCGGCTAGGCACTTTAAAGATGATATCTCTCCAGAAATTAAACAAAGAAGATTAGAGGAAATAATTACTCTTCAACAAAAACATAGCCTAGAAAGAAATAAAAGTTTCATAAATAAAAATTGCGAAGTACTTATAGATAAAGAATCTAAAAAATCAAATGATTTTTGGAGTGGAAGAACAACTGAAAATAATGTTGTTGTTTTTCCTAAATACAATTTTAAATTGGGTGATACTGTAAATGTTAATATTAATGATTGTACAACTGCAACTCTAATTGGAAATATTAATCAATTAAAAGATAAAGTATAATGGAGTCCATTTTAACTGTAAAACAAAGGTTTGGTATAATTGGAGATAATCCTAAACTTAATAGAGCAATTGAAAAATCAATTCAAGTTGCTATGTCTGATATATCTGTGCTTGTTACAGGTGAGAGTGGTGTTGGAAAAGAGAACATTCCTAAAATTATACACCAGTATTCTCATAGAAAACATGCAAAATATATTGCAGTTAATTGTGGAGCAATTCCTGAAGGTACAATTGACTCTGAATTATTTGGGCATGAAAAAGGAGCATTTACCGGAGCTATAGCAAACAGAAGTGGTTATTTTGAAGTAGCTGATGGAGGGACAATATTTCTAGATGAAGTTGGTGAACTACCACTTCCTACCCAAGTAAGACTTTTAAGAATTCTTGAAAGTGGAGAGTATATTAAAGTTGGATCTTCAAAAGTTCAAAAAACTAATATAAGAATAGTAGCTGCAACTAATGTTAATATGGATGAGGCAATAAAAAAAGGTAAGTTTAGAGAAGATCTTTTTTATAGACTAAGTACTATTATCATTAATATACCGCCTTTGAGGGATAGGAAAGATGATATTCCTATCTTATTCAGAAAATTTGCATCTGATTTTGCCCAAAAATATAATATGCCAACATTAAGACTTGATGAATCCGCTCAAGATCTGCTTTCTCAACAAGACTGGAAAGGTAATATTAGACAACTTAGAAATATTGCTGAACAAATGTCAATACTAGAAAAAGAAAGGAATCTTAAAAGTGATACTTTAAATAATTACCTTCCAAATAAAATCTCAAAACTTCCAGCAACTCTTGATGATGTTAAAGAAAATTCATCATCTTTCTCTTCAGAGCGAGAGATACTTTATAAGGTTCTGTTTGATATGAAAAATGATTTAAATGATCTAAAAAAGTTAACCTTAGAAATAATGCAAGGTGATGATAAAACTGATGTAAAAGAAAAGAATCAAAGCTTGATTAATAAAATTTATGGAGATGATGAACCATATGATAGTCAAGAGATACATGATTCAGCCGTTGATTTGAATGTTGACATAAAAAACAAAGTTCAAGATAAGTATGAATTTGTTGAGACTATTGAAGAGGAAGAGACTCTTTCTCTTCATGATAAGGAGCTAGAAATGATCAAAGAAGCTTTAATTAGGACTAATGGAAGGAGAAAAAATGCTGCTAAAGAGCTCGGAATATCAGAAAGAACATTGTATAGAAAAATTAAACAACATAATCTTGGAGATGTTTAAAAATTTTAAAAAATATTTTTTACTTTTCAGTTTTTCATTATTGAGTACCTCTTGTGGAATCTATAGTTTTACTGGATCATCAATTCCAGTAGGAGTTGAAACTTTTCAAGTCGATTATTTTGAAAACACTGCTGGTGGAAAACCTGGATCTACAGTAGAACCTGGTCTTGATAGAGACTTTACTATAGCTCTTCAAGATTTAATAGTTAATCAAACAAGTCTTAATCTTGTGAATGAAGGTGGAGATATAGTATATAGTGGTGAGATTGATGAATTTAGTGTTACTCCAATGGCAGCTACTGCTGAAATTAGAGCTGCTCAAAATAGGTTAACTATGTCAGTTACGGTTAGTTATGAAAACATTTCAAATGAGGAGGACAACATAGAAAAAAGATTCTCGTTTTATTATGACTTTCCAGGTAATCTTCAATTGTACGATATAAAAGATGCTGCACTTCAAGAAATTTTTGAGAGAATTACTCAAGATATCTTTAACGAAACATTAGCAAAATGGTAAATAAAACCAGTGATTCCTACTCAAAAATTTTAAAAGAATTTGATCCCTCAGATCCTTCAACATCTTCTACTTTAAAAGGAATACTTAATACTTATCCTTTTTTCCAATCAGCATCTGCTTATTACTTAAAAACACTTAAAATTCAAAAGAAAGAATCATTCAACGAATTACTCCCAAAGACTGCTATTTTAACACATAATAGACGTATTCTAAGGAATTGGATTTATAAAAAGGAAGAAGATGACAATAGTAAAAAGGTTGATCAAATTGAAAAATATTCTTTTTTAGATTGGTTTGATATAATAAATGAAAGTGAATCAAATTTAGATCAAAAGATTGATTTGATTGATAAATTTTTAGAGACTTCTCCAAAAATTAATTTAGATAAAGCTTATATACCTAATGATAAGATTATTCCTGAATCTAAGATCAAGAATGACCTAATTACTGAGACACTAGCCAAAATATATATTAGTCAGGAGAAATACAATAAAGCGATAAAAGCTTATAATATATTAAGCTTGAAATATCCAAAAAAAAGTAGTTTCTTTGCAGACCAAATTGAAA
>JBELLF010000036.1:0-9852 GCA_042088875.1 Candidatus Marisimplicoccus framensis | reverse complement strand
ATTGCCAAAAGAATTGAATCATAAAGAGAATTCCTGTTTCAATTGAAAATCTATCTGTAACTGCAACCCATCCCAACATAAAAGGAATAGCTCCAGGAATAGCTCCAAAAAATACAGATAAGGGAGTTACAGGTTTTAAGGGTGTATATAGTGCTAAATAAATAATCATTGATACAAGCCCAAAGAATGCCGTTCTATAATTGATTATGTAAAGCATAGTTAATCCTAACAAGCTTAGAAAAGAACATATAAAAACTGCTTGATTAAGTGTCATCACTCCACTTGGAATGGGCCTAAAAGATGTTCTAGTCATCAATGCATCTCTTCTTCTCTCAATAACTTGATTAAAACCATTTGAAGAACCAACTACAAAAAATCCACCTACAATAAGAAGTAAAAATGTTTTTAATGAAAAAATATCAAAAGCTATTAAATATGAACAAACTGATGAAAAAACAACACTAAGAGATAGTCTGTGTTTAATTAAAATAAGAGTTTGAGAAAATAAAGACGCTTGCTTTATATTTAAAGTATCAGACATTAATTTATATTTAGGAAATATCCTTTATTGAAGTCTGAATGTAATCGGAATACTAAATGGAACCCTTACAGGTCTTCCTCGTTGCTTTCCGGGTGTCATTTGAGGAAGTCTACTAATTATTCTCTGCGCTTCATTTTCAAGATTTTTATCTGGGCCTCTCATTCTAATATTAGTAATCGAACCATCTTTAGCAATAATAAAGTTGACGTATACTCTACCTTGAATACCCATTTCTTGAGCAATTTCTGGGTATCTAAAGTTTCTTCTAATGTGTTGATTAATTTTATCTTGGAAACAAGCTCTTCTTTCAGATTTTGCAACAGATTCACATCCAGGAAAAACTGGAACATCCTCAATTACAGCAAAAGGAACATCAATATCATCAAATTCATCTTCAACTTCAATTTCTTCAATTATAATTTCATCTTGATCAGTTTCTGTTGACTCTATTACAGTTTCTTCAACCTCTTCTTCGTCCTCAACAACTTCAATCACTTCTGGTGCGGGTGGAGGAGGTGGAGGTGGAGGTGGAGTTTTTAGCTGCTCTGTGATAGGAATATCCTCATCATCATCTTCAAGTATATCTAACGAAGAAAGATCAAAAACTTTTTCATATGTTTTGTACTCAATAGCACCCCAAGTAACACCTAAAACAAGTGTAAGACCTATTACAAAATAAAGATTCCTGTCTTTATTTAAATCAGCTTTTGGATTTTTTTTCGCTTGCATTGAACTATTTTAAAGTACTAATCTATAAAAAAATATACTTATTTCATATAGTTAGTTAATTCTTTATTTTTTTTATCTACCTATTAAATTTTTATATTCTTCAGAACTCATTAGAGTGTCAACTTCAGATGGATTAGAAACCTCAATCTTTATTATCCAACCTTTCCCATATGGGTCATCATTTACAACCTCAGGATTATCTTCAAGAGAGGAATTAATATCAATAACTTTACCATTTACAGGCATGAATAAATCTGAAACAGTTTTAACTGCTTCAACTGTGCCAAAAACATCGTTTGAGTTAATCTCAGCATCTAGTGTATCAATTTCAAGATATACAATATCACCAAGTTCACTTTGAGCAAAATCTGTAATACCAACAGTAGCAATATTACCGTCTAATTTAACCCACTCATGCTCTTGGGTATATCTTAGTTCTTCTGGAATATTCATATTATAATTTATTTAATGATTGTTTAATTAATTCTTGGAGCTCTATTTCTTTATTTTCAAAATAAATTTTACTTACTATTTTTTCTGATTTGGATTTATTAAAACCTAGGACTGACAAAGCTAGTAAAGCTTCTTTTTTTATGTCATAAGTTTCACCTGATAAATCTAAATCTTTTTTATCAAATAATTCTACTTTATCTTTCAATTCTATTATTAATCTCTGAGCAGTTTTTAATCCAATTCCTTTAATAGATTTTATTCTTTCTACATCTTCTGACCATACCGCATCTTGAATTTCTTTTGGAGAAATTGATGATAAAATTGTTCTTGCTGTACTAGGACCAATTCCAGAAATTGATATTAGTTGTTGAAATATAGCTCTCTCAGACTCTTCATTAAATCCGAACAATATATCAGAATCTTCTTTTCTTTGAAGATATGTGTAAATTTTAATGTTTTTATCATTTGGAATTCTCTCATAAGTATTTAGAGATATATTTATTTCATAACCTATTCCATAAGATTCAATTACAATCTTTGTAGGTGTTTTTTCAATTAGTTCTCCTTTGATATATGTAATCATTAATTTTTAATTTTTCTTTCATTTGCATCAATAACTGATATTGCAGCCATATTTACAATCTCATCAACTGATGCACCTAGTTGTAAAATATGAATTGGTTGATTTAAACCAATAAGAATAGGTCCGACTGAAATCGCACTGTCCAATTCTTTAATTATTTTGTATGTAATATTCGCAGAATCTAGGTTTGGAAATATTAAAGTATTAACCTTTCTTCCATTGAGAATTGAAAATGGAAATCTATTTTTTAGCATATCTCTATTTAAGGCAAAATCTGATTGAATAGGACCATCAACAATCAACTCAGGAAAATCTTTATGAAGAATTTTAACGGCTTTTGAAACTTTTTTAGCTTCATTAAAGTTTGATGAACCAAAGTTTGAGTAGGATAAAATTGCAATTACAGGTTCAATTCCAAGTCTCTTTACAACTTTTGCTGTATCAACGGTAATTCTTGCAATCTCTTTGTGATTTGGATTAATATTCAATGAGGTATCAGAGCAAAACAAAGGACCTTTTCTTGTAATCATTAAGTTTGTAGCTGCAACTTTTTGAACATTTTTAGCTTTACCGATAGATCTAATGAGAGGAACAAAAACAGAAGGATAACTTTTAGAATATCCTGAAAGCATACAATCAGCGTCTTCATTTTCTACCATCATTGCTCCAAAATAATCTCTTCCCCTTAAAAGTCTTTTTACATCATCTAATGTTTTACCTTTTCTTTTAAGTTTCTTAAATAATATTTTTGAATATTCTTCAATTCTGTCTTTATTAATTTTATCATTTGGATCAATTATTTCAACATCTTCTGAGAACTCCAAAAATTCCTTTAGTTCTTCAATAATTTTTTTTCCACCTAACAGAATTGGTTCAGCAATCCCTTCCTCTAAACAAATTTGTGCAGCTTTTAAAACATCCATATGATCAGCCTCAGCAAACACAAGTTTTTTATTTTTAGCTTTTCTAGCACGTCTGTGAATAATCCTAATTAATTTTTGATTATTATTTAACCGCTCCTCTAAAACTTCTTTGTATTTATCCCAATCAACTATTGGTTCCTGAGCAACACCAGACTCCATAGCTGCTCTTGCAACAGCTGGAGGAATTTCACTTATTAGTCTTGGGTCAAATGGTTTTGGTATAATATAGTCTTTTCCAAAAAGAAGTTTTGTTTCTTCATAAGCAATATTTACTTGCTCTGGGACCGGTTTTTTTGCAAGTTCAGCTAAAGCAATAACAGCAGCTTTTTTCATTTCCTCATTAATTTTGGTAGCCCTAACATCAAGAGCCCCTCTAAATATAAATGGAAAGCCAAGTACATTATTTACTTGATTTGGAAGATCAGATCTACCAGTAGCAAATATTATATCATCTCTAACAGATATAGCAGTATTGTAATCAATTTCAGGATCAGGGTTTGCCATTGCAAAAACAATGGGATCTTTTGACATTGAAGCAAGCATGTCTTCTGATAGAATATTAGCCATAGATAGACCAATAAAAACATCCGAATTTTCTATTGCTTCTCCAAGAGTATTAATTTTTCTTTTTGTAATAAAAAACTTTTTCTCATCAGATAGACCCGTTCTTGATTGATTTATTACACCTTTACTATCAGTCATTACAATATTTTCAAGTTTTGCTCCAAAAGATATGTACAACTTAGTACAGGCAATTGCAGCTGCACCTGCTCCAGATACAACTATTTTTACATCTTTAATATTTTTATTAACTAATTCAAGAGCATTTAATAGAGCTGCAGCTGATATAATTGCTGTTCCATGTTGGTCATCATGCATAACAGGAATATCTAAATCATTTATTAGTTCTCTTTCAATTTTAAAAGCTTCAGGTGCTTTAATGTCTTCAAGGTTAATTCCACCAAAAGTTGTAGAAATAGACTTAACAACGCTTATAAATTTATCTGGATCTTTCTCATCAATCTCGATGTCAAAAACATCAATGTCAGCAAAAATTTTAAACAAAAGAGCCTTCCCCTCCATTACTGGCTTCGATGCATCAGGTCCAATATCACCTAGACCTAAGACAGCTGTTCCGTTTGTAATAACAGCAACTAAATTTGATTTATTAGTATACTTATATACACTTGAAGGATCTTGTTCAATCTCCTGACAGGGAATTGCTACTCCAGGAGAATATGCAATAGCTAAATCTCTTTGTGAATTATATTTTTTTGTAGGAACAACCTCAATCTTTCCAGGCCTTGGCTTTGCATGATAAACTAATGATTCTCTTCTATCTGATCTCTTTGCCATAGGGATGAATTATAATCAAATATAAATTATTAATTAAATAAATTATTCTGATTATTTTTATTTTTTCCAAGATGATTATATGCCTTTTGTGTAACCTGTCTTCCTCTAGGTGTTCTAATTATAAAGCCCTGTTGAATTAGGAAGGGTTCATAAACTTCTTCAATGGTTTCGGCATTTTCAGATAAGGATGTTGATAAAGTAGAAATACCAACTGGGCCTCCGTTATATTTTTCTATTAAAGTCTCTAGAATTTTATTATCCATTTCATCAAGACCATTTTTATCAACATTCAAAGAACTTAAAGCATATTTTGTAATCTCAAGATCAATTTTTCCATCACTTTTAATTTGAGCAAAATCTCTAACTCTTCTAAGCAAAGAATTTGAAATTCTTGGTGTTCCACGACTTCTTCTGGCTATTTCAAAACAAGACTCACTGTCAGTAAACAAGCCTAATATATTTGAACTCCTCTTAACAATTTTCGACAAAAGCTTATCATCATAATGTTCAAGTCTATTTGAAATAGCAAACCTTTCCCTCATTGGATTAGTTAAAAAACCAGATCTAGTAGTTGCTCCAACAAGTGTAAATGGATTTAAATTTAACTGAACTGTCCTAGCATTTGGTCCAGATTCAATCATGATATCAATTTTATAATCCTCCATTGCAGAATATAAGTACTCTTCAATTACGGGACTTAATCTATGAATCTCATCAATAAACAATATGTCTCTCTCTTCAAGACTAGTAAGTAATCCAGCTAAATCTCCTGGCTTGTCAATTACTGGACCAGATGTAACCTTTAAACCTACATTAAGTTCATTTGCTAAAATGTGAGCTAATGTTGTTTTTCCAAGACCAGGCGGTCCATGAAATAATGTGTGATCAAGTGCGTCGTTTCTTTGATTAGACGCTTCTACAAAAACTTTAAGATTTTTAATAATTGCCTCTTGACCAATGAAATCAGAAAATTTAGGAGGTCTTAAAGCCTTATCAAATTCATTATCTTTTTCCTGATTTATATCCATTATATCAAATATACACTAATTGTGTTATTTGAGACCATGATGAAAACTAATGCTGAAGCTCTTGCTCTCCTTTTTTTAATGGAACATTTTGAGGTACAAAATCCTCTTTGGAACCTGGTTTTGAATAGTCGTAAGCCCATCTAAAAACATGAGGAATTTTACCTGGCCAGTTTCCATGTATATGTTTAATTGGAGCTGTCCATTCTAACGTAGTAGACTTCCAAGGGTTCTGCTCAGCTTTCTTTCCATAATACATGCTACTAATAAAATTATACAAGAAAATAATTTGTGCAGCACCTGCTAAAAGTGCAAACAATGTAATTATGACATTAATGTTTGCAACATCATCAAAATATGGGAAGTTGGTATTTGTATAGTATCTTCTAGGAAGACCAGCCATACCAATAAAATGCATTGGAAAAAACACACCGTAGGCACTAATTGCAGTAATCCAAAAATGTACATATCCAAGTGTCTTATTCATCATTCTACCAAACATCCTTGGATACCAGTGGTAAACACCCGCAAATAAACCATAAAGAGCAGAAATACCCATTACTAAATGAAAGTGTGCTACAACAAAATATGTGTCATGTAGGTTGATGTCAAGTGCACTATCTCCTAGAATTATTCCAGTTAAACCACCTGTTATGAATGTAGAGACAAGTCCAATAGCAAATAACATGGCAGGATTAAATTGAATGTTACCTTTCCATATAGTAGTTATGTAATTAAACGCTTTAACAGCAGACGGGATAGCGATTAATAAAGTTGTAAATGTGAATACCGATCCAAGAAAAGGATTCATTCCAGTTACAAACATATGATGACCCCACACTATTGTTGATAAAAATGCTATTGCAAGGATTGATCCAACCATTGCTCTATATCCAAAGATTGGCTTACGGGCATTAGTTGCAATTACTTCAGATGCTATTCCTAGAGCAGGTAAAAGTACAATATAAACTTCTGGGTGTCCAAGGAACCAAAAAAGATGTTCAAATAAAACTGGAGAACCACCTTGGTAATGTAATACCTCTCCTTGGATAAATATATCAGATAGGAAAAAAGAAGTTCCAAAACTTCTATCCATTATTAACAATAATGCTGCAGATAAAAGCACTGGAAAGGATACAACACCTATTATAGCAGTAACTAAAAATGCCCAAACAGTTAAAGGAAGTCTTGTCATTGTCATTCCCTTTGTCCTTAGGTTTAAAACAGTAACAATATAGTTTAACGCAGCAAGTAGAGATGATGCAATAAAAAATGCCATTGATACTAACCATAAAGTCATACCAGCAGCAGATCCAGGTTGAGCCTGAGGTAATGCACTAAGAGGTGGATATATTGTCCAACCAGCAGCAGCAGGACCTGCTTCAACAAATAGTGATGCTATCATTAACGCAGAAGAGATAAAAAACAACCAGTAAGAAATCATATTTAAAAATCCTGAGGCCATATCTCTTGCACCTATTTGTAAAGGAATAAGTAAATTGCTAAATGTTCCACTTAATCCAGCAGTTAATACAAAAAACACCATTATTGTACCATGAATAGTAACTAATGCTAGGTAAACATTAGGATCCATTACACCATCCGTGGCCCATTTACCAAGTAACACATCAAAAATTCCAAAAGATTCTTCTGGCCAAGCAAGCTGAAGTCTAAATAAAAGTGACATAGCAATACCAACAATACCCATTATCAATCCGGTTATTAGATATTGTTTTGATATCATTTTATGATCGATACTAAAGATATATTTAGTTATGAAAGTTTCCTTGTGATGATTGTCATCATGACCATGATCATCATCATGAGATTCAATAACAATATCCTTTTTTTCAGTAATATCAAGCTCGATATCTGTTCCAACTATTTTAGCTCTTCTGTTACCTTTGTTTGCCATTTCGTTTTATTTCTATTGAACAAATTCTTTAAATGTAGGTTGATCATCTAACCACCTGTTAAATTCTTCTTCAGTCTCAACAACTATTTTCATCTGCATATTGTAGTGAGAAGCTCCACAAATTTTATTACATAAAAGTAAAAAATCAAATTCATATGGATCTAATGGAAAATCACCACTAGCGACTAAATCTTCACTTTTATCAAATCTAATTTTATTAATTTTTTTTACCTTTTCAACAATTTCAGGCCTTAATCTCATTTCCTCAGTTGTTACATTAGGGATAAATGCAAACTGATTAATCATTCCAGGTACTGCATTCATTTGTGCTCTAAAATGAGGCATAAATGCTGAGTGAAGTACATCTTGAGATCTTATTCTAAATACAACTTCACGATTTACAGGAAGATGTAATTCTTGAACTACAATGTCATCATCACCATTTCTGTCAGTTGGATCAATACCAACTAAATTTTTTCCATCAAAATCTTGAAGGAAACGAACGTTGGCATCACCCAATACACCATCTTCTCCTGCATACCTTGCTTTCCAATTAAATTGTTGAGCATATAATTCTACAACAAGAGCATCATCATTTTCCTCAATTGTCATGATATCTACCCAAGTAAATAATCCATATAATATTAGACCTGCAAGGGCTATTGTTGGAATAATAGTCCAAACACCTTCTAAAAATGTACTATCTGCAAAAAATAAAGCTTTTCTTTTTTTATTACCTCTATATTTAAATGCAAAATAATGAAGTAGGGCTTGAGTAATAGTTTGAACAAAAAAAATAACAGCAAATGAAAACCATAGTAAGTTATCATAATTTTCTCCATGAACAGAAGCAGACTCAGGAAGTATCACGTCACCATATTGATAAAAGGAAAAAATAGTTAATGCATATATAAATATTAAGAACAGGAACATTAATTTTCCCTGCATATCGTTATCCTTATCAGATGCAATCTCACTATCATCATAATCAGCAGGTTTAGACAGCTCTAAAATTTTGGTCAGTTGCCAAACTGCAATTGAAATTAAAATTAATGATGTTAGAACTAGTAATATTGTCATTTTAATCTAAATTATAATATTGGAATGTTTTACTTTCTTCTATAAACGGATCACCTTTAGCCAAAATTGGTGCTTTTGAAATGGCTCTAAAGACTACATACAAAAATATACCAAGGAAGAACATAAATCCACCAATTTCTGCAGGCCCAAATGACCACATATCTCCAACAGCTGACGGCATAATCATGTTATAAACATCTATATAATGACCTATTATAATTACAATACCTGTTAAAATTACAATAAAGTTAGTCTTCTTAAAATCACTATTCATAAGAACAATTAATGGGAATATAAGGTTTAACACTACCATTCCAAAAAACAAGAAATTATAGTCTTCAATTCTTGTTATAAAATATGTTACCTCCTCAGGAATATTTGAGTACCAAATAAGCATAAATTGAGAGAACCAAAGATATGCCCAAAAAATACTTACTCCAAACATAAATTTAGCTAGGTCATGAATATGACTATTATTTACAAATTCTAAATAATTTTTTGACTTCAAGTAGATCGTAATTAGTGCGATAGTTGTTATACCTGAAACAAACATACCAGCAAAAACATACCAGCCAAAAAGGGTACTAAACCAATGAGGATCAATAGACATAATCCAGTCCCATGACATCATTGACTCTGAAACCAAAAAGAATACTAGAAATCCAGCAGAAAACTTAAATAATTTTTTATGAATACTTATATCATTGTTCTCATCTTGCTGAAGTGAAAGTCTCCTTGTAATCTCTCTATAAATAACCCAACCTGCTACATATATAATTGCACGTATAAAAAAGAAAGGAATATTTAGATATCCTATTTTGTTTCTGATAATCTCATCATGTGCAACCACTTCTGGATCCATCCATATAAAAAGATGATTAAATTTCAATGCTGAAAAACCTAGAATAATTAAAACGAATACACATCCTAGAAATAGGTAGCCTGTAATTCCTTCCATTATTCTGTATAATACAATAGACCAACCAGCTTGAGAAGCTCTTTGAATAGCATAGAAAGCTAATACTCCAAGAGAAATCATCATGAAGAATAATGCGGGTACATAAATTGCTGCCCATGGCTTGTTATGTAACTGATTAAAGACATGTTTTTCATGATCATATTCATGACCACTCGATTCGTATCCATGGTCAGAATCTCCATGATCTGATTCTCCATAACCGGAGCCTCCATGGTCAGAATCATGACTCATACTTGCAACAATTTCTTTTGCTTCTTCAACAGTCGAA
>JBELLF010000002.1:0-48481 GCA_042088875.1 Candidatus Marisimplicoccus framensis | reverse complement strand
CAACTGCAGCTACATGGCTAGCATTTGATTTAGATCCAAAAAAAAGTTGTTTCTATAGACAAAGTGATGTTCCTGAGGTAACAGAGTTAGCATGGTATTTAAGTTGTTTTTTTCCATACCAAAGGTTAAAGCTTGCACACTCATTTAAGGATAAAGTAGAAAATTTAAAAGACATAAACTCTGGACTTTTTTCTTATCCAATGCTAATGTCTGCTGATATTTTAATATATGACGCAAATATAGTTCCTGTAGGCAAAGATCAACTTCAACATCTTGAAATGACACGAGATGTTGCAACAAGATTTAACAATCTTATGGGTGAAACGTTTATAATTCCTGAGGCTAGAATTCAAGATGATAGCAATTATATAACTGGAACTGATGGTCAAAAAATGAGCAAGTCCAAGGGTAATACAATTGATCTTTTTTTAGATGATAAGTCCTTAAAAAAACAGATAATGAAAATTCAGACTAAATCATTATCTGTTGAAGAGGCAAAAGATCCAGATGACTGTAATGTATTTAAATTATATAGAGTAATCGCTTCAAAAGATAATGTTAAAAATCTTAGTTTAAAGTACACTGAGGGTGGGATAGGATATGGAGAAGCGAAAGAAATATTGTATAATGAGATAATAAATAAATTTGCCAAGAATAGAAAAAAATTTTTTGAATTAATGGATGATAAACAATTGGTTGAGGAGTTATTAATTGATGGCGCAACAAAGGCAAGAGTTCAAGCAGAAAAAGTTCTTAAAAGAGTAAGAGCTAGTCTTGGTTATTAAGTGTTTTTTTTTAAATTTACTTTATGACAATTTTCAAAGAAATTTATGATTTATTATACAATAATGATTGTGTTATTGTTCCTAAATTTGGTGCATTTGTCCTAAAAAATCATTCTGCGTATATCAGGAATTACAACTTTTACCCCCCCAGAAAAATCATATCGTTTAATGCAATGCTTGATGAAAACGATGGATTATTAGTGAAATACCTAAGTACCTCCAGAAATATATCATATAAAAAAGCTTTAAAGATTATAAATGATGAGACTCAATCATTGAGGAATAAGTTATCGGTAGATAAAAAAATTAAGATAGATCCTATGGGTGATCTAGAATTATCTTCAGAAAACAACTTAGTATTTTATCCCAATGAGTCCATAAATTTTGATTCTAATTCATTTGGGCTTTCATCATTCTCAAAACAGCCAATTTTACAATCTGACAAAAGAGATGTTCCTTCCAAGACTGACTATAACATAAATCCAGTTTTGAGATATGCTGCAATATTTCTAGCAATAATTAGTTTTGGTTATTTTGGATATTTTAACTATTCAAATTATTTGGATAAAGAAAGGATAAGAAATATTGCCATTGCCCAGGACCTAATTCTTCAAAACGTACAATCTGCTACTTTTAATATAGGGGAGTTTCCAATAATTAATCTTAAGGTTACTGCTCCAATTGAAAATATGAATAAAACCTATTTTAGTGTTATTGCTGGATCATATAGATCCAAAGCAAATGCTAAAAAACATTTAAACTATCTTATAAATAAGGGGTTTAAAGCCTCTTATACTTCTATAAATCCAAGTGGTCTTTTCAGGGTCGCATATGCACGATTAGACTCTAGAAAAAAAGCTTACTCACTTATTGCAGAAATAAAAGAAGATGGTGAAGATGCATGGTTACTAATTGAGGACTAGATACTATCTAGCTAACCAAATTGTTGGATTTTCAGGCTTTAACTCGTTAAATATATTAAACTTTAAAACAGTTTTCCCTGTTGATTCATTTGTAAAGACTATTCCTATTTCATCATTAGCCTTAACCTTGTCCCCTTTTTTAACAAAAATGCTAGATAAGTTTTGATAGTTTGAAATATATTTCCCATGTCTTATTAACACACCTGGATTACCTCCAGAAAACCCATAGACAGAGAGAACCTCTCCTTCAAATACTGAATAAGCAATTGAGTTAGCTGATGTGGCAATTGAAACCCCATTACTATTTATAGTTGTTGTTCTAACTACGGGGTGTGGCTGTGTACCAAACCTTCTTATTATTACACCTTCTCTTACAGGCCAGGGAAGCCTACCTTTATTTAATTGAAAATTACTTGAAATCAATCTACCTTCTGGTGTAAGTGCAAAATTTGAAGAATTGCTATTGTTATTTGATTCTTCTATAGCAAGTCTAATTAATTTTTGAATTTCATTATCAATAAGTCTTGTCTGCTTTTCTTTTTCTTGAATTTCAGTAGCATAATTTTTTTGATCTTTAAGTAAATTATTATAGAGTCTATTCTGCTGATTTCTTTCCTGATTAAGGGACTGCTTAACTGATTGATTCTCTTTAACAATATTTTGTTTTTCTATTTTTCTTTTATTCAGACTGTCAATATTTTTAGATATTTCTTTTTGAATTAAGACAATTTTATCTGCTTGTCCCTTTCTGTATTTAGAATATTGTCTAAAATACTGAAACCTTCTAAATGCTTGATTGACATTTTCTGAAGCAAATAAAAACATAAGCTTCATCTCTGAAGATCTTTTCTTATATGAACTATATATTATTTTTGAATATTCATCTTTAAGTTTTTTTAAATCAACCTCAAGATCAGCTATTCTTTCATTTTGATTTGAAATTATATTGTTTAGGTTATTAACTTGAGAATTATTTACTTTAATAAGCCTATCTCTTACTAAAATTTTAAGTTGTAAATCCTCTAATTCATCTACAAGATCTCTTGATTTCTTTTTTGAATCATTAATCAAACTGTTAATTTGCTGAATTTCTTTTTTAATTGATATTTTTTGTACCTCAAGTTGTTTTTGTCTTTCTTGATAATTTTGGGCTTTTAATCCAAATGATAGAGAAATAAATAATAAAAGATATATTTTATTTAAGAATCTCATCAAGAGTTTTAAGTTTGTATCCCTCTGGTATATCCATTGGAAAAGTTAAATTATCAGGAAAGTCATATTGAGAGTATTCAAGATTTAATGAGATAACATCACTTCCTCTCATTGAAGTAATCCTTACTGATGTTGGTACTAGATTTTCGGCAATACGTTTAAAATTCGAATAGTCAATTGTTAAAAGAGATGAAATTAGCGGTAAGTATACCCTTTGTT
Organism: Candidatus Marisimplicoccus framensis; assembly: GCA_042088875.1. Taxonomy (GTDB): domain Bacteria; phylum Bacteroidota; class Bacteroidia; order Flavobacteriales; family Flavobacteriaceae; genus Marisimplicoccus; species Marisimplicoccus framensis_A. The sequence goes on along the minus strand of JBELLF010000002.1, from coordinate 45,342 downwards.
GTTCTAGATGAAAAGTTTCAGGGTTTATGAATACTGTGTTTTGAATTCCTGATGTTGATTGTAAAACATAATAATTAGAGTTTTGTATTCTGTTCCAATCTCCCTTGTTAATATCAATTAATGGCTTGCCAAAAAGTAAATTTTGAAGTAACTCAACTGGTTTACTTATACCTGCCGATTGCATTATTTTATCAATATCTTGATTGAAATAAGTTTTTTGAAATTTTTCATAAAAAACTATCCTTTCATTAGTTATTAAAACTTTTGCAATAGGCACAATCATAGATGCGCTGATCCATAGATTTTCATCTTGACTAGCTCTTAAACTAAGTGTTATTGTCTGAATAGATTTTCCATTATTATATTCAACCCTAACTCTATTTCTTAGATTATTAAATTTAATTTCTGACTTTCTTGTGTTTTTGATTATTTCATTCGTTTCAATAGAATCAAGGGGAGTATTACTTATAATTTGTTTCTTTGTTGAACAGGCTTGTATAAGTAATAAACCAAGTATTATAAATAGCTTTATTCCCTTAAACTTCATAATTTTTTTGATTTTGTATTATCTCCCAAAAATATTTCTGACCCAGAACCTTCGTATATAGAATATGACCCTATGATAGAATTATCTATACTAGAATTATTAACCTTCACACCTTTAAAAATTATAGAATTATTAATTTTAGTATTTTCGATCAGACAGTTATCCCCAATACTTACATATGGTCCAATGGTTGAATTTTGAATTTTTACATTTTTGCCAATAAATACAGGAGGATTGATTATAACTTCCTTATCATAGGTTTCATTATTATTAATATTATTAGGGTAAGCATCCATGATTATTTTAGTTGAATTAAGTAATAATTCAGGAGTTCCACAGTCCATCCATACATCAATTTCTTTAGGAATAAAACTGTCACCATTTTTTATCATCTTTTCAATCCCATAATTAAGATGGTACTCTTTTCCTGGACTTAACTTTTCAGATAAATGATTTTTTAAATATCCTCTTAGATTTGCAGCTTCCTTAAAATAATAAATCCCTACTACTGCTAGATCTGAGATAAACTCAGATGGCTTTTCTATAAGCTCTATAATTTTATTTTCATTGTCTAGATTTACCACTCCATATGATGATGGATTATCAACTTTCTTAACCCACATTATTCCATCTACATTAGTGTCAATTTCAATATTACCTTGAATCATTGTATCAGCATATGCAATAATTGACGGGCCTGACAAAGATTCTTCTGCACACATTATTGCATGTCCAGTTCCTAGCTGTTCAAGTTGCCTATAAATTTTAGTTTTTGCATTATATTTCTCTGAAATTATTTTAAGGGAATTTACCACCTCGGAGTTGAAATATAATTCATCGCCAAGTATATAAACTATCTCGTCAATATTACTTTCAACCTTTGAAGTAATTTGATCAATTAAGTGTTCAACTATAGGTTTATCTAAGATATTTATAAGAGGTTTAGGACAAGTTAAAGTAAAAGGTCTTAGCCTAGTACCCTTTCCAGCCATTGGAATAAATATTTTCATTTAATTGATTTATTCTCTAAAATACAAAAGTTTATACTGTTTAATTAAATTAAGAGTTTAGCGCTTCTGCACCTCCTACAATTTCTAGAATTTCATTTGTAATTGCTGTCTGTCTTGCTTTATTGTATGTAAGCTTAAGCTGATCTCTTAACTCAGACGCATTATCTGTAGCTTTATGCATCGCAGTCATTCTTGCTCCGTGTTCTCCTGCAATAGAATCTGAGATTGCCTTGAACAGCTGGATAGATAAAGATTTTGGAATTAATTCATTTAAAATCTTAGGCTTATTTGGTTCAAATATATAGTCTCCAGATACAGAATTATTTTCTTGAGTACTTTCTTCAATTGGAAGATACTGTTCTTTAGTTACGATTTGAGTTGCTGCATTTTTAAAATGATTGTAAACAAGTATAACTTCATCATATTCCTTGTCAGAAAATTTCTTAATTACTTTTTCAGATATTCCCTTGATATTGTTATAATTAAATTTTTCATAAACATCATTATGAGAGCTTATTACCTGAAACTTTTTTGAAAGAATGTCATCTCCTTTTTTCCCAATGGTTAATATGTCTACTTTTTTAAATGAACTGGATTTTTTGATATTATTTACTTCTTTTATAATATTAGAATTAAATCCTCCACATAAACCTTTATTGGATGTTATAGCAATAATTAGAAGATTTATTGACTCTCTTTTCTCAAATAGAGGATTAGTATCATCGGAGTCTGTTGAGGCAGAAATATTTTTTATCAACTCAGATAACTTATTAGAATAAGGCAAAGTTGCTGAAATTGAGTCTTGAGCCTTCTTCAATTTAGCTGCAGACACCATTTTCATAGCATTGGTAATCTGCATCGTTGAAGATACAGAAGTAATTCTATTTCTTATCTCTTTTAATCCAGACATTATTTAAAACGTTTTTGCAATTTTTTCAGCAATTTTTTTAATCTCATCAGTTTCTTTATCAGAAATTTTTCCAGCTTTCAACTCACTTAAAAGTTTCTTATGATTTTTTCTAAGTTCTTGAAGAAATGTTTCCTCAAATGCCTTAACTTTTTCAACAGGAACATCTTTAAGAAGGTTTTGAGATCCTGCATAAATTATTGCTACCTGATCTTCCACTTGAAATGGATCATTTTGATTCTGCTTAAGAATTTCAACATTTCTTCTACCTTTTTCAATGACATTTAGGGTTGCTGCATCTAAATCAGAACCAAACTTAGAAAATGCCTCAAGTTCTCTGTATTGTGCTTGATCTAATTTCAACGTACCAGCCACTTTTTTCATTGATTTTATTTGAGCAGATCCTCCAACTCTTGATACAGATATTCCAACATTAATAGCTGGTCTTACACCTGAATTAAAAAGGTCTGACTCTAAAAATATTTGACCATCAGTTATTGAAATTACATTTGTTGGAATATATGCTGATACATCTCCAGCTTGTGTTTCAATAATTGGTAATGCAGTTAATGATCCCCCACCTTTTATTTTCGATTTTAATGAATCTGGCAAATCGTTCATTCCACTTGCTACTTTATCATCATTTACAACTTTAGCTGACCTTTCTAGTAACCTTGAGTGGAGGTAGAAAACGTCTCCCGGGTAAGCCTCTCTTCCAGGAGGTCTTCTAAGTAGTAATGAAACTTCTCTATATGCCACTGCTTGTTTAGATAAATCATCATAAATAATTAAAGCAGGTCTTCCTGTATCTCTAAAATATTCTCCGATACAAGCTCCTGAAAATGGAGCAAAAACTTGCATTGGAGCAGGGTCAGATGCATTAGCTGCAACAATTACTGTATAAGCAAGAGCTCCTTTATCTTCTAATGTTTTTGTAATTGCAGCTACAGTTGATGCTTTTTGTCCAATCGCAACATAAATACAAAAAACAGGCTCCCCTGCATCATAGAACTCTTTTTGATTTAAAATTGTATCAATACAAACTGTTGTTTTACCTGTCTGTCTATCACCAATAACTAACTCTCTCTGACCTCTTCCAATTGGTATCATAGCGTCAATAGATTTTATCCCAGTCTGTAAAGGTTCATTCACCGGCTGACGATATATTACACCTGGAGCTTTTCTTTCAATAGGCATTTCAAATAATTCTCCTTCAATAGGTCCTTTACCATCTATAGGGTTCCCAAGTGTATCAACAACTCTTCCTAATATTCCTTCTCCTACTTTGATTGATGCAATTTGATTTGTACGCTTAACATTATCTCCTTCTTTGATACCTTTTGAAGGTCCAAATAATACAACTCCAACATGATCCTCCTCAAGATTTAGTACCATACCTTGTAGGCCATTTTCAAAGGCAACAAGCTCTCCATACTGGGCGTTGGTAAGACCATAAACCCTTGCTATTCCATCCCCTACCTCAAGTACAGTTCCAATTTCATCAAAGGATGATTGAATGTCAGCTGACTCTAATTGTTTTTTTAATAATGCTGATACCTCAGCTGGTTTAATTTTTTGCATTTTTTATTATTTAATTTGTTTTAAGTTGCTTTTTCATCATGCTTATTCTCTTTTTAATACTTGCATCTAGTCTGGTGTTGTCAAAGTCAAGCGTAAAGCCTGCGATCAAGCTTTCATCCTTCTTTTTTGTCAATTTAACTTCACCTTTTTTGATTGATGAGATATACTTCTTAATTGATAATTCAACTTCATCAGAAATTTCGACTGGAGTTGTAACTGTAACCTCAACAATATTTTTGTGATTATAATATAACTTGACAAAGGAAGAACAAACACTAAGAATTATATCTATCCTGTTTTTTACTGTTAAAAGATTAAATAAAACTGAAATATTGGGCAACGAATTGCCAGTAATATCATTCAGTAAAGATTTTTTGAGGTCTTTTGAAATTGTAGGATTTGATATAAAGTCTTTTAATTCTTCTGAATCTTCTAAAATAGAAGAAAAGTATAATATTTCTTCAAACAACATGTCAAGCTTTCCTTGATCAATTGCATTTAGAATCAAAGCTTTAGCATATCTTTTAGATGTTGTTGTGATAGTCATATTATTTAATTAAACTTTTTTTGGTTTAAAAGCTTATCTATAAATTCATGATTTTTATCTTTATCAAGCTCTTGCTCAAGAACTTTTGTAGCGATGTCAATTGAAAGATCCGCAACTTGATTTTTAATTTCTTTCATAGCTGCTCTTTTCTCATTTTCTATCGAAGACCTGGCTTGTACTAAAATGTTTTCTGCCTCAGACCTAGCATCAGATTTTGCCTTTTCAACTAGCTCTTTACCTGATTGTTTTGCCTGATTAATCATTGCATCACTTTCAGCTCTTGCTTCTTGTAGAATTTTTTTGTTCTCCGCTTGAATATTTTCCATTTCTTTTTTTGCTTCTTTCGCTGAATTTAGAGAGTCTCGTATAGATTTCTCTCTTTCGTTAACAGTATCCAATATAGGTTTCCACGCATATTTTCTTAATAAGAAAATTAGCGTAACAAATATTATAGTCTGCCAGAAAAAAAGACCAGAAGAAAATTCACTTATTAACTTTTCCATAAGTTAGTATTATTAATTAACGGCAAACAATGCAGCAAAAGCAATTCCCTCTATTAGTGCTGCTATAACAATAGCTGCAACAAGAATTTTATTTGAAGCATCAGGTTGTCTTCCAATTGCATCCATAGCGCCACGACCGATCATGCCGATCCCGATTCCAGTTCCAATTATTACAATTCCTGCTCCGATTATTTTTGGTATTTCCATTTTTATAAATTTAAGTTATACATTTAGTTTAATTAGTGTTCGTCCTCTTGTACTGCAAAACCAAAATACAATGCAGATAAAAGCGTAAAAATATACGCTTGTAACAAAGCTACAAGTATTTCGATTAAGGATATAAAAAATACTAGGACGAGAGATAAGCTTGATCCAACTAAATTTTTAAAGATAAAAATTAGTCCAATTAAGCTATATAATACTACATGACCTGCGAGAATATTAGCATATAATCTGATCATTAAAGAAAAAGGTTTGATTATTACCCCTAATAGTTCTACAGGTGCTAAAAAAGGCTTTAACCATACTGGTACACCTGGCATCCAAAAAATATGTTTCCAATAAGTTTTATTTGCAGTAAAGTTTGTTATTAAAAAGGTAATAAGTGCTAATCCAAATGTTACTGCTATGTTTCCAGTGGCATTAACACCTAGAGGACTTAATCCTAAAAGATTTAAAAACCAAATAAAAAAGAATAGGGTAAGTAAAAAAGACATGTACTTTTTATACTTCTCTTCTCCTATACTAGGTATTGCAATTTCATCTCTTATGTAGATAACAATTGGCTCAAAAAATCTTCCAACACCTTTAGCAATTTGGTTATTATCGTTATATGACCTTGCAAGTGACCTAAAAAGATAAAACATAAGTATTGAAACTAGTAGTATTGAAAAAACACTTTTAGTAATTGAAAGATCTAAAGGTCTTGCATTGTTTACATTACCATTTTCATCATAAGAAATATATCCCTCTTTATCCGTATTATATATCTTTCCATGATAAAGCTTATAATATTTTCCTGAGGACTCAACAACTTTATTTCCATGATCAAGTTTGGATGACATAAAAAATTTCACCCCGTCATCTATAAGAATTACTGGTAGAGGAAATCCATAGTACTTCTTCTCATCAGTTTTTTTATCCTTAGTAGAGAAAAGTGAAAAGTCATGCGAGTCTTGAACATGGTGATAGATATACTCGGTGATTTCTTCTTGCAGTGTTTGTTCTTTCTCTTCTTCTAAAGCGTAACCAAAAGAGGTGCAAACTAGCATTAATGAAAGAAAGAAAAATCTGCTAATTCTGTGTACCATGCTTAAACTAGGTGGATTAAGTATTGCGCGACAAATGTAAGGTATAAATAGATATTTTTAAAATCATTTTAGGTCAAAATTTAAAAAGTTATTTTAAATTTTTTGTCTGTGAAAGAATTAAAAAAATTATGAGAATAATACCAAGGAATGATAGTGCCAAAGTATATTGATTAGATTGATTTTGAAAATTTGAATCAGCCCATGCTCCAAGTCTAACTAGAAGGTACATTACAGCTGCAATTTGAAAAACTAAACCTGAAAGAATTATCCAAGGTTTAGGCTGTTTTTTCACGAGCTTCTTTAAAATTTGTGATCTTTTTTATAGAAGAATCTACTGCACCTTCTACTTTCATTGAAGATTTAGCATTGAAAACAGCTCCTGCCTCTACAACTAACTTAGACATAACAACATCTCCTTTAACTTCTCCAGTCGATCTTATTGATAATAAGTCTTCTACATGAATAGTTCCTTTAATAGACCCTTCAATATCTGCAGATGAGCATACTACAGTCCCCTGAATACGGCCATTTTTACCTATTACTACTTTTCCATTTGTTTCAATCGTTCCTTCAAAGTCTCCATCAACTCTAAAGTCACACTCAGATTTGAATTCACCCTTAATAGAGCTATTTTTTTCCAGTATACAACAGCTTGCTGATTTAGTATAATTTTTCATTTTTTTAAAGTTGGATAATTAAATTACAATATTTATTTTAAATATATATTGAATTATTATTATTATTGCCCTAACAATAATTCATATATGTCAAAGAAAATTAAAATTATCTGTGATGATATTGAGCACAATCTTGAAATGCAAGATGACAAAACAATATTAGAGCTTGCTCTTGAAAATGATATTGATGCTCCATACTCATGTCAGGGAGGTATCTGTAGTTCATGTCTTGCAAAGCTAAATAAAGGGTCTGTGAAAATGGATAATAATCAAATTTTGACCGATGATGAAGTTGATAATGGATATATACTTTCTTGTCAAGCTCGTCCTGCATCAGATGAAGTTGAGATTAATTATGATGAAGTTTAGTTAAAGATAAAATTTCTAATGCCTTTTCAATAACAGTTTTTGGGTCAATTGATCTAAAAGCATTCTCGTAGTCTTTTGGAATTTTATTACCAAAGATTGAAGTTGGAATATAAGGGAAATTGTTTCTGTCAATTGTAATTGAATTTTCTTGGGGTTGATCAAATGGCATAAATCCACAAAATGGATGAGTCATCCCCCAAAGTGTTAAAACAGGAATATTGTAATTTGCTGCAAGATGTCCATTAGCGGAATCCATAGATATCATTAAGTCTAAATAATGTATAATATTGATTTGTTGTTCAAGGTTAAGTTTGTTTGATAGGTCAATTACATTATCATATACATTTTCCCAAATATTCAGTTGTTTTAGGTTATCGCTTCCTCCACCAAACAGATAGATTATATGATCTTTCTGAAGATATGCAATTACCTTTTGCATCAAATCTAGAGGATAATTTTTTCCTTTATGAGCTGCAAAAGGAGCAATACCAATTATTTTTTTTTGCGTGTTTTTAGATAATATTTCTTTTTCTATACTTTCTTGATTTAAAAAGGGTTTTATTGGGTATTCATGATTGCTCAAATCAACAGGGTATCCAATTCCTCTAAAAACATCAGAGTATTTGTAGTGAACGTGGGTTAACGGTTTAAAAATTTTATTTTTTTTTCTAATCAATTTTTTTCTCTCATACCTTCCTTTGTCTATAGATTTTACTTTTGTAAATGTTAATGTAAAAAGTAGATTTAAAATTTTTGTCCTTAAAACTCCATGAAGATCAACGACTGCTTTTACCCTTTTTACATAGAGTTTTGAAAAAAGACTAAACAGGCCTCCTAATCCTCTATAATTATTAAAATCTATGGGTATAAATTCTAAGTTTTCAAATTCTTTAAATAGCGGTGAAGCGTAAGGTCTAGATATAAAAAGAATTTTTTGATTAGGGTATGAATGGAAAAATGATCTCAATACAGGAATAGTCATTGCTATATCCCCAAGTGAAGAAAACCTATAAACCAAAATTGGTCTATCATTTTTTTTATTCATCTTTTTTATAAAGAACTGGGTTTAAGGTTTCATCATTGTACATTTTCATTTGTTTATAAACCTTCATTATCTTTTTACCTTTTGATAAATCTTTGAGAAGGTGATCTATAGATTCTGACAAATCTTTTCTTTGTTCAAGAAGAACTTGAAGTTTTTGATTACATTTTTTTCTATGCTGCTCACTTACATCTTCTCTCAGAGACTCCTCTTTCATGTGGTATATTTTTAGAATTAATATCGAAAGTCTATCTAGAGCCCATGCAGGACTTTCAGTATTTACTTTAGCATCAGCTTTTGATATGATATTAGAATATAACTTTAAGAAATAGGAATCTATATATTCTACCATCTCTGTTCTTTTTTGGTTAGAACTATCAATAAGCCTCTTAAGTTTCATTCCTTCTTTTGGATCTATGTAAGGGTCTCTTATGATATCTTCATAATGCCACTGGACAGTATCAATCCAATTCTTTTCATAGAGCAAATGTTCAAAGTCTTTTTTGTCATATGGATTAGAAGCTAATTTGTTTATATCATCGTGAACATGATAATCATATACAGATTTTTCAAATACTTTAATAGCAAGAGAACTTATTGCAGTTTTTGTCATATAAAAAAGTTAAAAGTTACTAATGTAGCAATCAAAACTATAAAGATAAAGTTTACATATAAACTCTTTATTTTTTTTACAAAAATTTGAGATATGAAATAAACTAATATAAGTGATAGATAATGAAACTCAGAGCCAGTGAGTTCCTGATTCATAGAAAAAAAGTAGGCTGTTAATATAAAGAAGAGAATACCAACAAAATCTAAAATTCTTCTCTGTAATCCAGAAGCTCTATTAAATTTAAGTATCACTGATAATATGTATAATATAAAAACAACATATATAGGGATATAGTTAAAGGGCAGAAAAAGCTTAAATTCATCAAATATTTGAAGTTGATCTCCAAAAAAGTAAGAACTGAACAAATAAGTATCTAGTGATAAAAAAGATAAAAGCACATATCCTGAAGGCAGAATAATAAGCGGAGTCATAAAAATTATTATAAAATATTTAAAATCTCTGTTAATATTTGAAGTAATTAGAACAATGAGGGGGTAAATAAAAATAATTAGGTTTTCAACAATTATCAATGAGGAAAAACTAAGAAGAACAGAGGCATCAAGTAATCTTTTATTTTTCCTTTCAGGATTATTAATTTCAACAAATATTCTCACATTTCTCCATGCTGCCCATATTACTGCTGATGATACTATAAATCTCATGTCAATCGACTCAACTGGATAACACATAATAATTAATGGATACAATAATAAATGGTATGCGTTCCTGTTTGTCCTTTCTATTGTCAGTTGTCTAGTAACTGTATCTATAGAATAACATGATAGTGCTAATGCTCCAAAAATTAAAATTCCATTAATGAATTTTGATTCAAATAATGACTCTGTTATTTCAAGAGTTGTATAGTAATATGAAATTCCTAAAAGAAGAAGTGTAGGTATAACAACTGAAGTGTAAGAAAATTTTTCAAATGTCTTTGCAAACATACTTCAATGTATTAATTTTGTATAAAAATTTAATTATGGTTAAAGACTTTTTTTATTCCCTAGCTTGGCTTTTTGAAGAAATTCTTTTCCTCCCTTTTGATTTATTAAGAACTATTCAATACGATAGTTGGTATATAGCAAATATTGTTTCTTGGACATTTATATTAATTGCTATAATTGGAGCTGCTTACTGGATTAAAAAGTTAAAAGAGTTTGATAACAATGGAGAGGAAGACAAGGATGTTACTTCTCATTCTTTCCTATAAATCAAAACCTATATCTTGCCTGAAGTAAGCTTGGTCAAAGCTTATTTTTTTTATCTGATTATATGATGATTTTAAAGCATCCCTGTAGTTTTTCGATAGAGATGTTACAGCAATAACCCTTCCTCCATTGGTTAAAAAAGTATCATCAACTTTTTTTGTTCCAGCATGAAAAATTATGGAGTCTGTTTCTTTTGTTAAACCTGAAATTATTTTATTTTTTTCATAATTCAGAGGGTATCCACCTGAGACCATAATTATTGTGGCAGCATGTTCATCATCAATTATTAATTTTATTTTTTCAAAATCCGTTGTACCCATTGAATTTAAAAGATCAAAAAGATCATTTTTGATTCTTGGAAAAACAACTTCAGTTTCAGGGTCTCCCATTCTGACATTATATTCTATTACATAAGGATCTTCACCCACTTTAATTAATCCAATAAAAACAATACCCGTGTATTCCATGTCTTCTTTTTTAATGCCATAGATTGTAGGTTTTATAATTCTTTCTTCAATTTTTTCTAGAAACTTATCATCTAAAAATGGAACAGGGGATATTGCACCCATTCCCCCGGTGTTTAAACCAGTGTCTCCCTCTCCAATTTTTTTATAATCTTTAGCAAATGGGAGTGTTTTGTAATTCTTCCCGTCAGTGAGAACAAAACATGACAACTCTATTCCATCTAAAAACTCCTCTATAACAACTTTTGATGATGAATCGCCAAATTTTTTATCTAAAATCATGCTTCTTAGTTCATCTTTAGCTTCCTGCAGATTATTAATAATTAAAACTCCCTTGCCAGCTGCAAGACCGTCTGCTTTTAGAACATACGGAGGGGTCATGCTTTCCAAAAAAGCATCAGATTGATTAATATTCTCTTTTGTAAACGTACCATGTTTAGCAGTGGGTATGTTGTACCTCTCCATAAATTTTTTTGCAAACTCTTTACTACCCTCAAGTTGTCCTGCATTTTTACTTGGTGCAATAATTTTAATATTTTTTAGGAAATCATCTGATTTAAAAAAATCATAAATACCATTTACTATTGGATCCTCTGGTCCGACAAAGACCAAAGAGATATTGTTATTAATTACTTCTTCTTTTATTTTTGTGAAGTCATTTACGTCACCTTGAATATTTGTTGCAATTGTGCTAGTTCCGCCATTACCCGGAAGAGCATAAATTTTACTTACTTGTTTGCTGTTTGTAAAGCTTCTGATTATTGCATGTTCTCTTCCTCCTGAGCCTAAAACCAAAACATTCATTCATTTATAAATTTAGTTACTGTTTCTTTGATTTTCTTGAAATAAACTTTATGATCAGTATTTTTTTGTATTGTCTCTAAATTAGTCATAAAAAATTCTTTTAAACTTACAGTCATAAAAAATTTATTTACATCTACTATTCTTGATTTATGATTCTTGTGACTTAATCCTTCATTAATAAAAATCACCCTAAGGCCCATTGCTAAAGCAGGTAAAGCTGCATGAATTCTAGAAGTAATTATAATTTCACTATTAGCAATTTCTTTCAACATGTCGTTGGCAAGATTAAGCCCTTGATTATGAGATGAAATTTTTCTTTTTGGTGTTTGTTGATGTCTCTTAACTATTATATTTTGATTACTTAGGTGGTTTTCAAAAGATTGCTTCTTTATCAGATATTGAACCTTATGTATTGGATATTTGATTAGTGAAAATATTAACTTATATATTGAGCTAAAGTCAATTGATGGGTTTAGTCTGTCAAATGCTCCTATTACAATAACCCCTTCTGGTTTAATTTTATTATTAATGTATTTATCTCTATTAAAAGTTGTGGTTATACAAGATGAATGGTATGATTTAATTCCTTTCTTTTGAAGTAGGTTTTGAGTATAAGTGTCCCTACATCCAATAGGTTCATGTTGTTTTAGATAATTTAATGATTCTGGTTTTAGTAGCTCTTTCTCTGCAGAAGGATTAATATGAAAAGAAATAAATAATGGAGATATATTATTGTTTGGTGGCCAATTTTTAGGATTTTCCATAAACCATCCATTGATGATTGTCTTTATCTTAGGTCCTTTAAATTTATGAAGGTCTTCTCTATCAAGAACCGTATGATTAACCGGGTGTATCAAGTCAATTGCGGCCTTGGTTTGAACATAATCCCCAATATTTCTTGAACCAATATATCCTAGTACACCTATCTTCAAATCAAATATTTTCTTTTATTTTTTCAATTCTTGAAGCAAGACTGAATTTTTTCTTTATTCTTTTTCTAGCATTTTTAAATTCCTTTGTTCCAATATTAGAATTAATGAAATCTGCTACTTTCTCAAGATCTTTTTCAAGGTTAAATAAAATTCCTGTTGAACCAATAGCATCAGGTATTCCAAATACTTGAGATCCTATAGGTACACATCCGCATAACATTGCTTCACATAGTGAGTTAGGCAAGCCCTCCAATCTCGAGCCTTGGAAATAAAACTTTGACTTTTGATACAAACTCCTGATTTGTAGCTTATTTTGAACTCCTATGACCTTAACGTTTGGTTCTAACTTAATATAATCTGATATATTTATTCCAGATTCTCCTACAATCAAAAATTCTTTATTGGGAACCAAAGAGGCCAATCTATTAAAGTTGTTTAAGCCTTTAATATTGATGACTCTTTTATCAGAAAAAAATGCAACAGTTAGAATACCTGATTTTTTTATTGTTTCGTCATAATTCCAAAATCTTGAATCATATCCTGTGTTTATCTCTTTTATTTTAAGTGGTTTATTTTGAATAAAATTCTCAACCCCTGAAATAACATTAAATTTACTAGCTGCCTTGTCACAGCCTTTAATAAGTGATTTGTGAACTACCCATATTTCCGAAGCCAAGTTATAATTAAGTCTTGCTATTTTAGACCGTGTATTCTGTTTGAAAAATATTCCGTGTTTATTTTCATAATCAACAATCGCATCATAACCTCCTACAATAATAACAGATTTTTTTTTAAAAAATCTGGATATAATAATTGGTATTAGGGAGTGATAGTCATTAAACCAAGAAACAACAATTTTTGAACTTGGTATATACAATAAAGATTTTATCAGTTCTTTTGTTCTGTTCCATATAAAATATATGGTGCTTTTATGTGGTCTTGACAAGATTTTTTGAACATTATAACCTAATGCCTCAAAAATATAGATGTCTGATTTAACAAAACTTCTATTTATTGAATAACTAAGTATAATATTTTGTTTCAATCTTTTATTGTTTTTAAATTATCTGCAATTTTTCTGTCATTAGATAACCTAGGTACTTTGTTTTGTCCACCAAGTCTTCCAACAGATTTCATATAGTTATTGAATCCCCCTATTTCAACCGGCATGACCTCAAGGCTCTTAAGAATTTTTCCATCAATTAAATCTTTATAATATATGTTTTGATTTATCATTTCATCATTCAAAGTTTTGGTAAACGCCAACATGTCCTCTGGAAAATTTTCAAATTCTACATACCATTCATGATGCGGAAGTATATTTTTAGGATTAACGTTTGGTGCAACAGTAAACTCTCTTATTGCAACATTATGTAGTTTTGTTGCCACCTCCATTGCCTTCTCGACCTCTTCAGAAATTACATGTTCCCCAAAAGCTGATAAAAAATGTTTTATTCTTCCTGAAACAATGATTCTATAAGGGTTTATCGAAGTAAACTTGATTGTATCTCCAATATTGTAGGACCATAATCCTGCTGATGTTGATATTATTAATAGATAATTTACATCTAGTTCTACATCTTTAATTGATATTCTCTTATACTTACCACAAAGAAAATCTTCTGCTTTTATAAACTCATAGAAAATATCATTGTTTAGAAGTAGTAGAAGGTCTGTTTGATCTTTGTTGAACTGGTCCTGATAGCCAAAAAATCCCTCAGAAGCAGGAAAAGTGGCCAACGTGTCTATACTCTTTCCGAATAATTTATCAAAAATTTGTCGATATGGCTCGTAGCTTACACCTCCATATACATATAGGGAAAGATCCGGAAAAACTTGAGAAATTGTTTTGCCTTCTTTTAACACAATTTTTTCAAAATACATTTGCACCCAAGATGGAATTCCTGCAATTATTGTCATTTTTTCTCCAATTGTTTCTTTGATTATAGCTTCTACTTTATCATCCCAATCTTCAACACAATTAGTATTCCATGATGGTTTTCTGTTACGAAGAAAAAGCTTTGGTACATAATGAGCACTAATTCCCGAAAGTCTTCCGTGATATATTCCTTTTTTCTTATCTAATTCCGGACTACCTTGCAGAAACATATGTTTACCCTTTAGGGGTTTGAAATTTTTTGTTTTAAGGAAATAATTTAACAAAGCATCTCGCGCAGATCTAATATGTGTTTTTATAGACTCTTTGGTAATAGGAATATATTTTGCTCCTGAGGTGGTTCCGCTGGTCTTTGCAAAGTATAAGGGCTTTCCTGGCCATAAAATGTCTTTTTGACCATTAACTACTTTATCAATATAGGGTCTCAACTCTTCATAGTCTCTTACAGGAACCTTTTCTCTATACTGTTCATAAGAGTAAATATTTTCAAAATCATGATTTTTTCCAAACTCTGTTTTTACACCATTTTTTATTAGTTTTTTGAAAGTGTTTGTTTGCCATTTTATTGGATTTTCAATCCATTGTTTGTTTCGTCTTTTTACCAAATGGGCATATAAAATTGCAATTATTGTTTTCATCTAGAATTCAATATAACTCTGTGGATCAACTGGTTCACTCTGATACCAAAGCTCAAAATGTAAGTGAGGGCCTGTAGTTAGCTCACCAGTATTTCCTGTAAAAGCAATGATTTCACCTGTTTCTACTGTTTCTCCTTGAGACTTAACTATTGATGAGTTGTGTTTATATACTGATGTAAGACCATTTAAGTGTTCAATAATAATTACATATCCTGTTTCCGTTGTCCATTCAGAAAAGACTATAGTTCCTTCGCTAATTGAGTGAACAGGTGTGTTTTCCGGCATTACAATATCTACACCATAGTGTTTATTATCTGGGTCGAAGCCAGAAGAAAGCCCTCCGTTTACTGGAGGAAATAAAACTGTGGTAAATCTTTCCCCTAAGATATCAAAGGTATTGTATTTGTCCTCTTCTTCAACTACTGCTCTTAACAAAGAATCTTCTTCATTTGCTTTAATAAGCTCTAATTCAATAGCATTACTTTGAACCCTTATACTATCTTGACTTAAATCTTCATAGGAAATATTTCCTGCAAGCAAATCCTTCATTGAGTTTATGTATCTAGATTGAATAATGTAGAGATTTTCAAGGGAATCTAGTTTTAAAGCATTTTGTATAGCACTTTCTCTTAATTCAACACTCGTATACCCTCTAAAGTACTCTTTTAAAGGTGTAAAATATATAAATAAGAAAGATGTTGAAAGTAAAAGTATAAACACAAAAAATAATGAAACAATTAAACTTGTAGTTGAGGAAGAAAAAAGTTTTTTTTTTGCCAAAGTTTTTTCATTAACTAATAGGATATGAAACCTAGTAGAAAGCTTCTCATATAAGATGTTTTTTTTCTTTCTTGGCATTATTGCAAATATATATATAGTTAATTAGAAGTTATTATCTGTTTAATAAATTCATATTACAAAAAATAATTCTTTAAATTTGTTTTTGGAACATAGTTCCATAAATTTTCAAATATGATAGGTGGACCTCAAATTATTCTAATTATTATTGTCGTTCTTCTACTTTTTGGTGGTAGAAAAATTCCTGAACTTATGAGGGGGCTTGGAAGCGGAATTAAGGAGTTTAAAAAAGCTACAAAAGAGGAAGAAGAAGAAACAAAAGAATAGTATTCTAATTTACTAGCTTCAGTGTAGTTATTATGGTGTTTAGTTCAAACATATAATCTCTTTTGCTCTCCGAGGGTGCAAAGGAGAATCCTTCAATTACAATATTCCTCTTATTTATAGTATCCTTTACAATATAATTTATGTAGGGTCCTGCCATAAAATCGTTTTGGACCTCCCATGTTCCTTTAGTTAGAATGGCTTCAAGGTTATTCACGCTAGTTTTATAATAATACGGTAAATACGCTCTCTCAGTTATCATATAAGAGCCTGGCACTCTTCCTGGAACATAAATTTTTCCAATTGAATCTCTTATTGCAGGTATTCTTTCCTCAATTTTCTTAAGATCTATATCCAAGGGTAATGTGTAAGCTACAATGTTCAGGTGTCCTTTATATACTTCCTTCTCAATCCACACAAAGTTAGTTGTATCTTTCACTGTTTTATAAGCATCGGGGAAGATCATTGATACACCAAATCTGTCTGCTAATTCTTTATCTTTATTTAGAGCTTTTGACATTCTTCTGATCTTTTCTAATCTTTCGTTCTCATTTATTGATCTTAAAAGAAGGTCTTTATTTTCATCAAAATAAAACTTCATAACTTCTTCATCTTCTCCAGTAATAAGTCCAGATATCTGTGGTCTTGCCCATAAATTTTTAATCAACCTAAAACCTTGATTGGATGTGTCTTTTTGGAAAAAAACTATATTTCTTCCACTCCTAGCAAAACCATTGAAAATAGATGGGTCAAGATGATACAAATCATATTTTGGCTCGTCAAAAGGAAGACCTTCGTAGGGTTCCATTAGTATATTTCTTACATGAGTTCCTAATGATTCACTCCACGATACTTGGGGCATTACCACGGTTATTGCATTGATATTTCCACTTGATTCTGGAACATACGCATTTGAACCATTCGAATTACATGCCCATAATAGGACGAAAATCGAAAAAGTTAATATTGTTTTATAAAAAGCTTTAATTCTCATTAAGCAATGCTTTAACTCCAGGAAGTGTTTTACCTTCCAGGCTTTCCAAAAGGGCACCTCCTCCTGTTGAAATATAGCTAACCCAGTCTTCTTTTCCAAGTTTTTTAAGTGCTGCTATTGAATCTCCTCCTCCAACAATTACATTAGCCCCCTTAATCTTTGCTTCTTTTAATGAATTACAAACTGATTTAGTTCCATCTAAAAACGCCTCTTTTTCAAAGACACCCACAGGGCCATTCCAAAAAATTGTTTTACTTGATAGAATTACTTTATTAAATTTATCAATTGTTTTTGGTCCAATATCTAAGCCCATCCATCCACTTTCAATCTTATTTGAATCAAAAATTTTAATTAAATCGTTATCATCAAAATCGGTTGATGCTTTTATATCATCAGGTAGAATAATTTCTTTGTTTAATCTATTTGCAATCTCTAGAATCTCATTTGCATTTTCTTTTAAGTCCCTTTCAATCAAAGAATCTCCTATTTCTCCTCCCTGTGCTGCTATAAAAGTGTAAGCCATTCCTCCGCCAATAATTATCTTATCCACCCTTTCAATTAGATTATATAAAATATTTAGTTTACTTGAAACCTTAGCTCCTCCTAAAATTGCAAGTACTGGTTTTCTCCCTTGCTCTGCGATTTGACTAATTGCTTCAAGTTCTTTTTGTAATAATTTCCCAACATATTTATCCTCTGGAAAGTATTTTGCAATTACATAGGTTGAAGCATGCTCTCTATGGCACGTTCCAAATGCATCATTTATATAAACGTCCCCCAATCTTGATAGTTTTTCTGCAAACAATTTGTCTCCCTCTGTCTCCTCTTTATAAAATCTTAGGTTTTCCATCAAAATAATTTCTCCTGGTTTTAGTTTTTTTGTAGCTCGTTCTGCTTCTTCTCCAATGCAGTCTTGAAAAAAAAGAACAGGTTTATCTAAAGTCTTTAAAACAGAGTCTAAGATATTTTTTAATGATAAGCTTTCATCTTTTTCTTTTGGCCTTCCAAGATGAGAAAGCAAAATACATGAGCCTCCATTGTCAATAACAAAATTGACCGTCTCCTTTATTGCCTCTATTCTAGTATAGTCCGTAACCTCATTTTTTTCATTTAAAGGAACATTTAAGTCGACTCTAATAATAACTTTCTTATTATTAAATTTTTGACTTTTAAGAAGATTCATGTTAATATTATTTTGTCGACAAAGATATAATATGATATATATTTGAGTATGAATTTAGATAGAATTTTAGGGCAGCATGATATAAAAGAAAAAATCTATAATTCTATCTTAAAAAATTCTTTTCCACAGTCAAAAATTTTAGTTGATAGAGATGGTTATGGTGGTTTAAATTTAGCTATTGAAATTGCAAAATCTCTTCTAAAAAATGACTCTTCTTTTCGAGGTAATATTTATGATCATCCTGATCTCCATTTTTCGTTTCCATCTTTTGCATCGGTTAAAGATGATGAAAATGTTTATTCAGAATGGCTTTCGTTCTTAAAAGAAAATACTTTTGGTAATTATCAAAAATGGTCAAGCTATATTGGTAATACTGTGTCTCAAGGTTCAATTAAAGTTTCTGAAATTGAAAAGGTGCAAAAAAAATCTGCACTTAAATCATATTTGGGGGGAAACAAGGTTTTTATTTTTTGGGGAGCAGAAACTATGATGCCACAGACATCAAATAAGCTCTTAAAGATTCTTGAGGAGCCCCCTGTTAATACATACTTTATTATAATTACGTCAAACATTCAGGCTATTCTACCAACTATAATTTCTCGTTGTCAAATTTCAAACTTAAGTCCAATAAACAAAAGTGATCATAAAAATTATTTAAAAGAAAATTTTAGTGGTATTGACTACAATTTGATTGTAAATACATCAAGAGGAAGCATGGCAAGGTCATTAAGTTACCTGGATGAAGAATCTGACTCTATATCTCACGAAAACAACTTTGTTGAGTGCTTACGCTTCGCTTTTTTAGCTAAAAAGAGTAAAGCTGCAATTCTTGATCTTACAAAATGGTCCGAAAAACTATCCTCCATATCTAGAGATCAGCAAAAAGATTTTTTAAGCTATTCCTCATACCTTATTAGAGAGGCCATGTTAATAAGTTATAGCTCAAAAGACCTTGGATCCTTTTCTTCAAATACAGATTTTAAAATTGACAAACTTTCTCCTTTTGTACATAGCTCTAATCTAATTGAAATAATCACATTAATTGAGGATTGTCATTATTCAATTTCAAGAAATGTAAATTCTAAAATTGTGTTTACCAATTTTGCTATATCTCTTACTAAACTTATAAATAAAAAAGAAGGTTAATTTTTAGTAAAGACGTAGAATGATGAAGAATAATTAGTAGAAAAAAGTGCAAATAAGTTTGACATAGAGCCTATAATTAGTCCCATCAATACTCCAAATGGATTGTTCCTGTTTTTCTCTGATAAAATGGAAATATAAAAAGAATCAAAAAATAATGGTTTCTTATAATTAAAAACAAAGCCCTGTCTTTCAACAAAGTTAATTAGGCTTACATGATTAAAATGATAGAGATGACGAGGGACGTCGAGGCCTGCCCAATATTCTTTATAGTAAATCGAGTCAAAACTATCAATATTAGGAACTGCAATAACCAAAGACCCTTTATTTTTTATAGATTTAGATATTCTTTTAATAGACGAATCCACATCCGGTATGTGCTCAAGCACATGCCACATCATTAACGTATCTACTTGATTTCCAGTTGATTGAAGGCTTAAGTTATTTGATTGATTATGTTTTTTAATAAGAGGATCGTAGCATATTGTTTCAATATGCTGTTGGTTTAAATAATCTGCAAACCTTCCATCTCCTGAACCATAATCTAAGACTGTCTTGTTTTTGTTAATGTGTTCTTTTAGGTTGCTTAACTTGTATATAAACATTATGTTTTGAACTAATGAATATAATAATCCGAAAAATCCTTTTTTTGTTTTATGTGGAATATAATTATCCGATAAGTAATAAGACTCATGATTATGATTGCTGCGTAAATAGGTCCAGACTATTCCAGACTTACTGTCTTTATATAGATCAAAAAAATCGCCAGACTTTATGTAGTCTTTAGCTTCATATAATTTGTGGTCTTTCTTAAACATCTGTTTCACGTGGAACAATTATCTGCCCATCTTAACTAAAAGAACGCTAATATCACTTGGTTTAATACCACTAATTCTTGAAGCCTGGGAAAGGGTGCTTGGTTTAATAGAATTTAATTTTTCTTTTGCTTCGAATGATAATGAAGCAAGAGAGTCGTAATCAAAATTTTTAGGAATTTTAATGTCCTCTAATCTCTGAAGCTTGTCTGCATTATTCTTTTCTTTTGCAATGTAACCCTTATACTTTATCTGGATTTCGGCCTGCTCTATAACTTCAATATCTAGAGAGTTCTGCTTTATATAATCTCTGACAGAAGGTAAAGAAATAATATGGTCTTTTTTAATATTAGGCCTAGCATACATCTTGGCTAATTTACCTTTTTGAGGAACTGCTTCATAGCCAACAGACTCTAATAATGGATTAACTTCATCTAATTCATAGCTTGTTTTTTCAAAGAAATCAACATAAGATTTCACTTTTTCTTGTTTGTTCTGGATTCTTTTAAGTCGGATTTTAGATGCTAGACCAATATTAAATGATTTTTCTGTTAACCTTATATCAGCATTATCTTGCCTTAAAAGAGTTCTATACTCAGCGCGAGAAGTAAACATTCTATATGGTTCTTCTGTTCCTTTTGTAATTAAATCATCAATTAATACACCTATATAAGCTTCGCTTCTTGTAAGAATCAAAGAGTCTTTTGAAAAAACTTTTGCCGCAGCATTAATGCCGGCCATTAAACCTTGTGCTGCTGCTTCTTCGTATCCAGTAGTTCCATTAATTTGCCCTGCAAAAAACAAATTCTCTATACTTTTAGTTTCTAGTGTTAATGTTAACTGAGTTGGTGGAAAATAATCGTACTCAATTGCATAACCTGGTCTAAAAATTTTTACATTTTTAAAACCCGGTATTTTTTTTATTGCGGAGTATTGAACGTCTTCTGGCATTGATGTAGAGAAACCGTTTACATAAACCTCAACTGTGTTATTTCCTTCTGGCTCAACAAAAATTTGATGACGCTGTTTATCTGAAAACCTATGAATTTTATCTTCAATAGAGGGGCAGTACCTTGGACCTGTACTGCTAATTTTTCCATTAAACATAGGTGATCTGTAAAAAGATTCAGCCATAATATCGTGAACCGTTGTATTTGTATATGTTATATGACAACTCGTTTGATCTTCAATCGGTTTGATTTCCTCAAGAAAACTAAATTTTGAAGGAGTTTCATCACCTGGCTGTTCTTCCATAACTGAATAATCCAAAGATCTTCCGTCAACCCTTGGAGGTGTTCCAGTTTTCATTCTGCCAGAAATAAAACCATACGACTCAAGGTCTGATGTTATTCCTGTAGAGGATTTCTCTCCAACCCTTCCCCCTCCAAAATTTTTTTCTCCAACATGAATTAGACCATTTAAAAATGTTCCGTTGGTTAAAATGACCGTTTTAGAGAAAATATTATTGCCAAGGCCTGTTTTAACACCCCTAATTTGATTGTTTTTAACTATTAAGCCAACAACCATGTCCTGATAAAAGTCAAGATTTGGGGTCTTCTCTAGCATTTCCCTCCACTTCAAGGCAAACTGAGCTCTATCAGACTGAACTCTTGGGCTCCACATAGCTGGACCTTTAGATTTGTTTAGCATCTTGAATTGAATAGAAGTTAAATCTGAAACAATTCCGCTGTACCCCCCTAGCGCATCAATTTCTCTAACAATCTGTCCTTTAGCAACACCGCCCATGGCTGGATTACACGACATTTGACCAATTGTTTGAAGATTCATTGTTACAAGAAGAGTTTTTGCTCCGAGATTTGCTGATGCAGCAGCGGCTTCAGCTCCGGCATGACCGCCCCCGACAACGATAACATCATATTTAGATTCAAACATAATTTATGTTTCACGTGAAACGGCAAAGATAAACTGATCTTCTTTTTCTCTCATTTTTGCCTTATCCCTATTAGTTTTATCATTATACCCCATACAATGCAGCAAGCCATGAGAAAAAAGTCTAAGAGCTTCATTTTCAATGTCTTGTGTGTGTTCGCTAGCATTTTTAATCATCATTTCTCTTGAAATAAAAACCTCTGCTACTATTGTTTTTGATTCAGAATAATCAAAGGTAATTACGTCAGTATCTGTGTCGTGATTTAAAAAATCCTTATTTAAAGAAAACATCTTTTCTGAATCAACAAAGTTATACTCAAGTCTTTCAATTTCAAAACCCTCTTCGTTTGCAAAATCTGTAAGCTTTTGTGACAAATGTTTGATGTTAAAAAAATTTTTTTTTGCACCATTTATTTTAATACCGCTCATAATTTGACAAATATAAATCAATTATAGGGTATAATTTCTAAAACGTTGAATATGGTGTTATATTTGAACTATGAAAGAAAGAGCAAGGTTTGCGCCAAGCCCAACTGGCCCACTACACATCGGAGGTGTAAGAACGGCTCTTTTCAATTATTTAATAGCCAAAAAGAGTGGAGGTAGGTTCATTTTAAGAATTGAAGACACTGATAGCAAAAGAACCGTTGATGGTGCTGAGAAACATATCCTTGACTCGCTTAATTGGCTTGGTTTAAAAATTGATGAAGGACCTATTAAACAAAGTGATAGAACTAGGCTTTATAAAAGACAGGTAGAAAAACTATTAAAACAGGGAAGCGCATATTATGCTTTCGATTCGCAAAATGAACTTGATAGCGCAAGAGAGTCTAGGGGTAAAGATTTTAAATACAATATCAAAACAAGAATGGAGCTTAATAACTCTTTTACAGCTACTGAAGAAGATATAAAAAAAAGAGTGGAAGAAGGCAGATATGTTGTAAGACTAGCTATTCCAGAAAACAAAAAAATATCTGTCTATGATGAGATACGTGGAGAGCTAACTTTTGATTCTAATGAGCTTGAAGACAAAATTATTCTAAAATCTGACGGTATGCCAACCTATCATTTAGCAAATGTTGTTGATGATAATGATATGAAAATAACTTCAGTGGTTAGAGGGGAAGAGTGGCTTTCATCACTTCCTGTTCACTGTCTGCTTTATGAGTTTTTTGGCTGGATCCCCCCAAAGTTTTATCACCTTCCTTTAATCTTAAAAACAAGTGGCACTGGTAAGCTCTCAAAAAGAGATGCTGACGAACAAGGTCATCCCATTTTTGCTGTTCAATGGCAAGAATCAAAAGGGTTTAAAGAATATGGATTCATTCCCGAAGGCCTTAATAACTATTTAGCTCTTCTTGGCTGGAGCAGCATTGAAGATAAAGAGCTTTATACGAAAGAAGAGCTGGTTGGTTCATTTAATTCTAAAGAAATAAATAAATCTGGCGCTCGCTTTGATTTTAAAAAAGCGCTATGGATTAACCACCTACACTTAAAAAATCTTGATTCTAAACTAATATTAAACCTCTCTGAAGAAACAAAAAAATTACTTATTGAGAAATATAGTGAAGAGGTGGCTGAAGGAGTTGTTGAATTAGTTAAGGACAGATTAAACACCGTGAAAGATATTGAGAAAGAGCTTTCCGTTTTTATTAGACAACCCAAGGAGATTGATGTGTCCGCGATAGAAAAAATTAACAGAGAAGTAATGTTTAGTATTTTAAATTTTTGTAAATTAAACAGTGAGTTTTTTAATAAGTCTCTTGATTTTAAAAACGAGCTCATGAAGTTTGGAGCTAAAAACAATATTTCTTTTGGAAATATTATGAAAACCCTTAGACTCTCTATAGTTGGAGGTCTTTTTGGTCCCGATTTATTTAAAATTATAGATTTCATTGGGCCAGAAGAAACGCTTCAAAGAGTTGAAAATTTAATTAATAAAATATAACTATGAATTTCTTTACAACACCCTTAATAATATTATTTCTTTTTTTTATCGTTATCTCAACTTTTTTTATTGTTAGGCAACAGTCAGCTGCAATTGTTGAGCGTTTCGGTAAATTTCAATCTGTAAGAAAACCTGGAATTCAAATTAAAATTCCTCTAGTTGATAGAATAGCAGGAAGATTAAGCTTGAAGGTTTTACAGCTAGATGTAGTTGTGGAAACAAAAACCAGTGATGATGTGTTTGTTAAACTAAAGGTTTCTGTTCAATATAGAGTTGTAGAGTCTAAAGTTTTTGATGCTTTTTACAAGCTAGACTTTCCACAAGACCAAATCACATCATATGTGTTTGATTTAATTCGTTCACAGGTTCCAAAAATGAAGCTTGATGATGTTTTTTCTAAACAAGATGATATAGCTGTAGCAGTTAAACAAACCCTGGGAGAGGCTATGGAAGAATATGGCTATTTCATTGTTAAAGCACTTGTTACAGATATTGAACCGGATGCCGAAGTTAAAAGAGCAATGAATAGAATTAATGCTGCAGATAGAGAAAAAACAGCTGCTCAATATGAGGGAGATGCTGCAAGAATTTTAATTGTAGAAAAAGCAAAAGCTGAAGCTGAAAGTAAAAGACTTCAAGGGCAGGGAATTGCTGACCAGAGAAGGGAAATAGCTAAGGGTATCGAGGACTCTGTAGGAACCCTAGGGTCGGTTGGTATAAACTCACAAGAGGCTTCTGCATTAATAGTTGTTACTCAACACTATGATACACTTCAGTCAATTGGTGGAGAAACCAACTCTAATTTAATCCTTCTTCCTAATTCACCACAAGCAGGAAGCACTATGTTGAATGATATGGTTGCTGCTTTTACCGCTAGTAGTAAAATAGGGGAGGCAATGCAAAAAGAAAATCTAGAATCTGTTAAAGGCAGTTTGAGTCAACCTAAGAAAGGGCCTCAACAGCTTAACAACCCTGGTTCGGAGAGCTTTGAAGATGAAGGTGGGGTAGTTTAACTACTTCTTCCAACCATCTCTTAACCCTACTGTTTTGTTAAACTCTAGGGTTTTTTTATTATTAGTTCTAATAAAGTATCCTGACCTTTGAAACTGATAATGGTCTCCCTCTTTAGAACTAGCAAGATAAGGCTCTACTTGTGCTTTTTTAATTTCTAAAGAGTGTTCGTTAACCTCGCTTAAGAGGTCGTGCGATTTACCTGGCTCAGGCACTTTAAAGAGTCGGTCGTAAATGTTTATTGTTGCTTCCCTGGCGGTTTCCGCAGAAACCCAGTGAATTGTTGCCTTAACCTTTCTGTTGCTCTCAGGTGTCTTTGACCCACTTTTACTTTTTTCATCATAATCACATTCAACCTCAATAACCTGTCCTTTTTTGTTTTTAATAATTTTGGTTGCTTTAATTATATATGCATTTTTAAGTCTTACCTCTTCTCCTGGGGAAAGCCTAAAAAAACCATCTTCAGGGTTTTCTTGAAAATCTTCCCTTTCGATATAAATATTCTTTGAAAACAAAATGTCTCTTTTTCCCTGCTCTGGTTTTTGTGGGTTTATATCAAAACTTACACTCTCTTCTTTACTTTTGTTGTAGTTTTTAATTGATACTTTTAAGGGGTCTAAAACAGCCATTGCTCTAGGTGCTTGTTCGTTTAAATGAGACCTTACACAAAACTCTAACAAAGAAACATCTATCACGTTTTCTCTTTTTGAAACTCCAACAGTTAAAGCAAATGATTTTAAAGACTCTGGGGTGTAGCCTCTTTTTCTTAAACCAGAAATTGTTGGCATTCTTGGGTCGTCCCAACCATCTACAACACCTTCCTCAACAAGTTTTGCAAGATTTCTTTTGCTTGTTATGGTGTAAGAAAGATTAAGCCTTGAGAACTCTCTTTGTTTTGGTCTAATGCCCTTCAAAGGACTAATGGAGTCCAAAAACCAATCGTAAAGCTCACGGTGAGGCTCAAACTCAAGTGTACACAAAGAGTGTGAAACCTGTTCTATATAATCTGACTCTCCGTGGGTCCAGTCATACATAGGATATATTTTCCAGCTGTCTCCTGTTCTGTGGTGGGTTGAACTCATTACCCTGTAAATGACAGGGTCTCTCATTAACATGTTTGGTGACGACATGTTAATTTTTGCTCTTAAAACATGCTCACCTTGCCTATGTTCACCGTTGTACATTTCTTTAAAAACCTTAACACTTTCTTCTTTATCCCTATTTCTAAATGGACTTGGCTGGCCTGCTTTTGTGGGTGTTCCTTTTTGGTTTGCTATTTCCGCAGATGTCTGTGAATCAACGTACGCAAGATCTTTTTCTATTAAAACAAGGGCCCACTCATAAAGCTGTTTAAAATAATCTGATGCGTAACACTCGTTATCCCATTTGTAACCTAGCCAACGAATGTCGTTTTTGATAGCATCAACATACTCTTTGGCTTCTTTTTCTGGATTTGTATCATCAAACCTAAGGTTTACCGGAGCATTATACTTTTCTCCAAGGTTGAAGTTTAAGCAAATTGCTTTTAGATGGCCAATATGAAGATATCCGTTCGGTTCTGGAGGAAATCTAAACCTTAGTTCTTCTTTTTTAACCCCCCTAGAAAGATCTCCTTCTATAATTTGTTCTATAAAGTTTGGTCCTTTTTTCTTCACTTTGTCAAAGATATTGAAAAGGTTGATAGATTGTTTACTTGCTTTTATATCTTTGATATTATTTTGTCAAAAATTTCTGTAAATAACGCCTGGTTTTATTCCTTCCACGGTTGTCTTAGTGAAGAGTCAATTGTTGGTGGAGAATATTTAGTTAACGCTTCTGTGGAGTTTGATACATCTGCAGCAGAAAAAGACGACAGTCTTGAAAGAACAGTTGATTATGTAGCTGTTTATAATGCTATAAAAAAAGAAATGGATACTCCTTCAAAGCTACTAGAGGTTGTTGTGGAAAGAATTATCTTCTCCATAAACAAACTAGATAAAAAAATTATTACTGTTGATGTGAGCATTAAAAAAATCAACCCTCCTGTTGGTGGTTGTGTAGATTCTGTGGAATTAAGAAAAAAAGTTTAATCTTTTTTCTATTTTTGCAACTTAAAGGCATTGTGGCCGAGTGGCTAGGCGGAGCTCTGCAAAAGCTTTTACAGCGGTTCGAATCCGCTCGATGCCTCAAGTTAGTATTTGGAAGTCTAGTCTTCTTTTAACTTGATCAGCTTTTATCAACATAACCCTTGTTTTGTCGCCAAGCTGATATTTTTTTCCAGTTTTTTCCCCTATAAACTGATGGTTTTTTTCATCATGAACATAGAAGTCTCCTGAAAGATCTTTTGCTTTTACCAAGCCCTCACACTTGTTTTCCACAACCTCCACAAAGACTCCTCTTGCTATTACACCAGAAATTACTGCATCAAAAATTTTTCCTTCTTTATCGAGCATATATTTAACCTGCATAAGCTTTATAGAGTCTCTTTCTGCTTTTGTGGCGAGTATTTCCATGTGGGTTGAGTGATTACAAAGTTTTTCTAGTTCTTCTGTTTCTGTTTTTTCTTTTTTTATTTCTGCTTCTATAAGCCTATGAACCAAAACATCTGGGTACCTTCTAATTGGTGAAGTAAAGTGGGTGTAGTTGTCAAAAGCCAGACCATAATGTCCTATGTTTTTTGTTGTATACTCTGCCTTGCTCATGCTTCTTATCATTAACGTGTCTATAAGGCTTTGTTCGTTTTTTCCAAACGTGCTCTCAAGAAGGGAATTTAATGAGTTGTTAAGATCGCTCTTTCCTAGGTTAAGGCTATAACCAAATTTTTTTACTACTGTTTGTAGGTTTTTTAGTTTCTCTTCATCCGGCTGATCGTGAACCCTAAACACAAACTTTTCTTTTCCTTTTTTCATTTTTTCCGCAACCTTCTTGTTTGCAAGAAGCATAAATTCTTCTATTAATTTGTTTGCGCTTTTTGCTGTTTTAAAAACTACTTCTTTTGGATTGTTTTTTTTGTCTAGCTTGAATTTTATTTCTGACTTATCAAAAATTATAGCGCCATTGTTTATTCTTTTCTTTCTTATTGTTTTAGCAATATGGTTTAGGGTTGTGATTGCCCCCACAAGACTATCCGACACCTTTTTTTCTTTATTTAAAATTGTTTTTTCTTTTGGTATTATGTTGTCTTCACTTTCTATAATGTGCTGCGCTTCTTCGTATGAAAGCCTATAGTTTGATTCTGTTATAGTTTTACCAAACCACTCTTCTAGAACCTGTCCGTTTTTTTTCATTATAAAAACGGCAGAAAAAGTTAATTTTTCTTCATTTGGTCTAAGGGAGCAAAGGTTGTTAGATAGTGTTTCGGGCAACATTGGTATAACTCTGTCAACCAAGTAAACAGAGGTGGCTCTTTTTTGTGCCTCTTCGTCTATAATGCTTCCTGGTGTTACGTAATGTGAAACGTCTGCTATATGAATTCCTATCTCAATCCTTTCGTTGTCTATCCGGTTAAATGAAATTGCGTCGTCAAAATCTTTTGCATCTACTGGGTCTATAGTAAAAGTCATCTCTTTTCTCATGTCCCTTCTTTTCCTTTCCTCTTCTTTTGTTATTTTCTTATTTATTTTTTGTGCCTCTTTTTCCACCTCTTCTTCAAACTCCGGTGATAATCCGTATTCGTATAAAATAGAGTATGAGTCTAGGGCGTTATTTTCAAACCCAAAAGTTTTTACTATTTTTCCTTCTGGCGAACTATTTGATTTTTCCCATTTTTTTATTTCTACCGCTACTGTTTCTCCTGTTTTATAATTCTTCATTTCTTCTTTATCAATAAAGAAATCAGTATACATTCTTGCGTTCCTTGTGTTTACAAACCCGTAGTCTTTGCTTCTCTCTAATACACCTACAAAAACTTTTTTATTTCTTTTTAAAACTTTTAATACCTGTCCTTCGTGTCTGTTTTTATACTTTTTCTCTTTCACCAAAACCTCAACCTGATCTCCGTGTAAAGCTTTATTGAGATGTTTTTTTTCAATCATTACATCTTCATCCAAGTCATCACATACAACGTACCCCCTTCCTGTGCTTGTTATCTCTAAAACACCAACTGCCACCTCATTTTGAACAGAGGTAGCTCTAAACCTTCCTCTTCCTACCTTAATTATTTTTTCTTTTTTCAAATATGTGTTCAATATTTTTATAATATCATTTCTTCCTTTTGTGTCACTAACACCTAGTGAGAACGCAATTTGCTTATAATTAAATTCTTTGAATTGTGGTGATGAAATAAGTGTTTTTATTTTTCTCTCTAAACCTTTAATCTCTTTCTTCTTTTTACTCATTGTATATTTTACTCAAATATAGGTTTATTCCCCCCCTTATATCTTTTTATCATCAATAAACATTTAAACATATTTATAATAGTTTAATATAAAAGTTTAAATATATGTATATGGGGTGTTAATTTCTTAATAAAAGATTTATGTAAAAAAGAAATGAACAACAAAAAAACAAAGTGAACAAGTAATCAACAACCTAAGCTACTGATAAACAAAACAGAAAGGAAGAAACAAACAGCTGTTAATAACAACCAAACAAAACAGAACGTTCATAAACAAAACAAACAAAAACAAGAAAAAAGGTTGATAAATAAAAAAAAAAGTAAATAAAAAAAGAAGAGAAATAGTTATTAAGAATAACAAAACAACTATTAACAACATATAAAAAAATAATAAAGGAATTATTAATTTAATAAACATGATAATAGCTATAGGAAACGACCACGCAGGCTTAGAAACCAAGGAGAAAATACAAGAATATCTTTTAGAGCAAGGACATGAGGTTATAAACAAAGGGTATGACGGAGACGAGCGGGTAGACTACCCAGATTTTATTCACCCAGTTTCTAAAGAAATAAAGGAAGGGAAAGCAGAGATGGGGGTTATAGTTTGCGGTAGTGGTAACGGAGCAGCAATGACAGCAAATAAGCACAAAGGAATAAGAGCGGCAATATGCTGGAGTAAAGAAATTGCTGAGCTTGCCAGACAACACAACAACGCCAATATAATTAGTATACCATCACGTTTTTTATCAGAACAAGAAACAATAAACATAATAGAAGTTTTTTTTAAAACAAGTTTTGAAGGGGGAAGACACAAAATAAGAGTAGATAAAATTGATAGAAATGATTGAGTGGAAAGAACAAAAGTTTTATGATATAAGCACAAAGGAGTTTTATGAAATATTTAAGTTAAGATGTGAGGTTTTTGTTGTAGAGCAAGAAATATTATACAACGACTTTGATTACAAAGACTATAAAGCCATTCATCTATCAGGGTTTATAAATGAAAAATTAATAGCATATGCAAGAATTTTTGATAAAGGGGATTATTATGAAAGCAACCCAGGTTTTGGAAGAGTATTAGTTGTACAAAAAGAAAGAGGAAACGGCTTCGGTAAAAAACTAGTAAAAAAATGTATTGAGGTTTGTGAAAACAGGTTTGAGCCAAAAGAAATTAAAATTTCTGCACAAGAGTACTTAGAAAAGTTCTATTTAGAGCTTGGTTTTGAGTTTAGAGGAGAGCGATATATTGAGGACGGCATTCCTCACTGCGCGATGTACTTTAATAAAAACAAAAAGAACAGCTTAATTATAGAAAAAAACTGATTCAAAAGGAATAAATTTCAAAAAAGAGAACAAATGTCTTTATTAAGAAGGTCAAGGCCAACAATAGAAGAATGGGTGTATATTATCATATACCAACCAAAGCCGTTGTCTTTAAACAAGCCTTCATTTTTTCTTAATATCTCACGAAGATGTCTTTTTATTTTGTTTCTATCAACTGCGCGAGGAAAAGACCTCTTTGGGACAGATACCACATAAAAAACTTCATCCGCTTCCTGTTCCAAAAAAACACAACGAACAAATTTAGAAGACAGCCTCTTTCCTTTTTCAAAAAGAAAGTCAACTTTTTTATTTCCTTTTAAAGGTTTCATTTTAAAAAAGATCTTTAAGGGTGTATGAGTTGTCAAACCTAACACCCTTTTCGGTTTTCTTTAAAGAAACAACCTCATTAGAAGGGTCGTGTTGAAGAAAAATCAAAGAATCATTTTCCACTAAACCGTTTAAAACCTTTTCCTTTTCCTTCATTGTAATAAGAGGCCTTATGTCATAACCCATAAGATAGGGTATAGGAATATGGGCAGCAGTCGGAATAAGGTCTGAAGCAAACAGAATAGTTTGACCTTTATATTGAATTTTAGGCAAAGCCATTTTTTCAGTATGACCATCTACTATCAAAAGATCAAAACCAAGATCAGAACAAAAACCATCTTTGTTGCTATTAAAAAGATTTAATTGCCCCGACTCTTTTAATGGCGAAAGGTTTTCTTCTAAAAAAGAAGCTTTTTCCCTAGGGTTTGGGCTAACACTTGCCCACTCCCAATGACTCTTAGAGCACCAAAACTTGGCGTTTTTAAAAACAGGAAGAATTTTATTACCCTCTCTTTTGGTTGCACCACCACAATGATCAAAGTGAAGGTGTGTGAGAAAAACATCAGTAACATCATCTATGTTAAACCCACAAGAAGAAAGTGAGCTTTCAAGTGTAGCTTCTCCTGATCGAGAATAATGCGAGAAAAACTTCTCGCTTTGTTTGTAGCCAAGACCAGTGTCGATCAAGACAAGTTTGTTTCCATCCTCAATTAATAGACAACGAGCGCTCATCTCAATTCTGTTGTGAGAATCAGCAGGATTAGTTTTTTCCCAAAGAACTTTAGGGACAACCCCAAACATTGCGCCCCCATCAAGCTTAAAATTACCAGTCTCTATTGAGTGCAGTTTCATTAGTCGTTAATTTTTAAAACTGCCATAAAAGCTTGTTGCGGTATCTCTACACTTCCTACCATTCTCATTTTTTTCTTTCCCTTTTTTTGTTTCTCAAGAAGCTTTCTTTTTCTTGTTACATCTCCACCATAAAGCTTTGCTGTTACATCTTTTCTGTAGGCTTTTATTGTTTCTCTTGAAATAACTTTGGCACCTATAGCTGCTTGAACGGGAATATCAAACTGCTGTCTTGGTATTAATTCTTTTAACTTTTCACACATTTTTCTCCCAACCCTTTGAGCATTATCTGCGTGTATTAGTGAAGAAAGAGCGTCAACAGGTTTTCCGTTTAACAAGATGTCTAGGCGCACAAGTTTTGAGGCAATAAACCCTGAGGGCGAGTAATCGAAAGACGCATAACCCTTTGAGACAGACTTTAAGCGATCATAAAAGTCAAAAACAATTTCTGCTAACGGAAGTTTAAAGGTTAGCTCAACCCTTTCTGGAGTAAGATACCTTTGATTTTTTATTTCCCCTCTTTTTTCAACACATAGCGTCAAAACATTACCAACAAACTCTGATTTTGTTATAATAGTTGCATCAATATAAGGCTCCTCAACCCGATCAAGACCAGAGGGGTCTGGAAGATCAGAGGGGTTGTTAACAAGTATAGGGTCAGAAGGATCTTTTTTAACATAAGCTTTGTAAGAAACATTAGGCACCGTAGTGATAACAGACATGTTAAACTCCCTTTGAAGCCTCTCTTGAATAATTTCTAAGTGAAGCATACCAAGAAAACCACACCTAAAGCCAAACCCAAGAGCAGCAGAACTTTCAGGTATAAAAACCAAAGAAGCATCATTAAGCTGAAGTTTTTCCATGCTAGACCTTAAGTCTTCATAATCATCTGTGTCAACAGGATATATTCCCGCAAAAACCATCGGCTTTACTTCCTCAAACCCTTCAATTGCAGAAACACCAACATCCTCAGCTAGAGTAATAGTGTCACCAACCTTAACATCTTTAGCATCTTTTATTCCTGTAATAAGATAGCCAACATCACCTGTTGAAATTTCTTTTTTTGGAACCTGGCTTAACTTAAGAGTGCCTACTTCTTCAGCACCATAAGTCTTGCCTGTTGACATAAACTTCACTTTGTTTCCTTTTGAAATTTTTCCATTTACAACCTTAAAATAAGTTTCAATTCCTCTATATGGGTTAAAGACAGAGTCAAAAATAAGAGCTTGTAGAGGGGCACCTAGATCACCCCTAGGAGAAGGAACTCTTTCTACAATTGCATTTAGTATACCTTCAATACCCTCCCCTGTTTTTGCTGAAGCAAGAACAACCTCCTCAGCTTTACAACCAATAAGCGAAACTATTTCATCAACAACAACCTCTGTGTTTGCTGAAGGAAGATCAATTTTATTAACAACAGGAATGATTTCTAAATCATTATCAACAGCAAGATAAAGGTTAGAAATGGTTTGTGCCTGAATACTTTGTGCAGCGTCAACCACCAATAAAGCCCCCTCACAAGCAGCAATAGCCCGAGAAACCTCATATGAAAAATCAACATGACCAGGAGTGTCAATAAGGTTTAAAACATAGCTTTCGTCACCTTGTTTATAATCCATTTGAACAGCGTGAGACTTTATAGTTATCCCTCTTTCTCTTTCAAGATCCATATCATCTAGGAGTTGATCCTGCTTTTCTCTATCAGTAACAGAGCCAGTGAAATCTAATAGACGATCAGCAAGGGTGCTTTTACCGTGATCAATGTGAGCTATAATACAGAAGTTTCTTATGTTTTGTGACAATGCCTGTGTTTTCGACAAAGATACTTACTTTGTATAATCTTTAATTGCTAGAGTTAAATAAATTCAAGAATTGTTAATTTTGCCACATGATTAAAATAGGAGACATTGAACTTCCAGAGTTTCCCCTTCTTCTTGCTCCCATGGAAGATGTGAGCGACCCCCCTTTTAGAGCACTTTGTAAAGAGCAGGGCGCAGATGTTGTATACACTGAGTTTATATCAAGCGAGGGGCTTATAAGAAACGCAGCAAAGAGCACAAAAAAACTAGATATATACACAAAGGAAAGGCCAGTTGGAATTCAAATATTTGGATCAAACCTTGATTCAATGCTTGGGGCGGTTGACATAGTTGAAAAAACAAATCCAGACATCATTGATATAAATTATGGATGTCCTGTTAAAAAAGTGGTTTGTAAGGGCGCAGGCGCAGGAATTTTAAAAGATATTCCGCTAATGGTTAGCCTAACAAAAGAAATTGTAAAAAGAACAAGCCTGCCTGTTACTGTAAAAACTAGACTGGGGTGGGATGAAAAATCCATTAAAATAGTAGAAGTGGCAGAAAGACTCCAGGATGTGGGTATAAAAGCAATTTCTGTACACGGCAGAACAAGGGCCCAAATGTATAAAGGCGATGCCGACTGGACTCAAATCTCTGCAATAAAAAACAATCCAAGAATGCATATACCGGTTTTTGGTAATGGTGATGTAAACTCACCAGAGAAGGCTAAAAAAATGAGAGATGAATACGGACTTGATGGCGCAATGATAGGAAGAGCATCAATAGGAAACCCATGGTTTTTTGACCAAGTAAAATATTATCTAAAAACAGGTAATAAAAAAGAAGAACCAGGAATATCAGATAAAGCAAGGATGGCAAAGAGACATTTGGAGATGGCTGTAAAATGGAAAGGAGAAGTCTTGGGAGTTCTAGAAACACGAAGACATTATGGGAATTATTTTAAGGGAGTTTCAAACTTTAAAGAAAAAAAAAGCAAAATACTTAACGAAAAAGATCCAAGCAAAATCATTTATGAGTTAGATGAAATAATAAAAACTTTTTCCCAAAAAGAACTGGTTTAATCTTCTTTTAAACCAACTGTAGACCATAGAGAAGTAATTATACCCAAAACAACAATTGTAGATAAAACAATAAAGACGTTAGGAATAGTGAAAGAAATAGGGTATGGTATAGATGTTCCGGGAACTAATATTAAAGAATATGAATTTTGTAAAACGATAATCACCCAGGCAAAAAAAACACCCATAATACCGCCAAAAAAAGAGGTTGTTGTTCCTAACAAAAAAAACACCTGATTGATATCGTTTTTTTCACCACCAAGAGATTTAAGAATTCTTAAATCACGCTTCTTTTCAACTATCATAATTGTTAGAGAGCCAACAAGATTAAACATTGCTATCAAAGCAACAAGAGAGAAAATAAGATATACCGCAAAATTTTCAGTATTTAACATCTTGTATAAAGCAGGGTTTAAGTCTCGCTTTGTTAATACCTCAACATTATCACCAAATTCATTTATAACAAAAGCGTTAAAGGCCTTTTCATTGAGAGACCTGTTTGAAAAAACCTCAACAGATGTAAAAGTATTTTCTTGGACCCCAGTTAAACCACCCATAGAGACCATTGAGGTAAAAACATACTTTTTCTCTATGTCACTACTAATTTGATATATTCCTTCAATATCAAATTGCTTGGAAGAAAAAGGAGAAAAACCAAAAAGACTATTTGAGTTGCTTTTAGGAGCGGTTGCAAGAAGAGAAAACTCTTCACTTAAAACAACCTCAAGAGAAGAGGCCAAATCAGCACCAATATATATTGTATTCTCTTGTAATGGGGAAAAAACACCTATCAGAGAAAGAGAATCGAGGGTAGACTTAAGATGATAATCAGCAAAAACCCCTTTTAGCATAGTTGCACTAGAATTTAGCTCATTGGAAAAAATTACCTTTTCTTCTAATACTTCAGAAGCACCAAGAACACCATCCAATCCTCTAATTTTATTTAAACTCTTCTCATCTACAAAAATGTATTTACCTTTCTTGGGAACTATTTTATAATCCGGATCAAAAGAACTAGTGTAAAAAAGACCAAAATCTTTAAGACCTTCAAAGGCACTTAGAACAACTAATAAAACACAGGCTGCAGCTACAATCATTAAAAAAGCAAAACCATTAATTCTATTTACAATTGTTTTAGAGTCTTTTGTAAAAAAATAACGTAAAGCAATTTTATATATATATGACTTAAACATTTTATTTAATAGGGTTGTCAGGGTTGTTTATAGAGTTTTCAACAGAATCTATATAATCCAGAGAGTCGTCAAGGAAAAACCCAAGCTCAGGAACCTTTCTTAAATGATTCTTTAATAAAACAGACAAATCACGTTTTATTTTAGAAGAATTTTTTTGCAACAAAGCAATCTGATCAATAGAGTTTTGGCTCGGAAAAATACTCAAATAAACCTTACACAAAGAAAGATCAGGAGAAACACGCGTTTTGGTTACGGAGATGATAAGGTTTTTAATACCACCCCTTCTAAGGTCTTCGTTAATAAGTCCGGCAAGTTCTTTTTGTATTAAAGAAGAAATTTTTTTCTGTCTCTGACTTTCCATTTGTCAAAAGTAGTTTAAATAAAAAACAAAAATTTAATTAATGTTTTATAAAAAGATAGTGAAATTGTATATTTGCGCCAATACCGGTCCTATAGCTCAGTTGGTTAGAGTAGATGACTCATAATCATTTGGTCCCTGGTTCGAGTCCAGGTGGGACCACCCAGAAAAACCGTAATTATCTGTTTTACATATAGTTGCGGTTTTTTTATTTCTTTCTGGCAACATATTGGCAACAAAACCCAAAAAAATCTACTTGCTAACTATAAAATATACCCCCGGGTTCATTTTAAAAATCAGTTTTCTGTTTGGGGAAGTGTCTGGTAAATAGTATATAACCTTTTTGTTGGGGTGATGAATAATTAATATTCACTGCTAATCAGGAATACTAATTGATCAAATATCAAATTATTCCATTAAGCCTAACTGAGAAAGCATATCTAGGTTATCAAAGAAGTTCTGCTCTTTTTTAATCTTTCCATCTTCCATTAATATTAGTGTAGTTCCAGAAAGATTTAATGATTTTCCTGTAGGAGGAATACCGAAGAAATCCCCATCATGTGTGCCTTTAAAGTTCCAGTGTTTAACTAATTTATCTCCTTGGCCGAAAATATCAACAAAAGTAAACTCAGCATCAGAGAATCCAAGTAAAAAATTACCGTAATAATTCTTTGTTCCATCTATTCCCATAATATTACCATCAGGAATCACAACTGTAATATCCTCTGTAAAGTATTGATCGTTTATAATTTCCATATTTCTTTCATTAAAGAATTCAGACCAAACTTCTTGATAGGTTCTGGAATTTTCAGACACTTTAATGTCTTCTTGTGTAGTTTGGCAACCTAAAGCAACTAGACTAATGATCGTATAAATTAATAAATGTTTAAATCCTTTTTCCATAATAATGTAAAGTTATTTTATTTAACTAACTACTGACGTATTGTGATTTATAACAGTAGTAATCTCAGTAATTTCAGAAGCAACTCCTCCGCTTCTTTCAGCATGCTCCTTAATTAACTCTTCAGAATCAGCATTATATACACAAAAGACGTTATTACCGGCCACATAACTTGTTTCTTGTTGAATCATCTTGCCTTCATTTCTCATTTCTTCAAGAATTTTTTCAGAGGCTTTTCCCCCTTTATTCATTTCATGTTTTGGAACAGATGATGCTCCTTCCATTTCTCTTCGTATTAAAAATTTTTTCATTGTTTTGTATTTAAATATAGTT
This sequence comes from Candidatus Marisimplicoccus framensis, assembly GCA_042088875.1. GTDB lineage: Bacteria > Bacteroidota > Bacteroidia > Flavobacteriales > Flavobacteriaceae > Marisimplicoccus > Marisimplicoccus framensis_A. The sequence goes on along the minus strand of JBELLF010000002.1, from coordinate 7,707 downwards.
AATTGCCTGCTGACATAGAAGGAACAAACATTACAATCTCTGATGTTTTAGACCAACTCATAATTGATTCATTTAATACTTGAATATCCTTCTCAAAAGACCTGTAGCCATATTTTTGATTATACACTTGTTCAAAGGTTCTTTCCTGTTCAGCCCACTGAGCTCTTTCATTAGGGTCGTCAAACATTCTAACTCTCATATAAGTATTAGGATTTCCTCCAGATTCAACTTTAAAAAGTGAAGTTTTTGCTGAGGACCCTGCTTCTTTAATAATTGAATAGATTTTACCAATTATTTCTCTATGATCTGCATAACCTTCTGATGATACTGTATAAGTATCTACAACCATATACTTTGAAGGTTCAATAACACCATCATTAGGATTAGGCCAATTATTACTTAGTGAAGATAATCTTCTCCAAATTGTTGGTCCATCATTTGATTGTGTAAGAGGTAAAACATTTTTTTCCCAATATTCTCTTTCTTCTGAATTATTAGAGTTATAGCCAACGAAGTTTTCAATTGATGCATATAAATTAATTCTTAAAAATTGACCAGTATCAGGTCCATTGAGAACTTGATAAGTTACAATTGCATTTTCTGGTGAATTATTGAACATTTTAGTCTTCTTACCTGCTGCATTCATAAAATTTGAGGTCTTCCCCTCTTTTGGGGTCCACTTGTTCATTATATAACGTTCTCCATCAGAGAGTGTCATATTAGTAGCATCAAACTGAGCGTTAAGATTTGATGTTACAATAGAGATTAATGCTAATTTTAGTATATTTTTCATATATTTTTTTATCTTAATTTATCAATCTAAAAAATAATTTATTATTTAATGTTAATAAATTATTATCAATATTACTTAACTTAAATTTCTGAGCAATATTCTCATAATTACCTTATAATTAAAAACTTAAATAGATTTTTAGGGTTTTTTTATTATAAAAATCTTAATTATTTTTATATTAATTAAAATTAACAAGATGAAAACAAAACTAACCTTACTAACAGTTTTATTAATTTTTGCTTCTTGTGAACAACCCAAAAACAACCAAGCGGGAGAATGGGTTTCTTCAGGTGAAGCATATGAAATTGGAACAGATGAAAATGTTCAAATTATAAAAGATATGATGTCAGCATATAACAAAATGGATACTGACGCCATGCAAGAGGTAATGGCTGATACATTAACTATTTATTCTGCAAGCCAAAAACAACCCATTTCATTGCCAAAAGAAATGACTCCACAATGGATGGCACAATATGACTCAGTAAATGTAAGAGTTGTTTACTTTCTGCCATACAAAAGAATTGGATCAGACGGAAATGATATTTCAGTTGTTCAAACAGGACAGTTAGAAAATCTTTATTGGGCAGATGGAAGAGTTGATAGTCTTAGAGTATTAAATAAATTTTTTATTAACTCAGAAGGAAAAATAAGAGCTATTAGGCAGTGGGATGCTGATTGGTAAAATTATTAAAACCCCTCAGATGAGGGGTTTTTAATTAATCCTTGATCGATTAAATATTTGGATTTTTTCAGTTTTTATTCTAAAAAGAGGGGGGTGAAGCATTACCCCTGCAAGACCACTATATCTTTTAACTAAATTTCTCCTTTTTTCCATGCATATCCTAATGCTAATGCAGCAACAGAGCTTAATAATAATACAGCAAGTGGAGGTCCGCCTTTGCCTAATAGAAAGTTTATCCAGTCCATGAAAATCCATCCGACATGAAAAATAAATAATATAAGCGCAGCCATTCTAGCAGCTGCTTTTTCTTTGATTGTTGTTGCCACTGCTACAGCAATTATCATTGATGCAGAGATAACCCCAAATACATCAAATATTGTCATTAAAGCCTCTTTTCCTGGATCGTTTATGCCAGGAAATTGACTAAATACCATTTCATCAGCCATCTCAGGCATTAATTTAATCAACACAATAGGTAAAGATGCTACAAGGTCTATTATTAGAGCAATAATAAAAAGTGTTTTGAATTTTTTCATAATTGTATTTTTCTCAAAATTAAGCCTTTTGACTATAAGTTAATACTATAGATGTTAAGAATTTATTATTAAGAAACAAAAGGTGGCTAAATAAGTAATAAAAATTTATAAATTAGAAACAAAATTTAATGAATATGGAAAAATTAGGTAATAATGGACAATCAAATGGCAAATGTCCATTCATGCATGGATCATCAACCACACCAGACACATCACCATTAAAATGGTGGCCAAAAAGATTAAACCTAGACATTCTTCATCAACATGATGAAAAGTCAAACCCTTATAACAGTGATTTTAATTACAGAGAAGAAGTAAAATCATTAGACTTTAAAGCTCTTGAAAAAGATATGCACGATCTTATGACCACACCACAGTCTTGGTGGCCAGCAGACTGGGGACATTATGGAGGATTAATGATTAGAATGGCATGGCATGCTGCTGGGACATATAGAGTTGCTGATGGTCGAGGTGGGGCAGGAACAGGAAACCTAAGATTTGCTCCTTTAAATTCATGGCCTGATAATGGAAACCTAGATAAAGCAAGAAGGTTAATGTGGCCTATAAAAAAGAAATACGGTAATAAAATTAGCTGGGCAGATTTATTTATTCTAGCTGGAAATATTGCCTATGAAAGCATGGGGCTAAAAACATTTGGGTTTTCTTATGGAAGACCCGACATCTGGCAGCCTGAAATTGATATTTATTGGGGCCCTGAAGATGAAATTATGGCGCCTAGCGAGAATAGATATACAGATTTAGAAGATACATCTACATTAGAAACACCATTGGGAGCTACTCACATGGGTCTAATTTATGTAAACCCAGAGGGGGTAAATGGAAAGCCCGATCCAATGAAGACAGCACTCCATGTAAGAGAAACGTTTGCGAGAATGGCTATGAATGATGAAGAGACAGCGGCTCTAACTGCAGGAGGACACACTGTAGGGAAAGCTCATGGTAATGGAGATGCTTCCAAGCTTGGAAGAGAGCCAGAAGGTGCAAATATTGAGGATCAAGGATTTGGATGGATTAACCCAACTCTTGATGAAAAAGGCCCAGTAACTAGTGGTCTTGAAGGAGCATGGACAACAAACCCTACAAAATGGGACAATGGTTACTTTGAAATGCTGTTTAATCATGAATGGGAATTACAAAAAAGTCCGGCTGGTGCTTGGCAATGGGAACCTGTAGACATCTTGGAAGAGAATAAACCAATCGATGCTGCTAATCCATCTGTCAGAAAAAACCCAATAATGACTGATGCGGATATGGCAATGAAAATGGACCCTATTTACAAGGAGATTTGTCTAAAGTTTAAAGATGATCAAGAATATTTTTCAGACACATTTGCAAGAGCATGGTTTAAACTTACTCACAGAGATATGGGGCCAAAAACAAGATATATTGGACCAAATTTTCCAGGGGAAGATTTAATTTGGCAAGATCCAGTTCCATCTGGAAACAAAAACTATGATGAGAATGATGTCAAGGCCAAAATTTCTAGCTCTGGATTATCAATTTCTGATAGAGTAGCAGTTGCCTGGGATAGTGCTAAAACTTTTAGAAATTCTGATTTAAGAGGGGGAGCGAATGGTGCAAGAATATCTCTTTCTCCACAAAAAGATTGGGATGCTAATGAACCTGAAAGACTTTTAAAAACTTTATCTGTGTTAAAAACAATTGCATCGGATACAGGTGCAAGTTTAGCTGACACTATTGTTATAGCAGGTAATCTAGCAATAGAAGAAGCTGCAAAGGCAGCAGGATATAGCATAACTGTACCGCTAGTAAAAGGAAGAGGAGACGCATCACAAGAAATGACAGATGTAAATTCATTTTCAAATCTTGAGCCAGCAGCAGATGCATTTAGAAACTGGTCCAGTGGAAAATCAAAATCAAGCCCAGAGGAACTTATGTTGGATCAAGCACAGCTTTTAGGCTTAACAGCTCCTGAGATGACTGTTTTACTTGGGGGTATGAGAGTTCTTGGCGCTAACCATATTAATAATAAAGTAGGTATTTTAACAGACAAAGAAGGCTCTTTGACTAATGATTTCTTTGTAAACCTAACTGACATGAATAACACATGGAATATTGTTGGGGAGAACAAGTATGAGTTGAGGGATAGACAGTCCGGAGAGCATAAATGGACAGCTTCCTCTGCTGATTTAGTATTTGGATCAAATTCGATATTAAGATCTTATGCCGAGCTTTATGCTCAGGACGATAATAAAGAAAAATTTGTAAATGACTTTTCAAAAGTATGGACAAAAGTCATGAATGCAGATATTTTTTAAACTTTTTAATAAAAAATAGGTCTAAATATTACTACAAAATAAGTTTTATTTGTTAATAGTTAATTGATTGTTTTGTGTACAGGCCTAGATCATTGTTAAATTCTGGGCCTTTTTTCATTGATTAATTTTTTATATTTAAGTTTCTTTAAAATTATTCTTATGAAAAAATTACTATTTATTCTATTCGCACTAGCATCTTTTAATCTTAACTCACAAGAGCTAATTGTAATGTCAAATCTTGAAGGCTTAAACATGAAAGTTGGAGAAACTTTTACTCCAACATCTTATGCTGAAACTTTAAATGGAGAAAAAACCTTATGTCAAGCGGTCATTTATTACAATAAAAAAGGTGTTTTTAGCACAGCTAAAGCAATTACGGTTAATAGGTCTGAAGGAACAATCAGGGCAAATGAGCCTGGAACCCACGAAATAGTTGCGCTTTGTATAGGACAAGAAGGGCAGAGACTTAGTAGAACTTTTCCAGTTCAAGTTGATTATCCAAAAGCTAAGGAAATTAATATAAAACTATCTTCACTTGCTGTGTATGAAGGTTCATTTATTCCTCTTGAGTTTGAAATTGTTGATGAGATGGGTTTTTCAAGAAAAAATGAATTTTTTCAGTTAAGTAGTAATTCAAAAAATATTGAGATAGATGCGTTTAACAATGTTAAGGCTGTTTCACCAGGTAAAGCAGTATTAGAGGCATCTTTCGATGGTATATCTTCATCTGTTGAAATAGACGTTTTATCTAATCCGATTGAAAAACTTGAGCTTAAAACTAGTCTAGATGTTGCAAGAACAGGTGATGTAGTAAAATATGATGCTTTAGCATATGACAATCAAGGTAATGAGTTAGTTGGGCTGCCATTTACATACACATTTTATGGTAAAGCAATTGATAAATCAGATAATGCCTCAGGATTAATCATGAATGATGGAAGGTTTGTTGCAGAAGTAATAGGTGATTATATGATTACTGTAAGTCTTGGTACAATGTCAACTTCTCGCCCGCTGAAAGTTGTAGGAAGGGGAGTCGAGAGAGAAGTAGTAAAAGTGGGCCAAGGAATTGTGTCTGATAAGCATACTTCTGATTTTTGGGTTTTTGAAGGTGTGGATGGAAGAGATTATGCAGTAACAGGTACATGGGGAGCAGATGGAACTTCATTTTTTTGGGATGTTACTGACCCAGGAAATATTAAAAAAATAGATAGTGTTAAGGTGGATGCTAGAACTGTTAATGATGTAAAAGTTTCAAAGGATGGAAGAATTTCTGTAATAAGTAGAGAAGGCGCATCTGATAGAAAAAATGGAATTATAATTTTAGATGTAACAAACCCATATGACGTAAAAATTTTATCAGAGTATACAAAAAATTTGACAGGCGGTGTACATAATGTATTTATTGATAATAATCATGTTTATGCGCTCAGTGGAAGTCAGCGTTACTATGTTATTAATATAGAGGATCCTAAAAATCCGGTTGAAGTTGGAATGTTTGAAATAGGCAAAGAAGGCCAATCAATTCATGATGTTTGGATTGAAGATGGAATTGCGTACTCTTCAAATTGGAGGGATGGAGTCTATCTTGTAGATGTAGGAAATGGAATTGCTGGAGGGTCCCCATCTAATCCAGTTGCTTTTGCAAATTATGATTATGCTTCCGGTGCTCATCATGCAACTTTTCCATTTAAAAGCAAATCAACAGGTAAGTTTTATACTGTTTTAGGAGATGAAATTTTTCCTGACGGAGTAGATGAGAATAATCCAAATATTACGGCAGGGTTTCTTCATTTTGTTGACTTCTCTGATTTAGACAATCCAGTTGAAGTTGCAAAATATGAACTACCTGGGCAAGGTTCACATAATTACTGGATTGAGGATGATATTCTATATGTTGCGATGTATGGAGGAGGAGTAAGAATAGTAGATATTAGTGGAGAGCTTTTAGGAGATCTCTACAGACAAGGAAGAGAGATTGGTTATATAATGACCGGATCTCCTAATGGTTACATTCCAAATGCCACTATGTCATGGGGGGCGCAATTGTATAAAGGGTATGTTTTCTATTCAGACTGGAACACAGGTCTAGGATCATCAAAAGTTTCTGATCTAAAGCCAGACAATTCTAAAGCAAACCAGTATATTAATATAACTCCTATAATTGATTAATGAAAAAAGTACTTCTGTTTACAATACTTTCTTTTTCATTTTGCTCTGCACAGAACTATTATTTTTATGTTGCAGCTGAGTCAGATGACACTGTCTCTTTAATCAAGTTTGATGGTAATCAGGCAGAAGAGCTTGAAAGAATTCCAGTAGGTATGATGAAAACAGAAATTGAAGGGCCTCATGGTCTGACAGTTGACCCAACTGGTGAATATTGGTATCTCTCTCTTGCACATGGTAATCCATATGGATCACTTCTTAAATACTCAACTAAAACTAACAAGCTAGTTGATAAAACATTATTAGGATTATTTCCTGCTTCAATGGATATTTCAGAACTTACAGGGCTTCTATATTGTGTTAATTTTAATTTGCATGGAGAGATGAAGCCTAGCTCAGTCTCAGTGGTTGATCCTGAAAGTATGACTGAAATTAAAAAAATTCAGACAGGTATTATGCCTCATGGATCCAGATTATCTCCTAGCGGAAGATATCAGTATTCTGTAGCTATGATGTCTGGCGAACTATTTGAAATTGATGCTTTGACTCTCGAGGTTAATAGAGTTTTGAGTTTGGACAAAAAAAAAATGAATCATCAAGGCATGATGCATCATTCTATGGTTAAGCCAACATGGGTTATACCTGATCCAAGCGGAAAAAAACTTTACATTGCAGGTAACGGTTCCAACGAAATTATTGAGGTTGACATTAATGATTGGAGCATCAAAAACAGAATAGATACTGGGAAAGGGCCGTATAATGTTGATGTTTCTCCAAATGGAAAATATTTGATTGCAACATTAAAGGGTGAAGGAAAAACCGCGATTTGGGAGCTTGACAAGAAAAGAAAATCTTTAATTTCAAATACTTCCAGCGTCTCACATGGAGTTGTAATATCTCCAGACAGTAAATATGCTTTTGTGTCTGTCGAGGGAAAAGGAGGAGAGCCAGGTCTTGTAGATGTAATAGATATTAAAAAGTCAAAAATTGTTAGTTCTGTTAATATAGGAAAACAGGCTGGTGGTATTGCCTTTTGGAAGCTTGAGCAATAATACACGTATATGATTAATTCCTCACAAATAAGAGACTTTTTTCCTTCTATAGGAAGAGTTGATCATAACAACAATCAAATAATTTACTTAGATGGTCCAGGGGGAACACAGGTTCCAATCCAAGTAATTGAAGCAATTTCACAATATTATATTAGATCAAATGCTAACACTCATG
>JBELLF010000035.1:0-10362 GCA_042088875.1 Candidatus Marisimplicoccus framensis | reverse complement strand
CAGGTATTCATGCACATATTAGAAGGGGTCCTTTAGGTGTAGTTTTATGTTTAGGACCATATAATTATCCACTTAACGAAACTTTCTGTTTATTAATTCCAGCGATTCTAATGGGTAACACAACTATATTCAAACCAGCAAAGCATGGAGTTCTTTTAATTGCCCCTTTATTAAAAGCATTTAAAGAATGTTTTCCTCCTGGAGTAGTTAATATATTATTTGGAAGAGGCAGAAAAATATGTCCCCCTATTATGCAAACAGGTTACATTGACGTTCTTGCGCTCATTGGACATAGTTCATCTGCAGTTGCACTTCAAGACCAGCATCCAAATAAAAATAGACTTAGACTTGTTCTAGGACTAGAAGCAAAAAACCCTGGTATTATATTGCCTGATGCGGATCTTGATTTAACCATTCAAGAATGTATTTCGGGTTGTCTTTCATATAATGGGCAAAGATGTACAGCACTTAAAGTTTTATATGTTCATGAATCAATTGTAGATGAATTTAACAAGAAGTTTGCAAAAGCAGTTGATGATTTAAAATTTGGAATGCCTTGGGAAGAAGATTCCTTTTTAACTCCCTTACCAGAACCATCTAAACCAAAATATATAAGAGATTTAATTGATGATGCAGTATCTAAAGGTGCATCAATAGTAAATAAAAAGGGTGGACAAGTCACTGAAAACTATTGTTTTCCTGCTGTATTATATCCTGTAAGTCAAAATATGAGGGTTTACGAGGAAGAACAGTTTGGACCTGTAATCCCAGTAATTTCATTTACTGATATAGATCAACCTCTTGATGATATGGCAAATTCTGAATATGGTCAACAAGTAAGTCTTTTTGGTAGTGATACAAAACAACTAGGTCCGCTTATTGATACTCTTGCAAATTTAGTATGCAGAGTTAATTTAAATAGCTCTTGTCAAAGAGGGCCAGATATCTACCCCTTTACAGGTAGAAAAAATTCTGCAGTTAGTACTTTGAGTGTTCATGATGCTTTAAGAGCATTTTCAATACGAACTTTTGTGGCTTCTAAAGATAATGTTCATAACAACAGAATACTGAAAAAGCTTTTAGATTCAAATGATTCTAATTTCATTTCTACTGACTATATACTTTAATTTTTTTCTATATAATCAGTTATATAGTTACCAACTTGATTTGTAGAGTATGAACTTTTACCTGAGCTCAAGTCTGGAGTTACATATCTATTTTTAAGAGAATCTTCAACTGCATTATTTATTATATCTGATTCTTTTTTCAAATTAAATGAGTGTTCTAACATCATTGAGAGAGACAAAATTGAAGCAATAGGATTAGCAATATTTTTTCCAGCAGCCTCTGGATAAGAGCCATGAATTGGTTCATATAATGAGTTATTTGATCCAACTGAAGCAGATGGCATAAGTCCCATTGATCCAGAAATAACTGAAGCCTCATCTGTTAAAATATCACCAAAAAGATTTGAAGTGATCAAAACATCATATGAATTTGGCCATTGAACTAATCTCATAGCAACAGCATCTACAAATTCATATGAGACCTCTATATTTGGATAGTTTTTTTCCATACTTTGAACTGTTTCTCTCCATAGTCTTGATGTTTCAAGAACATTTGCTTTATCAACACAACATAACTTATTTGATCTTTTTTGTGCATACTCAAATCCTATTTTTGCAATCCTAATAATTTCATCTCTATTATATTCACATGTGTCAAATGCAAAATTATCATTATCCCTTCTACCTCTTTCTCCAAAGTAAATACCTCCGGTTAATTCTCTTACAAAAAGGATATCAGTTCCAGATATTCTTTCTTCTTTAATTGGTGACATCTCTAATAAGGATTCAAAAACCTTTGTAGGTCGGAGGTTTGCATATAACCCTAGCTTCTTTCTCATTTTGAGTAAACCCTGTTCAGGTCTTATCTTAGCTTTTGGATCGTTGTCATATTTTGGATCGCCAATCGCACCAAAAAGAATTGCATCTGAATTTAGACATACTTGATGAGTTTCATCTGGATAAGGATCATTGTATTTATCAATTGCAACTGCTCCAACTAATCCACTTTCTAATTCAATTTTGTGATTAAATTTTTTACCTAGAGATTTAAGTACTTTAATAGATTGTTCAGTAACTTCAGATCCAATTCCATCTCCAGATAATATAGCTATTTTTAAAATCATAATTATTCAGTATTTAACATTTTTTCTGTTGCTTTGATAGCAGATACTGTTTGATCTGTATCAAGCCCTCTTGTTTTAAATTTTTTTGATCCAGTATCCCAAGTAATAGTGGTTTCACAAAATGCGTCTGAATCACTACCTGGGGGGATACGAACAGCATAATCAATTAATTTTGGAAGCATCTTTTTCCTTTTAGAGTATATTTTTTTTAATGCATTCATAAATGCGTCAAATTGGCCATCACCCGAGCAGTTTTCTTGATAAAGTTCATCATTAATAATTAATGAAAGAGAAGCAGATGGTCTAAGGGTCTTTGCATGAGTTAAAACATAGGATTCAATTATTATGTCTTTCTTTTTTGTTGGATATTCAAGAATATCACTAATAATGTATGGAAGATCTTCAATTGTAACCTTCTCTTTTCTATCTCCTAATTCAATCACTTTAGATGTTACAACGCTAAGCTCATCATCATTTAGTTTAATTCCTAATTCATCTAAGTTCTTTTTAATATTAGCTTTTCCAGAAGTCTTTCCAAGAGCATATTTTCTTTTCCTGCCAAATCTACTTGGATTCAAGTTGTTGAAGTATAAATCTTTTTTATTATCACCATCTGCGTGAACACCAGCTGTTTGCGTAAAGACATTTTCACCAACTATTGGCTTATTAGATGATACGCTTTGTCCAGAAAATGTTGAAATTAATTTACTTGCTTTAAATAAATTCTTCTCTTCAACATTTATTTTGTATTCGGGAAAGAAGTCTCTAATTGCTGCAACAGCGCTTGAAAGGGGAGTATTACCAGCTCTTTCCCCCATTCCGTTTATTGTAAGATGAAGGCCATTACAACCAGCTCTAACAGCTTCTAATGAGTTTGCAACACTTAAATCATAGTCATTATGTCCATGAAAGTCTATATGAAAATTTGGATATTTATTTCTTACTTCATTTATGAACTCATAGGTTTCAAAATGAGTTAATATTCCTAGGGTATCAGGAAGCAAGACTCTTTTGATATTTTTTGTTTTTAAAAAATCTAAATAATCGATAACATAACCTTTACTATTCTTCATTCCATTACTCCAATCTTCAAGATATATGTTAGTGGTTATTGAATTTTTTTCTGCAATATCAATAGTTTCTGATATGTCATTAAAATGTTGATCAGGGGTTTTCTTTAATTGGTGCTTTAAATGATTTAAGGAACCTTTAGTTAAAAGATTTTGCACTTTACATCCTGAATCTAGTAACCATTGTATAGATTTTCCTTCATCTATAAATGTTAAAACTTCAATACTATCAATTCTACTATTTTTTTCTGCCCAGCTAGATATCTCCTTGACTGAATTAAGTTCTCCATCAGATACTCTTGCAGATGCGACTTCTATACGGTCTATTTTAAGATCATCCAACAAAAGCTTAGCTATTGTAAGTTTCTCTTTTGGTGAATATGATACTCCTGAAGTTTGCTCTCCATCCCTCAAAGTAGTATCCATTATTTCGATATGTTTGGACATTAATATGGAGAATTATTGGCAAATTTAGATATTTCTTGCTTTTTGTTTATAAGGTAATCTATATCATCAAAACCATTTGACATATTACTCTTTTTGTATGAGCTAATATCAAATTTTTCAGACTTACCAGTTTCAATAATTTTAAATTCTTGAATTTCTAAGTTTATCTCAAAATTACTTTTTGGATCTGAGTCAATTTGAAAAAAAATATCTAATAAAAATTCTTCAGAGACTTTAACAGGAAGAACACCAATATTCAAACAGTTATTTTTAAATATATCAGCAAAGAAACTTGATACCACAGCTCTGAAACCGTAATCGTATATTGCCCAAACTGCATGCTCTCTTGAAGACCCACATCCAAAGTTTTTACCTGCAACAAGAATCTTTCCATTGTAAATCTTATTATTTAAAGGAAATGAATCAATAGGAGTGTCATTTGAGTTATATCTCCAATCTTTAAATAGATTTTCACCAAACCCTTTTCTTTCCGTTGCCTTTAAAAATCTTGCTGGGATTATTTGATCTGTATCTACATTATCGATATTAAGTGGAACAGCCGAGCTGTTTAGAATGTTAAATTTATCGTAAGCCATTTTAAATAATTTTTCTAGGATCAGTTATTTTTCCAGTTATAGCAGTAGCAGCAGCAACCAAAGGACTTGCAAGTAAAGTTCTAGCCCCTGGTCCTTGTCTTCCTTCAAAATTTCTATTTGTTGTACTTACTGCATATTTTCCTTTAGGTATTTTATCATCATTCATTGCCAAACATGCAGAACAACCAGGTTCTCTTAATTTAAAACCAGATTCAGTTAAGATATCTAAAATTCCTTCATCTTTAATACTCTTGAGAACTTTATGAGAACCTGGAACAAGCCAAGCATCAACATCATCAGATTTTTTTCTACCTTTTATTAAGCTGGCAAATGTTCTAAAATCTTCAATTCTTCCATTTGTACAGCTTCCAAGAAATACATAGTCAATTTTTTTACCAATCATCATTTCACCTTCCTTAAATTCCATATAATCCAGCGCCTTTTGATATGATGATTCTGAGCCTGAACTAGAACTGGGAATTGATTTAGAAATAGGAATAGCCATACCAGGATTAGTTCCATAAGTTATCATAGGTTCAATATCACTTGCGTTAAAGTTAAATTCTTTATCAAAAATTGCATCATTATCAGTATTTAATGATTCCCAATAGGCTAGGGCTTTTTCCCAATCCTGTCCTTTAGGAGCATATTCTCTGCCTTTTATGTATTCAAATGTTTTTTCATCTGGGGCAATCATTCCACCTCTTGCACCCATTTCAATACTAAGATTACAGACAGTCATTCTACCCTCCATACTCATATTTTTAAAGACTTCTCCAGAATATTCGACAAAAAATCCAGTTGCACCAGAGGAAGAAAGTCTTGATATAATATATATAGCAACATCTTTGGGTGTAACATGAGAATTTAAAGATCCATCAATGTTTATTCTCATTTTTAAAGGCTTTTGTTGCATTATAGACTGACATGCAAGAACCATTTCAACTTCAGAGGTTCCTATACCAAATGCAATAGCTCCAAATGCACCATGAGTAGATGTATGAGAATCTCCACATACAATTGTAAGTCCTGGCTGAGTTATACCATTTTCTGGACCAATAACATGGACAATCCCATTCTTATTATGACCAAGTCCCCAAAAATCAATACCATGCTCAATACAATTTTTTTCTAGGGTTTTTACCTGCATAGCTGATAGTTTATCTTTGATTGGTAGATGTTGATTTATTGTTGGTGTATTATGGTCAGCAGTAGCAAAAGTTTTATCAGGAAACATTACTTTAAGACCTCTGTTCTTAAGCCCAACAAATGCTACTGGACTTGTAACTTCATGAATGAAGTGTCTGTCAATAAAAAGAACATCTGGACCATCTTTTATTTTTTCAATTACATGTGAATCCCAAACTTTATCAAATAGTGTTTTAGCCATAACTAATATTTTTATTCTGAAGAATTTCTGGAAAATCTAGGTCTGTTACTTCTTTCTTTTTGTCAGCTACTATTAAAAACTCATTATATACATCATCAAGCTCTTTTTTCGTTAGATTAACACCATACTGTTTCATTCTAAATGCCAGTGCAGCTCTACCACTCCTAGCTGTCAATACAATTGATGATTTATCTACACCAACATCAAGTGGGTCAATTATTTCATATGTTTCTCTTTTTTTAATAACACCATCTTGATGAATTCCAGAACTGTGAGCAAATGCGTTAGATCCAACTATAGCCTTATTTGGTTGAACAGGCATCCCCATAAGTTCCGATACTTTTTGGCTTGTTTGATTTAGAAGTTTAGAGTTAATATTAGTATCTAAGTTCAAATTAGTATGCTGTCTTAAAATCATAACAACTTCTTCCAAAGATGTGTTTCCTGCTCTCTCTCCAATACCATTAACTGTACACTCAATTTGTCTTGCGCCATTAATAACTCCATATATGGAGTTAGCAGTTGCTAGCCCAAGATCGTTATGGCAGTGACATGAAACTGTAACATTTTCAATCCCTTTAACATTATTCATTAAAAACTTAATTTTATCTCCATATTCACTAGGTAAGCAATAGCCAGTTGTATCAGGTATATTTAAAACAGTAGCTCCAGACTTAATAACTTCTTCACATACTTTTGCAAGAAATTCGTTATCTGTTCTACCAGCATCTTCGGCATAAAATTCAACATCGTCGACGTACTTTCTTGCACGAGCAACTGATTTTTTTGCTATTTCAATTATAGAATCTTTATTTGAGTTGAATTTATACTTAATATGAACTTCAGATGTACCTATACCGGTATGGATTCTGGGTTTTTTTGCATTTTTTAATGACTCAGCTGCAACATCAATATCTTTTTCGTTAGCTCTACTCAGCGCACATACTGATGCGTTTTTTATAATCTTTGAGATTTCGACAACCGATTTAAAATCTCCAGGACTTGAAATTGGAAAGCCTGCTTCAATGATATCAACTCCAAGTAGATCAATTTTCTCTGCTAAAATTAATTTACTTTTAGTATCAAGTTTACAACCTGGAACCTGTTCTCCATCTCTTAAAGTTGTATCAAAAATTTGAACCTGATTTTTCATTTCACTCTAAATTATTATTTAAATGATGATAGTTAAAAAAAAGTATATTAATTTTACAATATCCGAAAACATTAATTAATATTTAAAATATTGATAATCAATAATATAAATAATATATATATACAATGACTACTGATATCAAAGATAATCTTTTTGTACTCATAAAATCCTTAACAAAGTCTGAGAAAAGACAATTTAAACTTTATGTTGGAAGAATGGATTCTAATGAAGATTCAAAGTTTTTAAACTTATTCAACCTTCTAGACAAGATGAGAAAATACGATGAAAAGAAGATTATTGAAAGTAACATAGTTACAAAACAACAGCTTTCAAATCTTAAAGCCCATCTATATAAACAAATATTAATCAGTCTTAGGTTAAATCCACAGCATAAAAATGTTAAGCTCCATATTAGAAGTCAGATTGATTTTGCAACCATTTTATATCAAAAGGGACTTTACAGGCAAAGTTTAAAGATTCTTGATAAAGTGAAATCATATGCTTTAAAATATGATGAAAATACTTCTGCATATGAAATTGTAGAGTTTGAAAAATTAATTGAATCTTTATATGTAACAAGAAGCCTTACTAATAGGACTAATGAATTAGTTACTCAGACAAATCACCTAAAACAGATTAATGATGTTTCAAGTTCATTATCAAATATCTCTCTTCAGCTATATGAAAAGTTAATTAAAGCAGGATATGCAAAAAGTGACTCTGAGTCAAAAGAGATTAAATCAATATTTGATGAAAAAATTAAATACTATATCCCTGAAAACCTAGGGTTTAGAGAAAAACTAATTTATTATCAATCATGGGTATGGTATAGTCTCTTGGCTCAAGATTTCCTTTCAAGTTATAAATATGCATCAAAATGGATCGATACATTTAACAATAAGCCTGAGATGATAAATATTCATCCAGTTTACTATTTGAAAGGCTATAATTTTTTACTTGAGGCATTATCTCTAATAAAATACCCATCTAAATTTAAAAACCGTTTGGACGATATGATAGAAGTTGTTGAGGATGAATCATTTCCTGTTAATCAGAATTTAAATGCATTAATTTTTTTATATAAATACAACAATCTCTTCAATCTTCATGTTTTAGAGGGAACATTTAAAGAGTCAATAAAAATTATTCCTGAGGTCCTAGATGGTATCGAAAAAAATAAAAATTTTATTGATCACCATCACATTATGCTTCTATATTATAAAATTGCTTGTATGTATTTCACAGTTGATGAGTTTGATAAATGTATTAAATATACCAGTTTAATAATGAGAAATAAAAATATAAAAATGAGGGAAGACCTTCAATGTTTTACTAGAATTCTTAATCTTATAGCTCATTGGGAGGCAGGACTTGATTTTAATTTGGATAAAATTATAAAGGAAACTTATAATTATTTGGAAAAGCTTAATGATTTACATGAAGTTCAAAAAACAATTCTTAAGTATCTGAATGGATTGGAGAATATTTACCCAGGAGAAATAAAAGGTTTTCTAAGAAATCTTTATAATGAACTAAAAAAATATGAAGATGATCCATATGAAAAAAGAGCTTTTCTTTACCTAGATATTATTTCATGGTTAGAAAGTAAAATAGATAGAAAGCCTTTGCAAAACATTATTAAAGAAAAAGCTATTTTAATTAATAGGAAGGAGAAGCAGTCCACAGTCCTGTCCTAGGAGTATCTGCTTTTAAAAATATTCTATTTTTGGAAACAGGATGGGTAAACTCTACTCTCCTTGAGTGAAGATAAATGCCACCGTCTTTATTTGATCTTTTTGAACCATACTTTAAATCTCCTTGAATTGGGTGTCCTAATTCTGAAAAACTGCATCTAATTTGATGATGTCTTCCAGTTATAAGTTCAACTTCTACTAAACAATAATTATCTAGTGTCTTAAGTTTCTTATAGGATAAGCTTCCAAATTTTGAGTTAGTTACCTGAGATTCAAAAAAATAAGATTTATTTTGTTTTGAATTCTTTCTAAACCATCCTTCTATTTTTCCATTATTTGAAGCAAATTTATTTGATATAATTAGCCAATAGATTTTTTGTATTTCTCGATTTCTAAGTATTTCGTTCATTCTAGATAAAGCTTTACTGGTCTTTGCGAAAATTACTATTCCTGAGGTAGGTCTATCAATTCTATTTACTAAACCTAAATAAACATTTCCTTTTTTATTATACTTATTTTTTATGTAGTCTTTAGTGACTTCAATTAATGAAATATCTCCAGTAATGTCACCTTGAACAAGTATTCCAGGTTTTTTATTGATGATTATCAAATGATTATCTTCAAAGAGTATTTCAGATTTTTTCAGTTTCAAATCAGTACTGCTCTTTTTTATTAGGAAAATCTCCGCTTTTAATATCAGTAGAGTATTTTTTTACAGCATTGCTAACTAATGAGTCTAAATCAAGATATCTTCTTAAGAATCTAGGACTGAAGCCTTTATTCATTCCAAGCATATCTTGCAGTACAAGAACCTGTCCATCCACATGGCTTCCCGCTCCAATTCCGATGATTGGAACTGTTAATTTTGAGGAAACTTCTTTTGAAAGTGTATTTGGTATTTTTTCTAATAGAACAGAGAAGCAGCCAATCTCTTCAAGCATCAATGCATCATTTAATAATGTATCAGCCTCTTGCTTATCTTTTGCTCTAACTTCATATGTCCCAAATTTATATATGGATTGAGGGGTTAAACCTAAATGACCCATCACAGGAATTCCAGCTTGGATAATTCTCTCTATTGACTCCTTAGCTTGATATCCTCCTTCTAATTTAACAGCATGAGCTCCTGATTCCTTCATTATTTTAATTGCAGATTTTAATGCCTCCTTAGAATCAGCTTGATAGGTTCCAAAGGGTAAGTCAACAATAATTAAGGCTCTGTTGACTGCCCTAACTACTGAACTTGCATGATATATCATTTGATCAAGAGTAATTGGAAGTGTAGTTTCATAACCAGCCATCACATTTGATGCAGAATCACCAACTAAAATAATATCAATGCCTGCTTCATCAATTATTTTCGCAAAACTGAAATCATAAGCAGTAAGCATTGAAATTTTCTCAGCATTATTTTTCATCTGATTAAGAATCTTAATTGTTACTCTTGATTGATTTGAATTATTGGTCATTAAATGATTTTTCACAAAAATAGCATAAATATATTTACTACTATTATGACATAATGTCATATTATTTGAATTGGCATAATGGTTGTCATTGTTTAATAAAAATTAAAGATTATGAGTAAAATTATTGGAATAGATTTAGGAACTACAAATTCGTGTGTTTCTGTGATGGAAGGAAGTGAACCGGTTGTTATACCAAATGCTGAAGGAAAAAGAACAACTCCATCTGTAATTGCTTTCGTCGAGGATGGTGAAATCAAAGTAGGTGATCCTGCAAAAAGACAAGCAGTTACTAATCCCGAAAAAACAATTGCTTCAGTTAAGAGGTTCATGGGTAATAAATTCAGTGAATCAT
>JBELLF010000034.1:0-10711 GCA_042088875.1 Candidatus Marisimplicoccus framensis | reverse complement strand
TCCTGAATTACTTCTTCTGTTTTCTCCTGAATATTTTCTTTATTCTTAGTAACTTCTGATATCATTTTTTCTTCCATTTCCTTACCTTTCTTGAACACAAAAGTTTTTTCAAGATTTCTATTAAACAATTCTGTATCAAATTCTCCATCTTCTTTTTTTAAAGTATACCATTCTCCATTTTCATAAACTTCTATATCTAAATTATTTATGCTAATTGGACTAAAAGTAGCATACCATTCAGTTGGATCAGCACCTTTTGACTTTCCAATTTCTGCCATTTTTTCCCATAGCAAAGGATTAACTTTAGATTTATGTTTATACTTTGCAAATGTTACAAATAAAGAATTAAGATTAGTGACTAGTCTAGCACACCCAATATATTTTTCAAATTCTTCTGGAGTATTTAAATCAAATTCTTTATTACCATCATTAAATCTTTTAAATGCAGAATATTCCCACTTAGAGTTAGTTGAAAACCATAACCCTGGTTTTTTTACTTTAAGCATTTTTTCAGTCTGAGAGGTAAAGACTTTACCAACTTTAAAAATTTCTATAAGATGAGATAAAGATGTATAGTGATATATTAGAGTTTTTTCCATGTTCAAAGATATGAATTGATTTACTCATTTTATGTATTTTTGTTATATGAAATCTATATTTGACAAAGTATCTGAAGAGTCCAGTAAAATTGTAATTAAGCGATATAGCACATCTTTTTATTTTTCAAGTAGTTTATTGTCAAAATCTATTAGACAAGATATATTTAATATATATGGTTTTGTTAGACTTGCTGATGAGATTGTTGACACATTTCACGAATTTCCCAAAAAAGAACTATTAGATGAGTTTGAGGATGAGTTGTGGAGAAGTGTTAAAAATAAAATTAGTTTAAATCCAATTCTCAACTCATTTCAAAATACTGTAAATAAATACTCTATTCCAAAAGAATTAATTAGTTCATTTCTAGATAGTATGAAAATGGATTTGGAGAAGAAGAAATATAACTCAATTGAAGAATATAAAAAATATATTTATGGATCTGCTGATGTAGTTGGTTTAATGTGCTTAAAGGTGTTTGTAGATGGTTCTGACATTTTATATTCTGATCTTAGTAAATATGCTATTTCACTTGGGTCAGCATTTCAAAAAGTAAATTTTTTAAGAGATCTTAAAGATGATTCAAATATTTTAAATCGTATATATTTTCCAAATATTGACATGAATAATTTTAATGAAGAATCAAAAAAAGAAATTATTAATGAAATTGAATTAGATTTTAAAAATGCTGTTAAAGGAATAGCTCAATTACCTAAAAATTCTCGCTTTGCAGTATATATAGCATACAGATATTATAATAAATTATTAAAAAAATTAAAAAGAACATCTTCTGAAAATATTGTTAAAAAGAGAGTAAGAATTCATAATTTTCAAAAGTTTACTGTTATTGCCAGATCTTATGTCAAATATCAATTAAATTTAATTCAATGGATATAGTTTTATGGATTTTTACATTAATCGCAACATTTGTTGTTACTGAGTTTACTGCTTGGTTTAATCATAAATATATAATGCATGGCCCTCTATGGGTTCTTCATAAAGATCATCATAAAAAGGATCATAAATCTTGGTTTGAAAGAAATGATTTATTCTTCTTTTTCTATGCTTTTTTGAGTTTTAGC
Source organism: Candidatus Marisimplicoccus framensis (assembly GCA_042088875.1). Lineage (GTDB taxonomy): Bacteria > Bacteroidota > Bacteroidia > Flavobacteriales > Flavobacteriaceae > Marisimplicoccus > Marisimplicoccus framensis_A. The sequence continues at coordinate 9,032 of JBELLF010000034.1, read as the reverse complement.
TTTGTTATCCTTTGGGGTGAAGGTTTTTGGCTGGGTCTTCCAATTGCAATTGGTATTGGACTTTATGGTTTAGCATATTTTATTGTTCATGATGTTTTCATACATCAAAGATTTAAGATTTTTAGGAATATTGACAACAAATATGCTAAAGGTGTTAGAAGAGCACACAAGATGCATCACAAAAATATAAACAAAGATGGTGGCGAATGCTTTGGAATGTTAATTGTTCCGTTCAAGTACTTTAAATAATTATTCTTTTTTCCAATTATAAACGAAGTTGCAATAATTACTCTCTGAATTAATGTTTACGTAGGTTTCATTAATTTTATCTTCCATCCATCTCTTGACAGTTTTTAATTGCTTTTCAGTTAGTGCTAATTCTTTAATTTTTACGTAATCTTTGGAGAAATCTGCAACATGTTCATCAAATCTATTAGTAACTTTTAGAATTTTATATTTAGATATAAAGTTATCAGAGTTATCAAGAAGAGGCATACTCATTTGATTATCATCAAGATCTTTTACCTGAGAGTAAAGAACTGGATCCATTTTGGTAAGCTCAAACCTAGTGTCATTTGTGCTTGGATTAATGATAACACCTCCATTTAACCTAGTCTCTTTTTCATCTGAAAACTGAAGTGCAGCATCTGAGAAAGTAATTTCATCACTAGATATTCTCTCTCTTATTCTATCAATTCTCTCTTTCGCAGCGCTCATCTCTGATTCTGAAATTTTGGGAATAAGAAGTATGTGTCTAACATCAATTTCTTGGCCTCTAACTTTATCTAGTTGAATTATGTGCCATCCAAATTGGGATTTAAAGGGTTGAGATATTTCTCCCTCTCTTAGACTGAAAGCAACATCCCTAAATGCTTTATCTTCTCTGGGTTTTTTTCTATTTAAGGTGTAACGACCACCTTTACTTCTAGATCCAGGATCTTGAGAATATAGAAGTGCTTTAGAAGCAAAACTCATGCCCCCTTCAATTATATCCTCTCTAAATAATTTCAACTGATCTTCAATTCTTTGGTTTTCTTCATCAGAAACTTTTGGTTCAACAACAATTTGAGCAATTTCTAATTCAGTACCAAAAATAGGAAGATCAATTTTAGGAATTGAATTAAAAAACTGTCTAACTTCTTCGGGAGTTATTTCTACTTTCTCTACAATATTCTGCTGCATCATTTCAGATAATCTCTGAGTTTTGTTTATTTCAAATAATTCATCTCTAAATGATATTTCGTCACTTTTATTATAAAACTCAAGAACTTTATCTATATCACCAAGTTGTTCTGTAAAGTATTCAATTTGTCTATCAACATAATCGTATATTTCATTATCAGATAACTCTAAGCTATCTTGAATTGCGTGGTGGGCATATAGCTTATCTTCCATTAATTTTCCGAGAAGCTGACACTTTGATATACCTCTTGTTGAAAGACCTTGAGACTCCATATCAATCAGAACTTTATCTATATCAGAGTCAAGGATAATGAAATCACCAACCACAGATGAAATTCCATCAACTTTTATTTTTTCTTGAGAAAATGATAGTTGAAATAAAAGAATTAATAATAGATTATTTAAAAACTTCATATTTATTAGATTTAAGAGCATCATTCAAAATTTCTTTATTGATATTTTGAAGTAAGTTTAGTTTTCTTTGATTGATAATATTTGATTTAATTCTATCATAAAGATAAGATAATGGAGGGATATTTCCTGATTTTAGTAGATCCTTGATAATAAAATAATTTATATATTGATCATTCTCTAGTTCATAAAGTCTGTTTATTCCCATGTAATTAGACTTATTTTTTTGATTTAAAAATTCAATAGAAGAAATCACCTCCCTTTCTGTAAACCAAATTGTATCATTTAATTTCAAATCTGCAAATTGAAAATTCAGAGAGTCGAGAAATTCTCTGTCACTCTGATTAAGTCTTTGAATGTATCTGCGGATTCTACTAATATTAATATTGTCACTAGGAACTTTTAAATACCTGTATTTTAAAAGATTTTCATTAAGCTTAAAATTTTCAATATTCCTGTTGTAAAAAGACTCAATTTCTTCATCAGTTACAATTGAGTCTATTCTTAAATTAACAATTAGATCTTTATAAGAATTTATATATAAATCAACTTTATATTTTTCAACTAATATGTCAAGATCATTTTTTTTAGATTGAGATAGATTAGTTACAGATAAGTCATATAAGATTTTTTCTTTGGCCCATGTTTCAATATAATTTTGATTTCTGAGTATACTATCTTGTTCGGATGAAAATGAAGGCATTTCATTTTGATATAGGAAATTCTGACCTGCTCTTGCAATCAAATCATTTGAGTTATTATCACTGATATTTGAGCAAGTAGTTAAAAATAATGAAGTAGAGATAAATAATAAGTATCTTTTCAATGACTATAATTTAGGAGGACTATAATTAGGTGCCTCCTTTGTAATTGATACATTATGAGGATGGCTCTCTCTAATTCCTGATCCTGTAATTTTTACAAATTTAGATGAATTTTTAAGTGACTTTACGTCTTTAGATCCACAATAACCCATTCCAGATCTTAAACCACCCACAAATTGATGAATACTTTCATTTAATTGTCCCTTATAAGGAACTCTTCCTACAATTCCTTCAGGTACTAATTTTCTGTCATCAGACTGATCTGACTGGAAGTAACGGTCTTTACTGCCTTTTTGCATTGCTTCAACAGATCCCATACCTCTGTAGGTTTTAAACTTTCTACCGTCATAAATAACAGTTTCACCGGGTGATTCTTCTGTTCCTGCTAGAAGGGATCCTAGCATGACGGAATCAGCACCAGCAGCAATTGCTTTTGCAATATCTCCAGTGAATTTAATACCTCCATCAGCTATTAAAGGAATTGATGAATTTTTTAATACTTCTGAAATATTAATGATCGCAGATAATTGAGGAAATCCAACTCCTGCAACAACTCTTGTAGTACATATTGAACCTGGTCCAATTCCAACCTTAATTGCATCAGCACCATTCTCTTTTAAATATTCAGCAGCATCAGCAGAAGCAATATTACCAACAATAATATCAATATCACTATATGAATCTTTCAAGCTTTTAAGGACATCTCCTACTCTACTTGAATGTGCATGAGCAGTATCTACTACAATTGCGTCTACCCCACTCTCAACTAGCTTTTTGGCTCTTTTTAAATAATCACTATCAGTACCAATTGCAGCAGACACCATTAATCTTCCTAATTTATCTTTATTAGATATTGGTTTCTCAGAATGTTTGGTTATGTCTCTAAATGTAATTAAACCAATTAATATTCCTTTTGAATCAACTACAGGTAATTTTTCAATTTTATGAGTTTGAAGAATTTCTTCAGCTTCTAATAATGAAGTACCAATTTTTGTAGTAATCAAATTTTTACTTGTCATTACATCAGAAAGTTTCTTGGAATTATCTTTCTCAAACCTTAAATCACGATTAGTTACAATTCCTATTAATTTTCCAGAATTTGAAACAATTGGAATACCTCCAATTTTATATTTTTTCATGTTATTTTTTGCGTCTATAACGAGTGAATCTTTTGTAAGAGTTACTGGATCAATGATCATGCCTGATTCAGCTCTTTTTACTAATCTAACTTCATTAGATTGATCTTCAATTGATAAGTTCTTATGGATAACTCCTATTCCTCCCTCACTAGCAATAGCAATTGCCATTTTACTCTCTGTAACTGTATCCATTGCAGCAGATACAATTGGAATATTTAAATTAATATTTCTACTGAATTTTGTTTTTAGAGAAACCTCTGAAGGAAGAACTTCTGAATATGCAGGGACAAGCAATACATCATCATATGTTAGACCTTCTCCTACAAATTTTGATTTAGACATAAGCAATTAATTATAAACTAATTGCATGCAAATATACAAATTAAAATCAAGTGAGAACTATATAAGAATTAGTATGCCTATTATTATTAAAATTAATGATTTAAAGTACTTAAGGATTTTGTTTTTTGAGTCAATACTTAAGTATTTAATCAATTTATTAGCTAATACGGAAACTGAAATAAAAACAAGTAATGCTTGTAATATGAATACAAAACCCAATAACAAAAATTGATTTGAAATTTTTATTGTATCAGAAAATAAAAAGTTTGGAAAATAAGCAATAAAAAAGATTAAAACTTTAGGGTTTATAAGATTCATATAAAGGCCTCTTAGAAATAATTTACTATTCAAGCTTTCATTAATTTTATTTACTGTTTTTGCCTCTAAATAAGCTAGATAGAAGAGATATATAGTCCCAAAATATTTTAAAAAAGTCATTAAATCTTTATTACTATCAATTAATGCAGATAGACCAAAAGCAAGAAACATAGTATGAAATATTAACCCGGTACATAAACCTAATGAAGTTATTACACCATTTTTCTTCTTATCTAGACTTTGATTTATAACAAATAAGATATCTGGACCTGGGATCAAGGTTAGAGCTAATGATGATATAAGAAACAATAATATATCCTGCATTTTATGAATTTAATTATTATTTATATTTGAGCCCAAAATATTTCTATGAATAATATTGCTCAAAATCTTGAACCACTTAAAAATAAATTAAGGAATCACTCTTTATATAATTCTATTAAAAGTGTTGATGATCTAAAGATTTTTACAAATGCTCATGTTTATGCTGTATGGGACTTTATGTCGCTATTAAAATTTTTGCAAATTAATTTAACTACTATTTCAATTCCATGGTACCCAAACAAGAATACTTCTACTGCTAAACTTATTAACGAAATTGTTGCTGGTGAGGAGACAGATGAAGATGAAGATGGCAAACCAATGTCTCATTTTGAAATGTATTTAGATTCAATTGAATCATTTGGTGTTAAAACTGACCTTATTTTAAATAACATTAACTCATTAAACTCATTAGATACAATTACTGATGATATAGAAAAACTTGAAATAAATGATTATATAAAAGATTTTTTAAAATTTACATTCTCTGTAATTAATAGAGGTCAAATTCATGAAGTTGCTGCTGTATTTACTTTTGGGAGAGAGGATCTTATTCCTGATATGTTTATGCCTCTATTAGAAGGAATAAATTCAAAAAATAATGAATTAAATAAATTAATTTATTACTTTAAACGTCATATTGAGGTTGATGGTGATATGCACGGACCTATGTCTATGGAGATGCTATCTTATTTATGTAATAACGATGATAAAAAAATATCAGAAGCCAAATCAATTTCAGAAAAAGCCCTTCTTTCCAGAATATCGTTATGGGATGGTATAGAGAATGAAATTAAAACCAAAAAAAAATATTATGAAAAAGTTTAATGTAATAATACTATTAGTAACTATTTCATTAGGATGCTCACAACAAGATATATCAAATAAGTACTCTGAAACAATTACACAAGAAGAATTAAAGAATTTGTTAGAGATATACTCATCTGATGAATTTGAAGGAAGACAAACTGGTAAATATGGTGATGAGTTAGCTGCAAACTTCTTAAGAGACTTTTATATAAAAAATGATATTCAACCTGCTGATAATACTGATAATTATTTTCAAAAATATCAATTAAACTTACCTGGTAAAATGTACACACGAAACTATTCTTTTCCAGAAACTCTTAGAGCTTATGATAAATCTGCTAGTGGGGAAAATTTGGTAGATACTCAAAATGTTGCTTCTGTTATTGTCGGGGAAACTTATCCAAACAGTTATGTAATCTTTACTGGTCATCTGGATCACGTCGGAGTTGACGGAAATGATGTATATAATGGTGCAGATGATAATGGTAGTGGAACTGTATCAATTTTAGAAATTGCTCAAGCTTTCCAAAATGCAATTAAAGATGGGATAAGGCCAAAAAGGTCAATTGTTTTTCTTCATGTTTCAGGAGAGGAAGAAGGTCTATTAGGTTCGGAATATTACGTTAATAATTCATTATATCCGATTGAGAATACTTTTGTTAACATAAATTTAGATATGATAGGAAGGACAGACCCAACAAGAGGGTACGAAGAAGAAGATTATATATATTCTATAGGATCTGATAGAATTACAAAAAAACTTAAGAGAATAACTGAGAATACAAATAGAAATACTATTAACCTTAAATTAGATTATAGGTTTGATGTACCAAATGATCCCAATGATTTCTATGAAAGGAGTGATCATTTTAATTTTGCAAAAAAAAATATTCCTGTTGTATTTTTCTTCAGTGGTACTCATGAGGATTATCATGGTCCTGGTGACACGGCTGACAAAATAAGATATGACCTTTTATCCAAGAGAGCTAGACTAATTTTCCATATAGGATGGGAATTAGCAAATATGGATGATAAAATTATAGTTGACTAAATTTATAAATATGGGAAGTAAATTTTTTGGAAATAAAAATGATAACCGAGAGACAAATGGTAAGAGGTTATTTAAAGGTAAAAAGTCTAAATCAACAAACAAGATTTCTTCAAATTCAAATAGCAAAGCCAAAAGTAAAGGTTTTGTAAACCCTAGTAGTTCAGGGGTAAGGAAAGTTGGTAGAGGAGGATAATTCTAATATATATAAATTGTACTTATAAATTAAGGAATTTGAATTTGTTTCATAGTGAGAGACAGGAGATATACTCCCAATTATAGTGAAAGCTGTGAATTTTGTAGATACCAAAAAGAGGTTGGAGATTATTAAATATTAGTCATTCCCATCTCAAAGATTATATACCATTTACCAGACGCATCCCCCAAAAAGAAAACTGATTTTTAAAATGACCCCGGGAGTGTAAATCTTAATTTGTTACCAGATTTTTTTGGGAAATTAACTGTCTATTAACTGGCAGTAATGAGCCAGTTTTGATGTTTTTGGGTATATTTGAGTGTCTAAACACAATGTGTAAGAAAAAACCCCTCATTAGCTGAAGGGTTAGTTTTATTAGTGTAATGTAACGGTTAACTTGGGTGGAAGAGCGGTCTCGAACCGCCGACCTCCTGAACCACAATCAGGCGCTCTAACCAACTGAGCTACAACCACCATATTGAGGGGCAAAAATAGGTGATTTAAAAAATATAATAAAGAATTTTTTGAAAATTATATAAGATCAAATAGATTATCTACTGCAATATTTCTTCTTGACTGAAAAGCTTCTGCATAATCAACATCTATGAGCCTACCATAATTTTTTGATCTATATGAAATACTTTCAATAAAGTTTTCAGAATTGATTTTAGTTGATGTTGTATTTCCATCTTTAATTACTTGACTTTTATATGCTAAAATTGAATTAATCTTTGAATCCATAAAGTTTGTAATATCAATTAAAACATCAGGATTAAAGTCATTCCATTGTTGATAATTAAGATTAATTTTTGGCCTCCATGGGTCTTGACTATTCCCATCAAAAGATGTTTCAAGTTTTGAAAGACCACTTAAAAAAGAAGCATCATATATTAAGTCAGATGCTTTACCATGATCAGAGTGACGATCAATTTGAGTATTAGATAAAACGATGTCTGGCTTGTAATGCCTAATGATTTCTACAATTCTAATTTGACTCTCTTTATTATTAAAAATAAATCCATCCTCAAATTCGAGATTTGTACGAATAGAAACACCTAAAATTTTTGAAGCTTCACTAGCTTCTTTGTGTCTTATTTCAACAGTTCCATTTGTACCAAGCTCACCTCTGGTTAAATCAACGATACCTACTTTTTTTCCAGCAGAAGTAGATTTTGCAATTGTACCGCCACAACCCATTTCTACATCATCTGGATGAGCACCGAATGCTAGAATGTCAAGTTTCATTCTGAAGAATTTTTAATTGCTTGATCAAGATCGTTATATAGATCTTCGTATGATTCAATACCGACAGACAGCCTAATTAATTTATTCCCAATTCCTTGATTATCTCTCTCATCCTGTGTAAGAAGACCATGAGAAGTTTTCATAGGGAAGTTAACAGTAGTCTCTACACCAGCCAGACTCATTCCAGGTTTAATAATCTTAAGATTTTTTAGAAATTTATACACATCAATATTTTCATTCAGATCAAAAGACATCATTGCTCCGAAGTCTTTCATTTGATTCTTTGCAACTTCGTGAGAAGTATGTGATTCTAACCCTGGGTAATAAACTTTGGAAATATGAGAATTTTCTTCTAACATTTTTGCTAGTACTCTTGCATTATTAGTTTGTTCTCTGACTCTTATAAACAAAGTTTTCATACTTCTTTCTAATAGCCAAACAGTGTAATCACTTAGATTTCCACCAAAATTTTTAGCAGAATTCAAAATTAGATTAATATTTTCCTCAGTGCTTATAACTGCACCTGCAGAAATATCACTGTGACCTCCAAGATATTTTGTAGCACTATGAATTACAATATCTATTCCATGATCAATAGGGTTCTGATTTACAGGACTTGCAAAAGTGTTATCTATCATGGTCCAAATTGAATTCTCTTTTGCAATAGAAGAAACAGATTTTAAATCAACAATCTTAAGAAGTGGATTACTAGGTGTTTCAACATAGATACCAACAGTATTCTCTTTTATTTCATTTTTAAAATCATCAGATTCAAGACCTTTAGTAAAAGAATACTCGATACCGTATTTATCAAATTCTGTTTTAATGAAGTTTCTGGTACCCCCATAAAGATCTTCTTGAAAAATAACATGGTCTCCACTTCTGACATTAGCCATAATTGATGTACTAATAGCAGCCATTCCTGAAGTGAATATAAGAGCCTTTTCACCATTCTCTAAAGAAGCTATTTTTTTAGATAAAAATTCCTGATTTGGAGTATTAAAATATCTAGGGTAAGGTTTTTTTTCTGCATCACCTCCAAACCATGGATAAGTAGTTGACATAAACAAAGGTGACACAATACCTTGGTACATAGTATCTTTTATTTCACCTTCGTGAACACATCTGGTAGAGAATTTTTTATCAGTTGACATCAGTTATCCAAGATACAATTTCTTCAGAATCTGGTCTAGTCC
>JBELLF010000033.1:0-10949 GCA_042088875.1 Candidatus Marisimplicoccus framensis | reverse complement strand
AATTGGGGCTTTTTCAAATGAAAGAGTATCACCTGTTTTAATATCTTTAAATCCAACTGCTGCTCCAATATCTCCTGCTTCGATAAAATCAATTGCATTTTGCTTGTTAGAGTGCATTTGGTAAATTCTTGAAATCCTCTCTCTGTCACCTGATCTATTATTAAGAACGTAAGAACCAGCATCAAGTCTTCCAGAATAAACTCTAAAAAAGGCAAGTCTTCCTACAAATGGATCAGTTGCAATTTTGAATGCTAAAGCAGAAAATGGTTCAGAAACATTTGGTAATCTAGAAATTTCCTCTTCAGAGTCTGGCTTAGTCCCAACAATTGCATCTTTATCTTCAGGTGATGGCAAATATCTACATACAGCATCCAAAAGAAATTGAACTCCTTTGTTTTTAAATGCTGAACCGCAAATCATAGGAATTATACTAATATCTTGTGTAGCAGCTCTAAGTGCATTGTGAACTTCATCTTCAGTAATAGAATCTGGATCATCGAAGTACTTTTCAAGTAAATTTTCATCATATTCAGCAACAGCTTCAATAAGTTCACCTCTAAGTCTTTCAGCTTCTTCTTTTAAATCATCAGGAATATCAATAACATCAAAAGTTGATCCAAAATTATCATCATGCCAAACCATTGCAACATTCTTTACAAGATCAACAATACCCTTAAAATCCTCTTCGTCTCCAATATTTAGAACAATTGGTACAGCTTTTGAACCTAACTTTTCTATTACTTGATTACAAACACCTAAAAAATTTGAACCTTGTCTATCCATTTTATTTACGAAGCCTATTCTAGGAACTTTATAATTATCAGCTAGCCTCCAGTTTGTTTCAGATTGAGGTTCAACACCATCAACAGCTGAAAATAGAAAAACAAGACCATCAAGCACTCTCAATGATCTATTTACCTCAACTGTGAAATCAACGTGACCTGGAGTGTCAATAATATTAAAATGATATGAATTAGTTGAATCAATAGCTTTTCCTTGGTCAGTTGGGAAATTCCAATTACAAGTTGTAGCTGCAGATGTGATTGTAATACCTCTTTCTTGTTCTTGCTCCATCCAATCCATAGTTGCAGCACCATCGTGAACCTCACCAATTTTATGACTTACTCCTGTGTAAAATAAAATTCTTTCGGTAGTAGTAGTTTTACCAGCATCAATGTGAGCTGCAATACCAATATTTCTCGTAAATTTTAAATCTCTAGCCATTATAATATATTAAAATCTGAAGTGTGAGAATGCTTTATTTGCTTCAGCCATTTTATGAGTATCAACACGCTTTTTAACGGCAGCACCTTCTTCTTTAGCAGCTGCTAATATCTCTTGTGCAAGTTTAACGGCCATTGATTTTTCGTTTCTTTTTCTTGAAGATGCTATAAGCCACTTCATAGCAAGAGAAATTTTTCTATCAGGTCTAATAGGCGAGGGTATTTGATATGTAGCCCCTCCAACTCTTCTACTTTTAACTTCTACTTGCGGCATAACATTAGAAAGAGCATCTTTCCACAAATCGAGAGAAGTCTTTTCTTTATCATCTTTTTTATTTTCAATAATATCTATAGCATCATAAAAAATCTTATAAGCAGTAGATTTTTTACCCTGCTGCATAAGGTTGTTAACAAACCTTGTAACCAACTGGTCATTAAATCTTGGATCAGGAATTAGGTCTCTTTTCTTGGATTGTTTCTTTCTCATTTATGGTTTATTTTTTTGGTTTTTTTCCACCATACTTGGACCTTCGTTGAAGTCTCCCTTCTACACCAGCGGTGTCAAGTGCTCCTCTGACAATATGGTACCTAACTCCAGGAAGATCTTTAACTCTACCTCCCCTAACAAGCACAATAGAGTGTTCTTGAAGATTATGACCTTCACCTGGAATATATGCATTAACTTCCTTCCCATTAGTAAGCCTGACTCTTGCTACTTTTCTCATAGCAGAATTTGGTTTTTTTGGTGTAGTAGTATATACCCTAGTACAAACCCCTCTTTTTTGAGGTGCTTTGTCAAGCGCAGCTGACTTACTCTTTTTAGAGTGTGAAGTCCTACCTTTTCTAACTAATTGCGAAATTGTTGGCATACATTAAATATTTAATTCCGTATTAAAGCGTGCAAATTTAAAATTTTTTTTTGGTTTCTTTATGCATTACTACATGTTTTTTTTAAAAAAAAACAATAATAAAAGTTAAAGAATTACACTAGAGACAATTAATTGATTCTTGTGATAAATAGCTATAAATTGACCAGGAGTTATAGCAGATTGAAATTCTTTAAATTGTACATAAAGAAAGTCTTCAAATTTTTCAAGTTTTATATCTTGAAGTTTCTGCCTGTACCTAATCCTTGCTTTTAAATTTAAGTTCTTTAAAATCAAATAGTTATATGTATTATTTACCCAATTAATATCTGAGTATTTAATTTTTAATACTTTTTTTAGAAGTCCAGGGTGACTTTTCCCTTCTCCAACATATATTTCATTTGAAGATGTATTTGTTGAGATTACAAACAATGGATCTTTGTAACCACCAATTGACAAACCTTTTCTTTGACCAATTGTAAAAAAGTGAGCTCCGTTGTGTTTACCGATTAATTTTCCATTATTTTTTTTATAGGAGATCCTATTTGAAAGAAACTCTAGTTTTTCATATTTATTAAGAAAATTGATGTCATTTTTGTATAAATCAGATTCTGATGATATTTTGATGACATCACCTGTTTTTTTCTTAAGCTTCTGTTGCAAAAAATCAGGAAGACTCACTTTTCCGACAAAACATAGTCCTTGAGAGTCCTTTTTTTCTGCGGTAATTAAATTATTTTCTTTAGCAATCTTTCTTACTTGAATTTTACTAAGATCTCCTATTGGAAAAATTATTTTTTTTAATTGATCTTGATTAAGTTGACAAAGAAAATATGATTGATCTTTTAAATCATCAACTCCAGCATGAAGTTGGTATATAACGTTTTCATTATTATTTTCCTCAATTATTCTACAATAATGTCCAGTTGCAACATAATCTGCACCTAATGAAATAGCAATATTCATGAATATGTCAAACTTTATTTCTCTATTACATAAAATATCAGGATTAGGTGTATTTCCTTTTGAATACTCATCAAACATATAGTCAATTATTCTTTCTTTATACTCTTTACTTAAATCAACTGTTTGGAATGGTATATTCAATTTTTCTGCAACAAGCATTGCGTCATTGCTGTCATCTAACCAAGGACATTCATCTGATATAGTTACATTTTCATCATGCCAATTTTTCATAAATAACCCTATCAGGTCATAGCCTTTCTTTTTTAACAAAAGTGCAGCAACACTTGAATCTACTCCTCCAGATAAGGCTATAACTACTTTATTTTTTTTCATTGAAACTATTGACCTCTACCTTTCTTTTGTTTCTCTGCCTCTTCAAGAGCTTTTTGAAGTCTAGCCCTAAATCCGCCAACTTTTAGTGGCTTCTTTTTATTCTTTTCTATTTGTGATAATACTTTTTGGTCATCAATAATAAATTTTTTGATAACTAGCATTAATATAATGGTTAATACATTTGAGATAAAATAATATAGGCTTAAACCACTGGCATAATTATTAAAGAAAAATAGCATCATTAAAGGCATCATATACATTATTACCTTCATATTAACCCCACCTGTTTGAGAAGGAGACATCATTTGTTGACCGGTTGTCATTTTAGTATAAAAAAAGATTGCAACAGATGCTAAAATTGGAAATAAACTAATGTGATCTCCATACAAAGGTATGTAAAATCCAAGGTCTAGAATTGAATCATAAGATGATAAGTCGTCAGCCCATAAAAAGCTTTTTTGCCTTAGGGAAAAAGCTACTGGAAAAAATGTAAATAGTGCAAAGAAAATTGGCATCTGAAGAAATGCTGGCAAGCAACCAGACATTGGATTAGCTCCAGATTTAGTATAAAGATTCATAGTTTCCTGTTGCTTTTTCATAGGATCATCCTTATACTTTTCATTAATAACCTCAAGCTCAGGCTTTAACATTTTCATTTTTATCTGAGATAAGTACGACTTGTATGTTAGTGGAGAAATAGCAACTTTAACAATTATTGTCATTAAAATTATTGCAATTCCATACGAAAAATAATTTGTTAAAAATGAAAATAATGGAAAGAAGATAAACCTATTTAACCAACCAAAAATACCCCATCCTATTGGGACTGAGTTTTCAAGATTTAAATTATACTCCTTTAGAGTCTCATAATCAGTTGGACCAAAGTACATACTAAAACTTAATTGATTGTTTGAGTCAAAACTTAAAGGAATATTTGCTAGAAATCTTTTTGTATATTTTTTATCCAAAGCATCATTTCCGGAAAGATCCTCTGAGCTTACTTTAACTTGATTAGATTCGTTATTCAAAATTAAAATAGAACTAAAGAAATGTTCTCTGAAGGATACCCAGTTAACATTATCAATTACCTTATTTTTTGAGCCAGCAACAGATAAATAAGAGTCCTTATTTCCTTCAAAACCATAGGATAATGCTGTGTATCTATTTTCATAGTCGATACTTTTTGAATTTCTAAATGAATCTCTTCCCCATATTAAAAAAACATTTTCATAATTTGAATTTGTATTATCGATTATATCTAATTCAAAATCAACTATACTAGAGTTGTCTGCTAAAAAGAATGATAACTCTAGTTCACTACTAGAATCAATTTGAGCTTTTAGTTTTATAGATGAGTTTTCATCAATTATTTCTGCAGTATAATTTAGATCTTGTGAATAAATATTTGAATTTCTTCCAACTGGAATATTAAAGCTAAATATAGACTTATTGTTGTTTATTAAAAATAGAGGATCATTGTTATAGTTATTGAACTCTTTAAGTAAAAGTTTCTTAATTTCTGCTCCCTTTGTACTTATTTCAAATAAAATTTTTGAGTTTTCAAGAACAATTATTTCTTCATTAAATTCAATATTATCTTGATATTCTTTGTTAGGTAAATCAGTAATATTAGAAGGCTTCTCAACTAATTCAACTTGACCTTCATCAGGTATACCCTCTTGATTTTCAATCATATTTGATTGATTTTCATAAAACCAAAACATTAGTATTCCCGATATTAATAGAAATCCTATAAACTGAAGAGGATCAAACCTGTTTTCTTCCATAACTATTTTTTTAGGTAGTTTTTTAAACTAGCTTTTACAAAGTTTACAAAAATTGGATGAGGATTGTATACACTACTTTTATATTCTGGATGAAATTGAACACCAACAAACCATGGATGGTCTTTATTTTCAACAATTTCAACTAGATTAGTCTCTGGATTTTTACCAGCAACAATAAAGTTTTCATCAAAAATTTTTTTTGAATATTCATCATTAAACTCGAATCTGTGCCTATGTCTTTCGGAAACTACTTTTTTACTGTAAATTTTATTAGAAATTGTATTCTTAAGAATTTCACAGTCCCAAGCCCCTAATCTCATTGTACCTCCCTTATTAATTATTTTTTTTTGCGATATCATTAAATCAATAACTGGATCTTTACATTTTTCTGAAATTTCTGTTGAATTAGCGTACCTTATTTTTTTTACATTTCTAGCATATTCGATTACTGCCATTTGCATACCTAAACATATCCCTAGGAAAGGAATTTTATTTACTCTAGCATATTCTACAGCTAATATTTTACCATCTAACCCTCTTTGGCCAAAACCTGGAGCAACAATTATCCCATCGAGATCAATTAACTTTTTATTAATATTTTCTTTATCAAGATATTCAGAGTGAATAGACTTAACATTGACTTTTACTTCATTTTCAGTTCCAGCATGAATTAGTGACTCAAGAATGGATTTATATGAATCATTTAACTCAACATATTTTCCAACTAAACCAATATTTATCTGATGAGTAGGGTTTTTTAATTTATGTAAAAAGTTTTTCCATTTATCTAAGTTTGGTTCTGATTCTTTAATATTCAATTTTTGAAGAGTAACTTTATCTAGCCCTTCATCTCTCATCTTCAAGGGAACATCATAAATAGTTTCAACATCGATAGACTGAATTACACAATCTAGTTTTACATTACAAAAAAGTGCGAGTTTATTCTTGACCTCATCTGAGAGATCTCTTTCAGATCTACAAACTAAAACATCCGCTTTAAGACCAAGTTCCATAAGAGTTTTAACTGAATGTTGAGTAGGCTTAGTTTTAAGTTCGCCGGTTGCAGATAAGTATGGAATTAAAGTTAAATGTATTACCATAGAGTTTTCAGGACCTTCTTCATAAATTACTTGTCTAACTGCTTCGATAAATGGTAAGGACTCAATATCACCTACCGTTCCTCCTATTTCTGTTATAACAATATCTAGGTTATTATTGTAATCAAGATTTCTTATATTTTCTTTAATCTCATTTGTGATATGAGGTATAACCTGAACTGTTTTACCCAAAAACTCTCCCTTCCTTTCTTTCTCAATTACATTTTGGTATATTTTTCCGGTGGTAATATTATTTCTTTGTGAAGTGTTTCTACTTAAAAATCTTTCATAATGGCCTAAATCAAGATCAGTTTCAGCTCCATCATCAGTTACGTAACATTCTCCATGCTCATATGGATTAAGAGTTCCAGGATCAACATTTATGTAGGGGTCTAATTTTTGAATAGCAACGTTTAAGCCTTGAGCTTGTAAAAGACGTGCTAAAGATGCAGACACAATTCCCTTACCAAGGGATGATGTAACACCACCAGTAACAAAAATATATTTAGGCTTATTCATCCGGCTAGAATAACATTTCCGGACTCAAATTTACAAAATAATAAGGTATTATTTAATTTATTATTAATTAATCTCTTCAATACCATAATCAACATGCTCTAAAAGAAATATAGCTGAATTAAATAAACCACCTAATGTATCTTTTTTATATAAAAACTTAGATTCATTGTAAGTCTGCTCATCATATTTTACAGTTCTATTTAAATTATTATCGAGGAGTTTTCTAAGAATAACATCCTTAGTTACATCATAACCTCTAACAATATCTTTGTTAGGAAAGCTTCCAAAGAAGTTAATGTAATTACTTTCAAAATCTGTAATTGAATCATTATTAATTTTTCTTGAAATAGAGGCATATGTAAATCTTAAGTTACCTAGATCCTTAACATTTATACTTGGATCATCATATTGATTTCCCCTATATGTTGTATAGAGTCTAACATCTCTCTCAGATGTAATTTGCGAGTTTAATTGTGAAATAACACTTGAGATAAGGGTAAATATTTCAGATTCAACAATTACTTTGTTAGGAAGTGTATCAACTAAGAGAGAATCAAGTAGCTCTGGTAATATATAACTTTCGAATTCAGGTTTAATTTTGGTTGCATTAGGAAAAATACTTGTAAGCCTATTTTCAATATCACCATTAAGTGAATCTGCTATTATGACAATATTTTCATCTCTATTTAAATTAGTATCCAAGTACTCAAGCATTTTTTTCCTCAAAAGATTCCTAGGAGTAACAGTCTGTACAACTCCCTTTAAAATTTTTATTGGAATGGTAGAAAGTGGGAAAACTTTTGGTATTGCCTCCAAGAAAGCAAGACTAGAAAAAGTTTCAAAATTCCTTGGAATAAGAGGTCCAATTATAATATCAGAATTAATAATTCTTTCTTTATTAGATATCTCAAAAATTTTATTTAAGGAGTTTTCTGTATCAAAAACATTTAAATTTATTGAGACACCCATTTTTTTTATATCACTAATTGCATAAAGAATTCCAGAGTAAAAGTCTAAAGCAATGGTGTAAAGATTCCTATCTTCAAAAAGTGATTCAACCTCTTGAATTGAGTCAAAATTAACTTCAGATGATCTAAATGGTAAAAGTACAGATACATTCAATTCATCATTTTTTCTTTTCTTTTGAATGTAAATAGAGTCTAGAGAGGTTAATTCTGTTTCGATCAATTCGTTTTCTACAACTTTTAAATTTAAATCCTCTGAAGATTTAAATATAGGAACAAGTATAGTTGATCTTCTTCTAAGTCTTGAATCTCTAAGCTCTGGATTAAAACTTAATAAATCATTGATAGTTATTTTATATTTCTGAGAAATTGAAAAAAGAGTTTCTTTTCTTTCAACCTTATGAAAAATTGTATCTGAAACAATATTTTGAGAAAATATTGAAGTACTTGATAAAAGGAATATTATTAGTATAAAACTTCTCATTTATTTTTGCTTTTCAAGTTTCCAGCTTTCATAGTCCTGATTATTAACTATATATGACCAATGTAATAAAGACTGTTGAATTCTAGGTGAAATATGTTTTGAATT
Source organism: Candidatus Marisimplicoccus framensis (assembly GCA_042088875.1). Taxonomy (GTDB): domain Bacteria; phylum Bacteroidota; class Bacteroidia; order Flavobacteriales; family Flavobacteriaceae; genus Marisimplicoccus; species Marisimplicoccus framensis_A. Next base: position 2,604 of record JBELLF010000033.1, on the reverse strand, counting down.
TTCAATTTTTAAACCTGATTTGAAGATCTTATAATAAATAGCGTTTCTAAATCTGCCTTTAGGGCCACAAAAAGCTAGCCATCTTTTTATCTGCCTAACGTCATCTTCGTGACGTCTTCCGTTATAGTACTTGCAGTACCATTCAAACCAACCTCGTGGATCATCTTTATGAATCCATCCTTTTTCCTCCCACTCCTCTTGAGTTTGACCTGATTTAATTTTAAATAAATTAATTTTTACTGAATATTTTTTTGATAAATAATAGGATTCATCAAGATCCTTGAACCAATCTTTTGGAAAAATTCTATAGTCAACAAGTTGATTAAAATATGTACCTCCAAATATTCCTTTGTGAAGCATTTGTTTTGGAGTTAACATTGGTTTAAATGAATCATCTAACTCTTCCATATTTATTTTATTCCCACTCAATTGTAGCAGGAGGTTTAGAACTTATATCATAAACAACTCTATTTATTCCTCTAACTTTATTAATAATGTTATTGGAAACCTCTTTCAAGAAATCATTTGGAAATTCATACCAATCTGCAGTCATTCCATCAGTTGAGACTACTGCCCTTAATGCAACACATCTTTCATATGTTCTTTCATCTCCCATCACACCAACACTTTTAACTGGCAATAGTATAGAGCCAGCTTGCCAAATTTTATCATAAAGATTCCATTCTTTTAAAGCATCAATATATATTTTATCAGCCTCCTGAATAAGTACTATACTTTGATAGTCAACTTCGCCAAGAATTCTTATTCCTAGACCTGGACCTGGAAAAGGATGTCTAGATAGTATTTCTTTAGACATTTTTAGAGAAGTACCAATTTTTCTAACTTCATCTTTAAATAACATCTTAAGAGGCTCAATAACTTTAAGGTTCATTTTTTCAGGAAGTCCACCAACGTTATGGTGAGACTTGATAGTTGCAGATGGTCCCTTTACAGAGATTGATTCAATTACATCTGGATAAATGGTTCCTTGAGCAAGCCATTTTGCATTGGATATTTTTTTTGATTCTTCATCAAAAACATCAATAAATGTATTACCAATTATCTTCCTTTTCCTCTCAGGATCAGTCACACCTTTAAGACCATTAATAAATTGATCTGATGCGTCAACACCTTTGACATTTAGGCCCATTCCAATATATTGATCTAATACTTCATCATATTCATTTTTTCTTAAAAGACCATTATTTACAAAAATGCAATGTAAATTCTTACCTATTGCTCTATCAAGTAGAATAGCAGCTACACTAGAGTCTACTCCACCTGAGAGTCCTAAAATTACTTTTTCATCTAATACTTCAGATTTCAACTCTTTAACTGTCCTGTCAATAAAAGATTCAGGATTCCACTCTTTAATAAATTTTAATTCCTCTATGAAAAAGTTTTCAAATATTTTTAGACCATTATCTGTATGAAAAACCTCAGGATGAAATTGTAGAGCATATAAATTAAGAGAGTCAATTGAGTAAGCAGCATTTTTTACAGAGTCTGTACTAGCAATAACTGATGCACCATCGGGTAAAGCTGTAATTGTATCTCCATGACTCATCCATACTTGATTATTGATTTTTATGTTATTGAAAAGCTTACAATCTTTTTCAATAAATGACAGATTAGCTCTTCCATACTCTCTTGAGTTTGAGTTCTCAACTTTTCCATTAAGGGATTTTGCAATTAGTTGTGCTCCGTAACAAATTGCAATTACAGGTTTATTACCTAAAATACCTTTAAGATTAATTTCAGGAGCATTTTTTTGATTAACTGAAAAAGGAGAACCAGAAAGCACAATAGCCTTATATTGGTTTAAATCTTCTGGGAGGTTGTTAAATGGTGAAATCTCACAGTAAATAAAAAGCTCTCTAATTCTTCTTGCAATTAATTGAGTGTACTGAGAGCCAAAATCAACAATTAAGACTTTATTTTGCATGGACAAAAATACAACTATAAATTAATCTTCAAGATCTATTATTAATATTTTATCGTCCATTATTGAGATTTTCTCAACTATGTAATTAATAAATGAAGGTCCCTTACATGAGTAGAAATTTCCAAAATTTAAGTATCTCTCTTGATTAATATTACGAGGGTTAAGATAATTGTAAATAGACCTTATTGATTCTATTTCAGCTTCATGATTTTTCTTTTCAGCTTTATTCAGTTTTTTTTCAAGATCATCAATTCCCTTTTTTTGTTTTTTTTCTTGAGCATTAAGGGCACCAATAAATGACTTGTCTGTTTCAAGTGAAACCTTTCTTAACTCATCAAATTGTGATGATAAATTTGATCTTAAAGAATCAAAATTAATCTTAATACTAGAGGTACTGTCTATTTTATGTTTTATTAGTTCACTTAGTTCTCCCATAAAATATTTGATTTCAATTCCAGAGTTTTTAATTTTTTTTGAAGTCTTAGAGTCAATTATATATGCACTATTCCTTAATTTAAGAATTGGAAATTGAATTTTGTTTTCGTCAAAATAAGTTTTTAATTGCAACCAATATCTCAATTCATTTGGACCTCCAACATAACATACATTAGGCAATACAATTTCCTGATATAAAGGCCTCATAATTGCATTTGGAGAGA
>JBELLF010000032.1:0-11012 GCA_042088875.1 Candidatus Marisimplicoccus framensis | reverse complement strand
CAAAAAGAGCAGAAGTAGATTTAGTGATTTGATTATTTAACTCATCTAAAGTATAACCCAAAGCAAGTTTAGCAGCAACTTTAGCAATAGGATAACCTGAGGCTTTGGAAGCTAATGCAGATGATCTTGAAACTCTAGGGTTAATTTCAATTGCAATAATATCTTCTTTTTCATCTGGACTCACAGCAAATTGAACATTACATCCGCCTGCAAAGTCACCAATACTCTTCATCATTTTAATAGCCATATCTCTCATTCTCTGATAAGTTGTATCAGATAATGTCATAGCAGGTGCTACAGTTATTGAATCACCTGTATGAATTCCCATAGGATCCATATTTTCAATTGTACAGATAATTACAATATTGTCATTTTTATCTCTAAGAAGCTCTAACTCATATTCTTTCCAACCTATCAAAGCCTTGTCAATTAATACTTCGTGTATGGGGGATGATTCAAGACCTCTTGTAAGAAGATCATTAAATTTTTCTTCCTCAAAAACTATAGATGCACCAGTACCTCCAAGTGTAAATGAAGGTCTAATAACCAGAGGAAAACCAAATCTTTGGGCTATTTCTTTACCTTTTAAAAAAGATGCAGCACTTTCAGCTGGGGCTACTGGAATATTAATTTTATTCAATAAAGTTCTAAACTTCTCTCTATCCTCTGTAATCTCAATAGCATCTATGTCAACACCAATAATATCAATATTAAATCTAGACCAAATCTGTTTTTCTTGAGCTTCAATACATAAATTTAAAGCAGTCTGACCTCCCATAGTAGGAAGAACAGCATCAATATCATCATGAATTTCTAATATTTCAATTATAGATTTTGTTGTAAGAGGTTTTAAGTATATATGATCTGCCATGGAAGGGTCAGTCATAATTGTAGCAGGATTAGAATTAATAAGTATAGTTTTAATCCCATCTTCCTTCAACGATCTTAAAGCTTGAGACCCAGAATAATCAAATTCACACGCTTGACCAATAATTATAGGTCCTGAGCCAATTATAAGAATTGATTTAATTTTTTTATCCTTGGGCATAAATCATACTAAAATATAAAAAAAAAGGTGCCATAAAAGCACCACCTAAAAAAAGTTATTAAAAATTATTTTTTATGACGAGACTCATCTGATACAGATAATTTTTTTCTACCTTTAGCTCTCCTACCTGCAAGAACTCTTCGTCCATTTGCAGTTGACATTCTATCCATGAAACCATGCTTATTTCTTCTTTTTCTCTTAGATGGTTGATAAGTCCTTTTCACATTTATCTATTTAATCGGACGCAAATATAATATCTTTTTGTTCAACTTCATATAAATATTTTTAAATTGTAAATTTGCACTAAATATGATACCAAAAATTATTAAGCTTATAGCATCTATTTCTCTTTTTGGATACGGAGTATACCAAATAACAGAAACATTTATAGGAAATGGAATTTTCCTAATTATTCTTTCAATTCTTCTAGTAGTTTTATATTTCAAAAATGAAGTTTTAATATTCGCTTTTTTAAGTTTAAGAAAACAAGATTTTGATAAAACTGAAAGAATACTAAGGCTAATTAAGCATCCTAAGAATGTCTTAGTAAGAAAACAACAAGGTTTTTTCCACTATTTAAATGGCCTAATCCAATCTCAGAAGAATCTAACAATTGCAGAAAAACATTTCCGTGAAGCTTTAAAACTAGGCTTAAGCATGAGTCATGATATTGCTATGGCTAAATTAAGTCTTGCTGGAATTATGATGCAAAAGAGGAGAAAAAGAGAGGCCCAATCATTACTAACTGAAGCAAAGTCTTTCGATAAACACAACATGCTTACTGCTCAAATAAAGTTAATGCAAGAGCAGATGAAAAGAATTTAGTAAAAGGTTTTTTTTATACTAAATAGTTTTTTTTTATCTTTGCTATCCGACTTTTTTGTATATGCGCGAAATAACTATCGAAAATAATGAGTTTTTAAGACAGTTTGAAGTCAAGATTTCAGACTCTTTAGCACGAATAGAATACGCTGAACAAGAAAGAAAAATTTTCTTAACTAAAATTCATATACCTGATACAATTAGGGATAAATCTTTTGAAGAACATTTCATAATAAAGGTTTTAGAATTTATTGAAAATAAGAACCTTAGAGTTGTACCAACCTCACCTAGAATAGCTAGTTTTGTCAGAAAAAACAAAGCCTTTAAGCATTTATTACCGGTAGGGATAAAGCTTTAGCTAAATTGCAAATCCTTGTGGATCAATTTCACTAAATTTCATTTTCTTAATAGTTCCTACCAATTTTGGATCCCAAATTGTTCTATAACGAATATAGTTTTCAGAAAAACCTTCTATATATCCATTCTTATTTTCAGACTCAAATAAAACATTGTATGTATTACCAATCTTACTTTTATAGAAGTCAGATTTTTTTCTACCTGAAAGAAGTCTCATAAGCTTACTTCTTTTAGATCTTGTGTTTGGATTAACAACTTCAGGTAAGGTTGTTGCACGTGTGTTTTCTCTTTCAGAATAGGTAAATACATGGAGGTATGAAACATCAAGTGTCTCTATAAAATTCATACTATCTAAAAATTTATCATCATCTTCTCCAGGAAAACCAACGATCACATCTACTCCGATTGAAGCCTCTGGCATTAATTCCTTTATCATTTTGATACGACTTTTGTATAGACTTGAATCATATCTTCTTCTCATGAGTTTGAGAATAGAGTCACTACCACTTTGAAGTGGAATATGAAAATGAGGAACAAATTTTTCACTATTACTTATAAACTCAATAATTTCATTACTCAATAAATTAGGTTCAATTGAAGAAATTCTAAACCTAATGTTTGTTTTTAGATTTTCAATTTCTTTTATTAAATCGTAAAAATTAAATTTATTATTCTTTTCCTCATTTTTACCAAAATCACCAAGGTTAATACCTGTTAGCACAATTTCTTTTATTTCCTGTGAATCAATTATTTTTATATTTTTTAATACACTTTCTATTGTACCACTTCTAGATTTACCTCGTGCAAGTGGGATTGTACAAAAGCTACATTTGTAGTCACAACCATCCTGTACTTTTAGAAATGCTCTAGTTCTATGGTTTAATGAATAACTTTCTTTAAATAAGTTGACCTCATTTATATTACATGAATGAACTTTACTAGAGAGATCATCATCAATATTATTTAAATAATCCAATAAGTTAAATTTATCAGATGCACCAAGGACTAAATCTACTCCATCAACATCAAGTAGCTCCTTAGGTTTTAATTGTGCGTAACAACCTATAGCAGCGATAAATGCTTCTGGATTGATTCTTTGTGCCTGCTTTACATAATACTTGAATTTTTTATCTGCATTTTCCGTTACAGAGCATGTATTAATAACGTATGCATCTGCATAATCATTAAAATCAACAATTTCATAATTGTTTTCTTTTAAAGATTTTGATATATAAGAAGATTCAGAAAAGTTTAATTTACAACCTAGAGTATAAATAGCAACAGAGGAGATCTTTCTTTTAGATTTAGAAGATAATATTGTTGAAGACAAAACTTTGATTTTTAAGAATCAAATTCTTCTTCTGAAGATTCGGAAGAAGCCTCTTCAGTAGTAACCTCTTCAACAGGTGCCTCAGTAGTAACCTCTTCAACAGGTGTCTCAGTAGTAACCTCTTCAACAGGTGTCTCAGTAGTAACCTCTTCAACAGGTGCCTCAGTAGTAATCTCTTCAACAGGTGTCTCAGTAGTAACCTCTTCAACAGGTGTCTCAGTAGTAACCTCTTCAACAGGTGTCTCAGTAGAATTAGGAGCTGACTGGTTAAAGTTAGCATATTTACTTCTAAACTTATCAACTCTACCAGCAGTATCTACAAGTTTTGACTTACCAGTATAATAAGGATGAGATGTTCTTGAAATTTCTAATTTAAATAACGGATATTCCACACCATCAATTTTGGTAGTTTCTTTTGTTTCTACTGTTGATTTAGTAATAAATACATCATTATTAGACATATCTTTGAATGCGACTAATCTATAGTTTTCAGGATGTGTATTACTTTTCATAGTTTAAAAGTGAGTGCAAATTTAAAATTTTTTTCATATATCCTATAATTATAATTGCTTAATTTTGCTTATACATTAAACACAAACAAAATGATACAAACTAACGGAACGATAAAATCAGTGATAATTAACTATGGACTTCTTTTAGGGGGTGTATCAGTTGCATTTGCACTGATGTTATTCTTAATGGATATGCACATAGAACAAGGTTCTCTTCAAAATATTGTAGGCTTAATTTTAACCGTTGGAGCAATTGTTTTTGGACAATTGGCTTTCAAAAAAGCAAATGAAGGTTTCTTAAGCTTAGGAGAAGGTTTTAAAATAGGACTTGGTATTTGTGTTGTGGGATCAATTATTGGTATAATATATGGCATTTTTCAGATGACATTTCTTGATCCAGACACTATGACAAAAGTAATGGAGTATTCAATTGATCAGGCAGTTCAACAGAATCCTGAGCTTACAGATGAAATGATAGATGCAATTGAAGGTAGTATCGAGTTTTTTACTTCACCTTCTATGATTGCTGTGTTTGGTCTCGGATCTGCTTTATTTTTTGGTAGCATAATTTCATTAATCACAGGATTAGCACTTAAGAAAAATAAACCTGCTTAATTAAATTTATGGATGTTTCAATCATCATACCTCTTTTTAATGAATCTGAGTCACTAAAGGAACTTGATGATTGGATATCGTTATCTTTTAAATTTAAAGATCTAGATTATGAAGTTTTATACATCGATGATGGAAGTAATGACTCGTCATGGGATATAATTAAGAGTATAAGTCAAAATAATTTAAATCGAAAAGGAATTTCTTTTATCAAAAACTATGGAAAATCTCAAGCCTTAAAAGTTGGTTTTTTAGAGGCAAAGGGAAAGTATATTGCTACCTTAGATGCAGACCTTCAGGACTCACCTGAAGAAATTCCATTAATGATAAAGAAGCTTATAGATAATGATCTTGATTTGATCTCTGGTTGGAAAAAGAAAAGACATGATTCCTTTATTACTAAAAGAATCCCTTCTTATTTTTTTAATCTAGTTGCCAGAGTTTTTTCAGGAATTAATCTAAATGACTTTAATTGTGGTATAAAAGTATATAAGAAGGAAGTTGCTAAGTCAATAAGTTTATATGCAGATATGCATAGGTTCATTCCTATACTTGCAAAGAATCAAGGATTTCATAGAATAGGTGAACATGTTGTAAAACACCAAGCTAGAAAATATGGCAAAACCAAATTTGGTAACGAGAGATTTATAAGAGGATTTCTAGATATAATTACTTTATGGTTTACTGAGAAATTTGGTAGGAGACCAATGCATTTTTTTGGAACTGTAGGCACCATAATGTTTATAGTTGGTATTTTATTTACAATTTATCTTGGTTATAATAAACTTTTCATAGATACTTTATCAAGATTAATAACATCAAAACCTGAGTTCTATATTGCTTTAATTACAATAGTATTAGGTGCCCAATTTTTTATAGCGGGATTTTTAGCTGAGTTAATAATTAAATTTAATATTAGTAAAAATAAATACTCAATTAAAGAGAAAACTTTTTAAATGAATTACTTTACTAGAGTTCTAAAATATGGTCTAGATTATACTTATTATGGAGTATTAAACATTGTATTTAATATTCTCTATGCAATTTTTAGCGCTTTAGCTTTTGTATCGTTTATTCCAATGCTTGATGTACTTTTTAAACAAACTAGGGACGTTTACATAGAGCCAGAGTATTCTGGAATCAGTAACATTAGAGAATACTTAGAAGATTATTTTAACTATTATATATCAAGACAATTAGAGACTGATATATCATCAACACTAATTTTAGTTGTTGGGATTGTAATTTTCTTTTTTTTAATGAAAAATTTATTCAATTACTTGGCGCTCTATAATATAACTTTTGTAAAAAATGGGTTACTTAAAAACATACGAGGTAAACTTTACTCCAAAGTAATCTCAATGCCAATTTCCTATTTTTTAAATAATAAAAAAGGTGATTTGATGTCTAGAATTACAGCAGATATACTAGAAATTCAGACTTCATATCTTTCTATTTTAGAGCTCATGGTTAGAGAGCCTTTAACAATTTTGTTCACCTTAATTGTAATGTTCACAATAAGTCCTGAGCTAACTTTATTTGTAATTCTATTTATTCCAATTTCAGGATTTATAATTTCAATAATTGGAAAAAAACTAAGAAAAGATTCCAAAGAAGTTCAACAACAACAAAGTAATTTTCTTTCAATGATTGATGAGACTATAAGTGGTCAAAAAGTTATTAAGTCTTTTCTTTCAGAGTCATTTTTTCATCAAAAATTTGATAGTATTAATGAAATGCTGTACAAATTTTCTAATAAGGTAATAAACAGGAAAAACTTAGCAGGTCCATTTAGTGAATTCATGGGTATATTAGTCATAGGAGTTCTACTTTGGTTTGGAGGTAAAATGGTATTAATTAATGAAACAATTTCTGGGACAACGTTTATAGTTTTTATGGGTCTTGCTTATAATATTTTAACTCCAGCTAAAAATTTGAGCAAATCTTTTTACAGTATAAAAAAGGGAAATGCTGCAGCTGAAAGGGTGTTTGAAATAATTGAATTTAAACCTGACAATGATTCAAATAGAGATCAATTACTTGAAACATTTAAAGATAAAATAGAATTTAAAAATGTTGATTTCTCATACGGACAATCAAAAATATTGGATAAGATTTCTTTCACAATCAAGAAAGGTCAGAGTGTTGCTTTGGTTGGTTCCTCTGGAAGTGGAAAGACGACTATTGCAAACTTATTAAATGGATTTTATAATTCTGACTCTGGATCAATAAGCATTGATGGGATGGAAATATCCTCTATCACTCGTGAGTCTTTATATAAAAAAATATCTATTGTTACTCAAGAATCAATCCTTTTCAATGATACAATTATGAACAATATAAGAATTGGAGATTTAGACTCTGTAGATGGAGATATTATAAATGCTGCAAAAGAAGCTAATGCTCACGAATTTATACTTGAACAAAGCGAAAAATATGACACTAATATAGGTGATTATGGAGGTAAGCTTTCAGGCGGACAGAAGCAAAGGCTAACAATTGCCAGGGCAATGCTCAAGAGTCCATCAATTTTGATTTTAGATGAAGCTACATCATCTTTAGATAGTGAATCAGAAAAGAAAATTCAAGATGCAATTGATAAGTTAATGGTAGACAAAACTTCATTAATAATTGCTCATAAGTTTTCAACAATTAAAAAATGTGATAAAATAATTTTAATTGATAAAGGCAGAATATTAGCAGAAGGAACACATGATGAACTTATTAACTCAAATTCTTCATATAAAAATATGAATGAACTTCAAATGTAATTTTAAATCAATTAAATTTACATCTTAATATTCTGAAATGATATTATTTTTTGGTGATTCAAAATCAAAAGTATTCGCTGTAGAAACCTCTGTAAAATTATCAGCTGACAATTTAGAAAAAATATCCTGGGCACTTAATTCGCCAATAATTAATAAAGATACAATTGAGGAAAAGTTTATTGGACCGAAGTCTTCAATGGTTTCTCCATGGAGTACAAATGCAGTTGAGATTTCAAAAAATATGGGAGTTGAATCTTTGATACGTATTGAAGAGTTCAATAATGTAATAATTAATAGATACTTCGACAGAATGATTCACCAGAAATATGATGAATTGAATCAAAAAGTTTTTACTAACATTCTAAATCCTGAAAAACAGTTAATTATTGATAATATAAAAGCTTACAATGATGAACAAGGATTAGCACTTGACGAGTTTGAAATTTCATATCTAGAAAAGTTATCAAAAAAAATAGGAAGAGCATTAACTGACTCTGAGGTTTATGGATTTTCACAGGTAAACTCTGAACATTGTAGACACAAAATATTTAATGGAAAATTTATAATTAACGGAAAAGAAAAAAAAGAGAGCTTATTTGGTTTAATAAAAAATACTTCTAAGGAAAATAAAAATGGTATTGTTTCAGCATATTCTGATAATGTAGCATTTATTGAAGGTCCTAATATTCTTCAATTTCAACCTCAATTCCCTGATAAAAGTAGTTTCTATATTAATAAAAAAATAGATAGTATAATCTCATTAAAAGCAGAAACACATAATTTTCCAACAACAGTTGAACCATATAATGGAGCAGCTACAGGTTCAGGTGGAGAAATTAGAGATCGAGCCTCTGGTGGAACTGGTTCTATACCATTAATTGGATCGGCTGTATACATGACTCCATATTCGAGGTTAGATAATAATAAGCCATGGGAAAAAAATATTTCAGAAAGAGTATGGAAATATCAAACACCAGTAGATATTTTAGTAAAAGCATCTAATGGTGCTTCTGACTTTGGTAATTGTTTTGGTCAACCACTTATAGTTGGTTCTTTATTTACATTTGAGCATAGCGAAAACAATAATTTACAATCTTTTGACAAAGTCATAATGTTAGCAGGTGGTGTTGGGTTTGGGGAATTGAGTCAGGCAATGAAAAGAACTCCTGAAAAAGGGGATATCATAGTACTACTTGGAGGAGATAATTACAGAATAGGTATGGGTGGCGCCTCTGTTTCATCAACAGATACTGGTAGTTATAATGATGCAATAGAATTAAATGCTGTTCAAAGATCTAATCCAGAAATGCAGAAAAGAGTTACAAATACAATTAGATCTTTGTTTGAGATGGATGAAAATCCTATAATATCTATACATGATCATGGAGCAGGTGGACATCTTAATTGTTTTTCAGAGTTAGTTGAGGATATTGGAGGTGAAATATATTTAGATTCACTTCCTGTTGGAGACCCCTCTCTATCATACAAAGAAATAATTGGTAATGAATCTCAAGAGAGGATAGGTATAATAATTAAAGAGAAAGATTATGAATTTGTAAAAAAAATTGCTGATAGAGAAAGAGCTCCAATATTTAAGGTTGGAAAAATTACAGCTGATAAAAAATTTAGAGTAAAAGATAGATCAAATGATATTGAGACTATTGATCTAGATTTAGATAGTCTTTTTGGTGATGCACCAAAAAAAATTATGACTGATTCATCAATAGAATCAAATTACATGGAAATTGAATATGATAGAAAACTATTTAATGACTACCTGGAAGATGTCTTAAGAATAGAGGCTGTTGCATGTAAAGATTGGCTTACAAATAAAGTTGATAGATGTGTAACTGGAAGAATTGCTCAACAACAAACAGTTGGAGAGATTCAACTTCCTCTTGCTAATTGTGGAGTTGTTGCGTTAGACTATACTGGTTATCATGGAATTGCATCATCAATCGGACATTCTCCAGTTTCCGGTTTAATAGATGCAAAAATTGGAAGTATAAATTCTATTGCTGAATCTTTAACAAATATTGTATGGGCTCCTCTTAAAGATAGAATAAATTCAGTTTCTCTATCTGCAAACTGGATGTGGCCATGCGGAAATGAGGGTGAGGATTCAAGATTATATGATGCTGTAGAAGCATGTTCAAATTTTGCAATATCATTAGGGATAAATATTCCAACTGGAAAAGATTCACTATCAATGGTTCAAAAATATGATGGGCAAAAAGTAAAATCTCCTGGTACCGTGATTGTATCTGCATCTGCTCATTGTATTGATATTAGAAAAGTTATTAAACCAGTTCTTAGTAAATATAAGGGTGAAATTTTTTATATAAATCTTTCTTCAGATGACTATAAGTTAGGGGGATCATCTTTTGGCCAAACACTTAATAGAATTGGATCTGAATCCCCTACTATTAAAGATTCTGAAAAGTTTAAAAGTTCATTTAATTTAATACAAGATTTAATAATTGATAATAAAATTATATCAGGACATGATATATCATCTGGTGGGTTAATTACCTCATTACTTGAGATGTGTTTTACAAGTGATAATGTTGGTATGAATATTAATCTTAATGAAGTGAATTGTAAAGATTCAATAAGATTACTGTTTTCTGAAAATCCAGGAGTTTTAATTCAATCAGAATTTGACTTAACTAAAGTTTTCAATGGTTTAGGTGTAAATTGTTTCAAGATTGGTAACGTAAACCTAGAGGGTAAATTAAATATTATAAACTATAAGGATGAATTCACTTTTGATATAGAGACATATAGAGACATATGGTATTCTACTTCTAAGGACTTTGACAATAAACAGACACAAAAAAACAAATCAAGTGAAAGATATAATAATTATAAAAAACAGCCTCTAAAGTTCTTATTTCCAAAAAATTTTAGTGGCTCGTTACTCACAAATAATAGAAATAAAATTAATGCTGCTGTAATAAGAGAAAAAGGGAGTAATTCTGAGAGGGAGATGGCATTTATGATGAGTGCCGCAGGTTTCAATGTGAAAGACATACATATGACAGATATAATATCTGGTAGAGAGAGCCTAGAAGATATTCAACTTTTGGTAGCAGTTGGAGGATTTTCAAATTCAGATGTTCTTGGATCTGCAAAGGGATGGGCTGGCTCATTTATTTTTAATCCCGTTGCTAAAAAAGCAATCGAAAATTTCTTTGATAGAGATGACACTCTATCCCTTGGAGTATGCAATGGCTGCCAGTTATTTATTGAACTTGGATTAATTAACAAAGACCACTCTAATAAACCTAAAATGTTGCATAATGACTCAGGAAAATTTGAATGCATATTTTCCTCCGTTGAAATTAAAGATTCATCTTCAATAATGTTAAAAGGAATGGAGGGCAGTAAACTAGGTGTATGGTCAGCACATGGTGAAGGAAAGTTTAATTTTCCATACTCGGAAGATAAATATTCCATAGCTGGAAAATTTCTTTACGATTCATATCCAGGAAATCCTAATGGCTCTGATTTCAATACAGCAATGCTAGTTTCAGATGATGGAAGACATCTTGTAATGA
>JBELLF010000031.1:0-11744 GCA_042088875.1 Candidatus Marisimplicoccus framensis | reverse complement strand
TAAATTATGCTTTTGATGCATTAGAACCAAACATAGATGCAAAAACTATGGAAATCCATTATGGAAAACACCATAATGGTTATACAAATAATCTCAATAATATCATTTCAGGTACTAAAAATGATGGTAAGAGTATTGAAGAAATTCTTAAATCTCTTGACCTTAATAACAGTGGATTAAGAAATAATGGTGGTGGTTATTTTAATCATAATCTATTTTGGGAAATAATGGGGCCAAATTCTGGTGGAAATCCAGCTGGAGAAATAGTTGAGTCTATAAATTCAAATTTTGGTTCATTCGAAAATTTTAAAGATGAGTTCAGTAAAGCGGCTGCTACAAGATTTGGTTCAGGATGGGCATGGTTATGTGCTCATGCTGATGGTAAACTTGAGATATGCTCTACTGCAAATCAGGACAATCCTTTAATGCCAAATGGGTGTGGGGGTGTTCCAGTTTTATGTATTGATGTTTGGGAACATGCATATTATTTAAATTATCAAAACAGAAGACCAGACTATATTGACGCATTTTTTAATGTAATCAACTGGGAAGAAGTAAACAAAAAGTTTTTACAATAAAAAAAGGGGAAGAATCCCCTTTTTTTGCCCCAAATCTTACCATGAACTTAACCTATTTATGTTCAGGTATAACCAATTTAGGTATTTTTTAAAATAAATAAAACTTATTTAGGAATTATTTTTAATTATATGCTAGTAAGCTCTAGATGTTTTACCCTCAACATAATTTATGAAAGCTTGATTTACAACTTTGTTTCCACCAGAAGTTGGATAATCTCCAGTAAAATACCAGTCACCTTTATGATTACTACAGGCTTTATGAAGGTTTTCAACTTTTTGAAAAATTATATCTAATTCAATTTTTGAATCAGAATCAATTAACATTTCTGACATTTTAGATGATATCTGCTCAGGAGAAAAATCTTTATAAATATTTTTAACATGATTTTTTCCATAATCTGCTTGTTTTATTGATAAAACACATTTATCATATGTGTCTTTAATTATTTTATCTGCTGTCCCTCTATCTCTATGAAGCTCAACAGCAGCCCTAAATGCAATAAAATCTTCAATTCTTGCCATATCAATTCCATAACAGTCTGGGTATCTAATCTGGGGAGCACTTGATACAATGACTATCTTTTTTGGATTTAACCTTAATAACATCTTAAGGATACTTTTTCTAAGAGTTGTGCCTCGAACAATACTATCATCTATAATTACAAGATTATCTGAATTTTTGATAACACCATATGTTATATCATAAACATGAGCAACTAGGTCCTCCCGTCCTTTATCAGCAGCAATAAAGGTTCTCAACTTTGCATCTTTAATTGCAATTTTTTCAACTCTTAGGTTGTTCTTGTTAGCTTTTTCAATTAGGCCATAAAAAGATGTCTCTGCTGTATTAGGTATAAATGAAAAAACTGTATTCTGATAATCCTTTTTTATTGATTTTTCTATCTGAGGAATGAGTAAACTTCCTAGCATTTTTCTTTCTAAATATATATCAGCATCTGAACCTCTTGAGAAGTAGATTCTTTCAAAAGAACAAGATTTTTTTGGTTTTGGTCTTAAGATTTCTTTTAATGATGTATTGCCAGCCTTTTTTATTATTAAAGCATTTCCTCTTGGAATCTCATGAATCTGAGAATATGTAACATCAAAAACTGTTTGTATAGCAGGTCTTTCAGAGGCTACTGCAATTACCTCATCATTTTCAAAATAGTATGCCGGTCTGATTCCATGAGGATCTCTTATAACAAAGGAGTCTCCATGACCTATCATACCAGCTATTACATACCCTCCATCCCACTTTTTTGATGACTTTTTTAAGATTTTTTCAATATTTAAGTCTTTTTCTATAAGTGGAGGCATTTCAGATTTCAATACACCTTTTTTCTTTAATTTATTATATCCAGAAATTACTTCAGAGTCTAAGAAATGTCCTATTTTTTCCATTATAGTAATTGTGTCTGACTGTTCTCTTGGGTGCTGTCCTAGTTTAACAAGACTTTGAAAGAGTTCATCAGTATTAGTCATATTAAAATTACCAGCAAGTATAAGATTTCTGTTCATCCAATTGTTTTGCCTCATCATGGGTTGAACATAATCAATAGAATTTTTTCCATATGTCCCATATCTGACATGTCCTAGCATAACTTGTCCCAAAAATGGAGTTTGTTCGTAAAATGACTTTGAACCTTTTTGAATTTTTTCAGATTTTATAAATGAATTCACTTTTTTATTAATTTTTTTAAAAATTGAATGAATTGCCTGTTGTTCAAATGATCTTACTCTATAAAAATATTTTTGCCCTGGATTTAAGTCAAATTTTATACTTGCATAACCAGCACCATCTTGGCCTCGGTTTTTTTGTTTTTCCATCATCAAAAACATCTTATCCACACCATACATGTGTGAACCATATTTTTGTGTATAAAAATCAAGTGGTTTTTTTAAGTGGATCAATGAAATCCCACATTCATGTTTTAGCTGATCACTCACTTAGTTTAATTTATTGGTTCTGATTTTAATGTCATCCATTGACAAATTTAACAAGTTTTTTGTTCCCATATTTTCTACATTAAAAGAGGCTATTGATGTACCATAAGCAATTGCAGATTTAATGGTATTAAATGAAATTTCATCTGATTGAGTAAGATAACCTGCAATCCCTCCTATAAAACAATCTCCTGCACCCGTTGGATCAACTACCTTTGCAACTTTAAATGCATTAGACTTAAATTTATTGTCAAAATTAAAAAGTTCAGCACCATCTGCTGCTTTTTTAATTATGACAAATTTAGGGCCCATACTATGAAGAACTTCTGCTGCTTTTTCAAGATCTTTCTCACCTGTTATCATTTCTGATTCTTCATCATTTATAGAAATTAAGTCGGAATTATTGATTACCTCCTTAAGAGTATCCCAAAAGTTTTCAATCCAGTAATTCATTGTATCTAAAATAATAAGTTCAGGTTTTTTCTTTATTTGCTTTATAGCATTAAGCTGAATCTCTGGATGAAGATTACCAAGCAACAAAATGTCAGGGGTTGAGTTTAGTTTAGATATAACTGGATTAAAGTTAGCCATAACATTCAATTCAGTTTTTGTTGTTATTCTATCTTTAAAATTATTTTTATAGATACAGCTCCAATAAAAAGTTTTATCATCTTTTATAATATCTATTCCTGATATGTCTACACCACATGATTTAAGTAATTCTAGATCTTCATTGTGGAAATCATTACCTACAACTGATATTATTGAAGAATTACATTCAAAATGTTTTACAGACAAACATATAAATGATCCTGCACCACCTAATGTTCGATCAACTTTGTACTCGCTAGTTTCGATTCCATCATACGCTAATGAAGCAACTATTAATAATGATTTGTTTGACATTGAATTAATTTTAGTTGTTATATCCTGAGTCTTCAATCAAGTTTGAACTTTTGGCAGCACTATTTGCTAAAAGATCACACCTATCATTATAAAAATCATTGCTGTGTCCTTTAACCCAATGAAATTTAATTTTATGATTATTGTAAATATTTAAAAATCGCATCCATAAATCAGGATTTTTTTTGTTCTTAAAATTTTTTCTCTCCCAATTAAATACCCAACCTTTCTCAACTGCATCTGAAACATATTTTGAATCAGTAAATATAGTAACATTAGAATTTTTAATTTTGATTTTTTCAAGAGCAATTATTACTGCTAAAAGCTCCATTCTATTGTTAGTTGTTAATTTGAATCCCTGACTAAATTCTTTTTTATAATCTTCCCCTTCTACCAACATAACTATTCCATAACCACCAGGTCCAGGGTTTCCAATCGACGAACCATCTGTATAAATAGTAATTGGCTTATTCATAATTATATTAATAGAGATTCTATAACCTTGGGAAAATATTCATACTCTAACTTATGAATTTTTTCTTCAAGTTTTTCTGGTGTGTCATATTTATCAACTTTTATTTTTTTTTGAAATATAATTTTACCTGAATCATATTCTTCTGAAACATAGTGAATAGTAATACCAGTTTCAGATTCTTCATTTTCAATTATCTTTTTATGAATATTTAATCCATACATTCCTTTTCCACCATACTTAGGAAGAAGTGATGGATGAATATTAATAATTTTATTTTTAAAAAAATTTAAGTATATCGAAGGAATTTTTTTTAAAAAACCTGCAAGTATTATTAGCTTAGGGTTTACCTTTTTAAGTTCATCAAAAACCTTACCATTAATCTCATCTTCATCAAATAAAAAGTATTTAACATTTGTGTTTTTTAAATGACTATCAAAATCAAAATGTTTATTATTTGAAAAGACATGTGAAACATAAAAATCGCTATTATCAATAAAATAATTAATAATATTTATAGCGTTCGAACCCCTACCAGATATAAAAACTACAATTTTATTATTCATGAATAATTTAAGCGGTTCATAACTTTTATGAAAAACTTTTTTATTTAACAAATAAAGGTATAATTTCGAATTTTACACGAGTTTTGATTAAAGTTTTTTAATTTTGTCAACTAAACTCATAAATAAATATATTATGTCAGATATTTCTTCAAGAGTAAAAGCTATAATAGTAGATAAATTAGGGGTTGATGAGAATGAAGTTGTTCCCAAGGCAAGTTTTACAAATGACCTTGGTGCAGATTCTCTAGATACCGTGGAATTAATTATGGAATTCGAAAAAGAATTCGATATTCAAATACCAGACGACCAAGCTGAGAACATTGTTTCTGTTGGTCAAGCTATTGAGTTTATAGAAAAATCAAAATAAATTTAATTGATGACATCAAGAAGAGTTGTAGTAACTGGAATGGGAGCTTTAACTCCAATTGGTAATGATCTGGACTCCTATTGGAATGGTCTAATAAGTGGTACTAGTGGTTGTGCTAATATCACTTATTTTGATACCTCACATTTTAAGACAAAGTTTGCCTGTGAGCTAAAAGGATTTGATCCTGCTGATTACTTTGAAAAAAAGGAATATAGAAGATATGACCGTTTTTCTCAATATGGAATAGTTGCTGCGAATGAAGCTATTAGTGATTCCAAATTAATTAAAAGTAGTCCAAATTATGATAGGATAGGTGTAATTTGGGGAGCTGGAATTGGAGGTTTGGAAACATTTCAAAATGAAGTTTTAAATTTTGCAGATGGAGATGGAACTCCTAGGTTCAACCCTTTCTTTATTCCAAAAATGATTCCAGATATTGCTCCTGGCCTTATCGCAATGAAATATGGTTTTCAGGGGCCAAACTATGCAACTGTGTCTGCTTGTGCTTCATCTTCTAACGCTTTAATTGATGCATTAAATTATATCAGAATTGGTCATGCTGATGTAATTGTTGCAGGTGGCTCAGAAGCACCAGTAACAATTGCTGGCGTAGCTGGGTTTAATGCTATGCATGCATTATCAACAAGAAATGATGATCCAGCGTCAGCTTCTAGACCATTTGATAGAGATAGGGATGGGTTTGTACTTGGTGAAGGTGCTGGAGCATTAATTTTAGAAGAATATGAACATGCAATTAATAGGGGGGCTAAAATTTATGCAGAGCTTGCTGGAGGAGGATTATCATGTGATGCCTACCATATGACTGCACCACATCCAGATGGAAGAGGTGCAATTAAAGTTATGAAAAACTGTTTGGATGATGCTGGTCTTAACTATACTGATATTGATCATATAAATATGCACGGTACCTCAACTCCGTTAGGAGATGTAGCAGAATCTAAGGCAGTTAAAAATGTTTTTCAAGATCATTCATACAATTTGAATATAAATTCTACTAAATCAATGACAGGTCACTTATTAGGAGCTGCAGGTGCTGTTGAGTCTATTTCATGTGTACTGGCAATGAGACATGGTATAGTGCCTCCAACTATTAATCATTTTAACGATGATGATAATATTGATTCTGAACTAAACTTCACTTTCTCTTCACCTCAAAAAAGAGAGGTAAATATTGCAATGTCAAATACATTTGGATTTGGAGGTCATAATGCATGTGTTATATTTAAAAAGATCGATTAGTAATAATTTATTGAGTTATCAAAAAAATTTTCAAACTTGAACCAGCAATTGAGGATAATTATAAATTAATTGCTATTCATTCAACTTTAAAGATTCACTCTCTTGCCTTTCAAATAAATAAATACTGTTATACAAATTTTGTAAGATCAAAAAATGATATTCTTGTTGATGGCGAATATAAAGTTCCTTGTTTTGAATGGAAAATAAATAAAGAAGGTGTTGACTTTAAACTTTTTGAAAATAAATATATGATTGAAGGTGATGAGTCCAAACTTAAAGATTCTCTTTTTAGTTTCACAGACTTAAAAGAGTTATCTTTGATTAGATCACATAAAGAAGTTGATTTCTTTATGAAACAAGACTGTTACTTTTCAACATCAAGCTTGATTAAAAAAATGTCAAAAATTCCACATATATCATTTTCCTACAGATTACCTAGTGAACAAACTTTAGAAAATTTTAATTTTGAAATATGAAGAGGATAAAAAAAACAAAAATAATTGCTACTCTTGGCCCAGCTTCGTCATCAGTTGAGTGTATTAAGAGTCTTATTAAAGAAGGTGTTGATGTCTTAAGGATTAACTTTTCACATTCAACTCATAAAGAAGCAGAAAAACTAATTCAGGATATAAGAAGAATTAGTAAATCACTATCTGCAAATACTGCAATTCTTGCCGATCTTCAGGGCCCTAAGCTTAGGATAGGAGAAGTTGAAAGAAATACTGAGCTTTTAGATGGAGATATAATAATTATTATGACCGGTAAGGAATTTAAGGGGAATAACAAGAAATTATATCTTAATTACAATAATCTTGCAAAGGATATTAAAAAGGGTGAGAAAATTCTTATTGATGATGGTAAAATTATTCTTAAGGTTATTGAAATAAATAAAAAAAATGAAATAATAGCTGAAGTAGTTCAAGGTGGAATACTTTCTTCTAACAAAGGGTTTAATCTACCTAATACTTCTATCTCACAACCTGCTTTAACTAATAAAGATATTGAGGATGCAATTTTTTCTGCAAAACAAAATGTAGATTGGATTGCACTTTCATTTGTAAGGCATGGAGCTGATTTAGAATCATTAATAAAATTATTAAATAAAAATACTAATCACAGAATCCCAGTAATAGCCAAAATTGAAAAACCTGAAGGGGTTAGGAATATTGATGAAATCATGAAATATGCTAGTGGTATTATGGTTGCAAGAGGTGACCTAGGAGTTGAAATTAACGCCGCAGAGGTCCCGTTAATTCAAAAAAAAATAGTTAATAAGGCAAAAAAAGCTAGAATACCTGTAATAATTGCTACTCAAATGATGGAGAGCATGATGAAGAGCTTAAATCCAAATAGAGCAGAAGTAAATGATGTTGCAAATTCAATTATGGATGGTGCAGATGCAGTAATGCTTTCAGGAGAAACTTCAATTGGAGAACATCCTATTGAAGTAATAAAAACAATCTCTCAAATTATAGGTAAAGTAGAGAATTCTGATTTAATTTCTTTAAAGCATAAGCACCCAACTGATTTTGAATCAGAAAGGTTTATAACAAAATCAGTTTGTTATCATGCAGCTAAAATTGCTAATGATACAAAGGCAAAAGCAATTAGCACACTAACAAATAGTGGTTATACAGCATATCAAATTTCCTCATGGAGACCTAAAACCCATGTTCTAGTATTTACATCAAATAAGAGAATAGTAACTCAGCTTAATTTATTATGGGGAGTAAAAGCTTTCTATTATGATAGCTCAGAAAGTACAGATAGAACAATTGAAGAAATTAATAAAATTGCTGTTGAAAAAAATATTTTACAAAAAGATGACAAAGTTATAAATCTTACATCAATGCCAATTGAAAAAAAAGGTATGGTAAATACTATTCGTGTATCAAAAATATAGTTATGAAAAATTTAGATAAATTATTTAGTAAGTATCATATTGATCAATTAGCCGATGGATGCTCTAGTGGAAATAATTGGTTTGGTTCCGGAGAAGTTATTAAAAGTATTTCTCCCGTAGATGGTAAATTAATTCGAGAAGTATCATGTGGATCAAAAAAAGACTTTGATGATATTATTGAAATTTCTAAAAAAGCTTTTGATGATTTTAGAAAAATTCCTGCACCAAAGAGGGGAGAATTAGTTAGACAATTTGGAAATAAATTAAGAGAAGAAAAAGAATTACTAGGAACTTTAGTATCATATGAAATGGGCAAATCCTATCAAGAGGGACTTGGTGAAGTTCAGGAAATGATAGATATATGTGATTTTGCAGTTGGTCTTTCAAGGCAGCTACACGGACTAACAATGCACTCTGAAAGGCCTACACATAGAATGTATGAACAGTATCATCCACTTGGATTAATAGGTATTATTTCTGCATTTAATTTTCCTGTCGCAGTTTGGAGTTGGAATGTTGCATTAGCATGGGTATGTGGTAATGTAACAATTTGGAAACCAAGTGAAAAAACTCCATTGTGCAGTATTATTTGTCAGAAATTAATTGGTGAGGTTTTCAAAGAAAATAAAATTCCAGAAGGTGTTTCATGTCTAATTAATGGTGATTACAAAATTGGTGAGTTATTATCTGAGTGTAATAATATACCTCTTCTATCAGCGACAGGGTCAACTAGAATGGGGAAAATTGTTGCTGAAAAGGTAGGAGCTAGATTAGGTAAAACTTTACTAGAGCTTGGAGGCAATAATGCAATTATAGTTACTCCTGATGCTGATTTAAAGATGACAATTATGGGAACTGTTTTTGGTGCAGTTGGAACTTGTGGACAGAGATGTACTTCAACAAGAAGACTTATTGTTCATGAAAAAGTATATGAAAAAGTTAAAGATGCCTTAATTAAAGCTTACAGTCAAATTAAAATTGGCAATCCACTTGATTCTAATATGCATGTAGGTCCTCTGATTGATTTAGATGCAGTAAAATCTTATGAAGAAGCTCTATCTCAGATTGAAAAAGAAGGAGGGAGTTGGTTAGTTGAGGGTGGTGTGTTATCTGGAAATCAATATGAAAGTGGATGTTATGTAAAACCTGTTATTGTAGAAGTTGATCATTCATTAGAAATTGTAAATAAAGAAACATTTGCTCCAATATTATACCTTATTAAATATTCTGGAGATATAGAGAATGCAATTGAAATTCAAAATGAGGTTGATCAAGGGCTTTCCTCTGCAATTATGACAAATAATTTAAAAGATGCTGAATTATTCTTATCACATTGGGGAAGTGATTGTGGTATAGCAAATGTTAACATAGGAACTTCTGGTGCAGAAATTGGAGGTGCATTCGGTGGTGAAAAAGATACTGGCGGTGGAAGGGAAAGTGGTTCTGATGCATGGAAAATTTACATGAGAAGACAAACAAATACAATCAATTTCTCATCTGAACTTCCTCTAGCCCAGGGTATAAAATTTGAATTAGAATAAATTTATTATTTAAACTGTTTTAAAAATCTAACATCATTCTCGAAGAATAATCTAATGTCTGGGATTTGGTAGATTAACATTGCTATTCTCTCAATACCTAAACCAAATGCATATCCAGTATATTTTTCTGAATCAATATTACAATTTTCTAAAACCTGTGGATCCACCATACCACAACCCATAATCTCAAGCCAACCAGTACCTTTTGTTATTCTATAGTCAGTTTCAGTTTCAAGTCCCCAGTAAATATCAACTTCTGCACTAGGTTCAGTGAATGGAAAGAAAGAAGGTCTAAATCTTAACTTAGACTTTCCAAACATTGACTTAGTAAAATATAGAATCATCTGTTTTAAATCTGCAAATGAAACATTTTCATCAACATATATTCCTTCAACTTGATGAAAAATACAATGAGATCTAGATGAAATTGCTTCATTTCTATATACTCTTCCAGGTGAAAGAATTTTTAGAGGAGGTGGGTTATTTTCTAAATATCTAACCTGAACTGAAGAAGTATGAGTTCTTAATAGAATATCCGGGTCTTGTTGAATGAAGAAAGTATCTTGCATATCTCTAGCAGGATGATGCTTAGGTAAATTAAGAGCAGTAAAATTATGCCAATCATCTTCAATCTCAGGTCCCTCTGATAGTTCAAATCCTACTTTTGAAAAAATTTCAATTATCTGATTCTTAATTAAAGTTATTGGATGCAAAGATCCATTTGTAATGGGAAATCCAGGCTTGGTTAAATCTTCTGAAGTGCTTTTATTTGACTTTGAGTTAAGTGATTTTAATTCATCATACTTTCTTTGAGTTAAATTTTTTAAATCATTTATTTTTTGACCATATTCCTTTTTTTGATCAGAAGGAACATTTTTGAATTCACTAAATAGATTATTAATTATTCCTTTTCTACCTAGAAATTTAATCTTTAAAGACTCTATTTCATCAATATCTTTTGATTTGAAATTTTTGATATAAGAAATATGTTCATCTAGTTTACCTATCATATTAATTTTTTAAATAAAATTAAACGTCTATGACGATCCTTCTGTATATTGCAAATATATATTAAGTTTTATGAATTTAATTGATTTAATAATAATTGCATTATTAGGTTACGGTTTAATAAAAGGATATAAAAAAGGACTAATAATTGAACTATCTAGTTTTTTTGGGGTTTTTATTTCTTTTTTTATTTCAATAAACTTGGATGATATTATTTCAAGACAGATAGTAGAATTAATAAACATAAATTTTGACATATTAAATATTTTAGTTTTTATTTTAACTTTTCTACTATTATATTCAGCTATTATTTTTATAGCAAAAGGATTCACTAAACTTATAAAATTTGTATACTTAGGATTGTTAAACAGCCTTCTTGGATCTTTATTTGGAGGGTTAAAGATTATTTTAATATTAATGATATTATCAAAGATTATTTTTAGCTTCAATCTTATTCCTATGAAAATACTTGCTGAGTCTAATCTGATGATACAGCTACATATTCTTTCTGAAATTATTTTTAACTCAGTTGAGATAATTAATTATGAGTATCCAAATAATTTAATCTAATGTTTTAATACTAGATGATTGAATCCAACCTAATGTTCCGTTTTCAAGTTGAATATTTACCCAGTCTTGAATAGTATCAATCTGCTTTACTTTTGTTCCCTCATGAAGTAAAAATTTAAGCTCAGAGATTTTATTAGGTTCAGACCACACTTCAATTTCTTTATCATATACTATAGCGAACTTTTCATTATTTAATTCCTTTTTTTCATAGTTTATCATTAATACAACTATTGCTATAATTGCCAGTATAATAGATTGAGAAAAAAAGATTCTTTTTTGAGTGGGATTTTTAATTGATAAGTATAGTATAAACAAAATACATATAATCCAAGCTAATATTATTAATAGCACAGACCATCCTTTTTCACTTAGAAGGTTTAGAGTACTATTTTTTAGATTTTGAGTTTGTGTAATTGGAAGCTTTTCAATTTTATCAATTCTTAAATTCTGAGCAAAAGATGAATTCATCAATATATCTTCATCTGAAGGCGATATAGATTTTGCCTTTTCATAAAAGAAATTGCTCTCTGGAATATTATTAAGCTTATAAAATGCATTTCCAAGATTAAAGTAGAGCTCAGCACTTTCAAAACCTGAATTTAAAATGCTTTGATAACCCTCAACTGCCATTT
>JBELLF010000030.1:0-12029 GCA_042088875.1 Candidatus Marisimplicoccus framensis | reverse complement strand
AAACAGAGGAAGTAATTCAGGAGAAAACAGAGGAAGTAATTCAGGAGAAAACAGAAGAATTAAAGCCTAAATCAAAGGGAATATTTTCAAGAGTTAGTAGTTTATTTAAAAGCAAATAGAGTGCCTACGACTGGACTCGAACCAGCACGAGCATAAGCTCACTACCCCCTCAAGGTAGCGTGTATACCAATTTCACCACGTAGGCTAAAAAAAGAGTAGTGACCTGGCTGGGGCTCGAACCCAGGACCCTCTCCTTAAAAGGGAGATGCTCTACCAACTGAGCTACCAGGTCTAAAAAAGAGGTCAAATATACATTGAAATATTCATTTTCAATCATCTTTTTTATTATAAATTTGTTATTTAATGGTAGAAACTATCTTTCTTTTTGGGTATATGGGTGCAGGTAAAAGTGTAATTGGAAAATCTCTCTCTAAATTTATTAATTATGATTTTCATGATTTAGATAATTTCATTGAATTAAAAGAAAAGAAACAAATTTCTCAAATTTTTAACGACTTTAATGAAGTCTATTTTAGAAAGCTAGAGAATAAACATTTAAAGACTCTATCTCAAATAAAAGAAAAAAAAATTATATCATTAGGAGGAGGTACACCTTGTTTTGAGACTAATATTAAAGTTATCACCAATACTCCTAATTCAAAAACAATATATTTAAAGGCATCAGTTAGTTCTTTGATTAAAAGACTTGGAGATGGAAAAAATAAGCGTCCAATTATTTCTCACATTAAATCTGATAATGATCTTAAAGATTTCATTGCTAAACATCTTTTTGAAAGAAGCTTTTACTACGAGAAAGCTGATTTTATAATTAATACAGATAATT
Source organism: Candidatus Marisimplicoccus framensis (assembly GCA_042088875.1). Taxonomy (GTDB): domain Bacteria; phylum Bacteroidota; class Bacteroidia; order Flavobacteriales; family Flavobacteriaceae; genus Marisimplicoccus; species Marisimplicoccus framensis_A. The sequence continues at coordinate 11,185 of JBELLF010000030.1, read as the reverse complement.
TAGAAGTAAATGAGATTACTAATCTAATTAAGAAAGTTTTAGCTTAAGTATACTTTTAATTCATTGTTTTTGTCAGAGACAATACTTACATGTTCATTAACAGATGTTGATAAACTAATACCGCTATAATCAATTTTTACTGGAAAATACGTTTGATCTCTATTAACAATGACAGCGGTTTTGATTTTATGAGGTTTATGAATTAAGAGATTACTGATGACTGCTTGCATTGTTTTTCCTGATTGAGATACATCGTCGATTATAAGTATTGAGCAGGAATTAATATTAAATTGTATATCATATTTAATAGATTCAATTGGATTATTCTTATCAATTATTACTTGAATGAGATTTGATTTAAGTTTTGAAATTTTATTTAACTGATCAACAACTTTTTTTGCAATTAATAAACCATTATCAGAAATACCAAAAATAACAATTCTGTCTTCATCTATATTGTCTTCAAGAATTTGCAAACTAATTCTCTGAATTTTTTTCTCAATATCTAAGTTGTTTAAAATTATATTGTTTGGTGAAAGTTTTTTCATGCAATTATAGATATAAAATAAATAATGTAATATTGTATCTTCGCACTAAATTATGAAGAAAAAACTATTTTTCCTTTTACCATTTTTTTTTATTTTTCTTCAATGTAAGAAAGATGATGATACATCTGAATCTGAATATGTAATTAGAGAATATAGTGATCAGGTTATTCTAGATCATTCTATCTTAGAGGAATATCTTCAAACACATACATTTAATTATGAAGATTTTAATAACAACTCTAATATTGATGTTAAAATTAATAAACTAAGTGATAATTCATCTCGACAATCATTGTTTGACATGGCTAGTTTAAAATCTATAAATGTTACAGATTCTAATGGAAATGATGTTCCCCATAATTTATATTATATAATTGCAAGGGAGGGTTCCAATACTAGTCCTTCAATTGTAGACTCTGTTTATGTTGCTTATGAAGGTAAACTTACTTCAGGTGAATCATTTGACAAGAGAAAATTTCCTGTATGGCTAGATTTAGCTAATTCACTAAAAGGATTTAGAGAAGGTGTTTCAGAATTGAAAACAGGTGTTTATACTGAAAATTCTAATGGAATTATTGAATATAACTCTTTTGGAGTTGGAATATTTATATTCCCTTCAGGACTTGGTTATTTTGAAAATATAAGTTCAAGTATACCCGAATACTCTCCTTTAATTTTTTCTGTCAAGCTTATGACTTATAACGATACAGATCACGATAATGATGGTGTATTGTCAATATTTGAAGACATTGATGGAGATGGTTCGCCATTTGAAGATGATTCTGATGGAGATAGAATATGGAATATGTATGATTCAGATGACGATGGAGATGGAATCCTTACAATTAATGAACTTGATAAAAATAATGATACAATTATTGATGATACCGATAATGATGGTATCCCAGATTATCTAGATCCTGATAATTAATCTTTTTTCTTGAATAAACCGTAAGGAATATCATAAGATAGATTCAAAGATAATTTGTTAGTTGTTAGATCAACATTCGCATTATCCAAATCAACTCCATTAGCGTTTATTATTAATATTTCGTTGCTATTTAGTCCTCTTTCATATCTAATACCAATGCTAATAGACCTTATCTTAACTCTACTACCAAGCAATAAACTTAATGTGTACTTATCTTTAATATCTTCAAGATTAAAGTTGCTTGAGTTAGAAAGATTATATTTAAATGAAGGGCCTCCAAAGATGCTGATTGGACCTAGTATTTTATATCCAAAAATAATAGGTAATTGAATTTCTGAAGATTTGTATGAATGCTCTGCAATATTAATTCCTTGATCTAATGAATAGGCAGCAGCATTTTTTGATTTTGAAAAAATTAAATTTAGTTCTGGTCTAATATAGAAAGTTATCAAATCAATTTCAGTAAAAACTCCAAATTGAAATCCAGTTGAGTTTTTAATATCAAGATCATAATTATCAATTTTATTGCTAATGTTTTCTATTGATCCAAAATTATCATCATTTAAACCAAACTGAAAACCTAGATTACCCTGGGCTAGAAGACCTGAAGATGTTAGTAATAAAAAATAAATAAGTCTCATAAAATTATTTTTTCCTTTCCAATACTTTTTTTGATGCTTTAATTATAGAATCTTTATCAAGACCATATTTTTTTATTAATTCGTTTGGAGTTCCTGATTCACCAAAAGTGTCTTTGGTTCCAATAAATTCCTGAGGAACAGGTTTATTTAATACAAGAGTTCTTGAAATACTTTCCCCTAATCCACCATAGATGTTGTGTTCTTCAGCTGATACTAAACAACCAGTTTTTGAGACTGATTTTAAAATAATTTCTTCGTCTAGTGGTTTAATAGTGTGAATATTAATAATATCACAACTAATACCAGATTTTCCTAGCTCAATTGAGGCCTCTAAAGCCTCCCAAACTAAATGTCCTGTAGCAACAATAGTTATATCTGATCCTTCCTTTAAAAGTATCCCTTTGCCAATATTAAAACTATCTTTTTCTTCTGTGAAATTAGGAACTTTAGGTCTTCCAAATCTTAAATAAACAGGACCTGATACTTTTGAAATTTCAATTGTTGCTAGTTTTGTTTGATTAAAATCACATGTATTTATAACAGTCATACCAGGTAACATTTTCATTAGACCTATATCCTCAAGAATTTGATGAGTTGCCCCATCTTCTCCAAGTGTTATACCTGCATGTGAAGCGCATATTTTAACATTTTTATTTGAATAAGCAATAGATTGTCTTATTTGATCATAAACTCTTCCTGTCGAAAAATTAGCAAAAGTTCCAGTATATGGAATTTTACCACCAATAGCAAGGCCTGAAGCAATTCCGATCATATTGGCTTCAGCAATTCCAGTTTGAAAGAATCTATCAGGATTTTCTTTAGAAAAATCCCCCATTTTAAGAGAACCTGTCAAATCTGCACACAAAGCAACGATTTTAGAATTAGATCTACCAAGCTCTGTCAGTGCCTCTCCAAAGCCTGATCTTGTATCTTTACTTCCTTGATTTATGTAATTCTTCATATTAATAATCTCCTAATGTTTCAGGGTTTTGGCTCAGAGCCACCTTTAGCTGTTCGTCATTTGGAGCTATTCCATGCCATTTATGTGTATGCATCATGAAATCTACACCGTTACCCATTACCGTATTCATGATAATAGCAATTGGTTTACCTTTCTGACTTCTATCTTTTGCAGAATTAAGAATTTTATATACTTCTTCTAATGAGTTACCGTTATTGACTTCTAGAACATCCCATCCAAAGGATTTTAATTTTTGATCCAAGCTTCCTATATCAAGTACATCTTTTGTAGAGCCATCTATTTGTTGTCCATTATAATCTATAGTTAAGATTATATTGTCAACTTTTTTTGCAGAAGCAAACATAAAAGCTTCCCAGTTCTGACCTTCTTGCAGTTCGCCATCTCCAGTCAAAACATATACTAAAGAATTATCGTTATTTAATTTTTTAGATAATGCTATTCCAATACCAACTGAAATTCCTTGCCCAAGAGATCCCGTTGAGACATGAATACCTGGTAAACCATCATGATTTGTAGGGTGTCCTTGCAGTCTAGAATTTATTTTTCTAAATGTATTTAATTCACTTATGTCAAAATGACCAGTTCTTGCAAGTACACTGTAATATACCGGAGATATATGACCATTAGACAGGATGAACATATCTTTTGTATTCGACTCATTTCTTAGAATTTTTTTATAAAGTATTACAAAAAATTCAACACAACCAAGGGAGCCACCAGGATGACCTGAATTAACTTCATGGACCATTCTAAGTATATCTCTTCTAATTTGGTAAACAAATTTATTTAGATCTTCTTTCATTTTTCATAAAAGTAGGGTTATAGAATTCACTTTCAAAATTCTTTAATTTCTTTTTATCATAAATTTTATATAATTAATTAACAATGCTTAATTCTTGTTAATTACTTTTCTAATTTTGAAAAGATGAAGATTCTTGATAAGTACATAATCAAAAAATATATAGGTACTTTTTTTATAATGTTTGGATTATTTATTCCCATAGGAATAATGGTTGATTTTGCTGAAAAAATTGATAAATTCAGAGAAAATGAAGTTCCAGGTGATCAAATTTTAGTATACTATATAGACTTCATATGGTATTTTGGGAGTCAACTGTATCCTGTTTTTTTATTTTTAGCTGTAATCTGGTTTACATCTAGACTAGCAAATAATACTGAAGTAACCGCCATTCTATCATCGGGTGTTTCATTTCAAAGATTTATGAAGCCATACTTTATCTCTGCATCTATTATAGTTGTATTTGCTTTAATATCTGTAATGTTTATAGTCCCAAAGTCTAATAAGAATTTTAATGAATTCATCTCTGAATATATAAAATCCGAGGATGTAAGAAAAACTTCTAGACTTTTCAAACAAATTAATGAAAATGAGTTTATTTACATAAGTAGTTATGATCCAAAAAGAAATAGAGGGTTTAACTTTACCCTAGAGAATTTTAGTGGAAACAAACTAAATCATAAAATTTCCGCTTCTAACATTAGGTGGGACGATTCAATTTTCCGTCTTACAAATTATGTCAAAAGAACTGTATTTGATGATAAAGAGATGATTGAGAGGCTTACTAGAAAGGATACTATATTTGACTTTGATATAGAAGATTTAGCACCACTTAATTATGTTGCCGAGACATTGAATTTTTTTGAGCTAAATAATTTAATTAGATATGAGAAAAGAGCAGGCTCCCCATTAATTAATTCTCACTTACTTGTTCGTCATAAAAGGTATACTATCCCTTTGTCATGTTTCATATTAACAATAATTGCAGTCTCAGTATCCTCTTTTAAAAGAAGAGGAGGTACAGGCACCAATCTTGCAATTGGGGTATCATTAGGCTTCTTATTTATTTTTCTAGATAAAATATTTGGAGTATTGGTTCTTAAGTCTAATTTTTCTCCTTCAATTGCATCATGGGGAATTTTATTAATATTTTTAACAATTGCCCTAATTTTATTAAAGAAGGCAATTAGATAGGTCATTTAATTAATTTATATTTACAAAAAATTTACTAAATGGAGTTTTTAGATTTTGAACTTCCTGTTAAAGAAATTTTAGAACAAATAGACAAGTGTAAGTCTATTGAAAATGAGATTGATGTAGATGTAACAAAAACATTTAATTTACTCCAAAAAAAACTTATTGAAACTAAAAAGGGTATATACAGCAACCTTTCTGCATGGCAAAAAGTTCAATTATCTCGACACCCAAACAGACCGTACACTCTTGACTATATTAATAATATATGTGGTGACACCTTCCTTGAATTACACGGAGATAGAAATGTAAAAGATGATAAGGCAATGATTGGTGGTCTTGGTAAAATTGGTGATCAATCATATATGTTTATTGGTACTCAAAAAGGTTATAATACAAAAACAAGGCAATATAGAAATTTTGGTATGGCTAATCCTGAGGGCTACAGAAAGGCGCTTAGATTGATGAAGCAAGCTGAGAAGTTTAGTATTCCCATTGTCACATTAATCGATACGCCTGGTGCATATCCTGGTTTGGAAGCTGAAGAGAGAGGACAGGGTGAAGCAATTGCAAGAAATATTTATGAAATGATGAATATAAATGTTCCTATCATTTGTATTGTTATTGGAGAAGGAGCATCTGGTGGTGCTTTAGGAATAGGTGTTGGTGATAAAATTTTAATGCTTGAAAACACCTGGTATTCAGTGATCTCTCCTGAGTCGTGTTCATCAATTTTATGGAGAAGCTGGGAACATAAAGAGTTAGCTGCTGAAGCATTAAAATTAACTGCTGAAGATATGTTTAAAAATAAATTAATTGACAAAATTATTGACGAGCCTCTTGGTGGTGCTCATTACGATCCCGCTCATTCATATCAATCAGTCAAAGAAAACATTATCTACTTCACAAAAAAAATTAAGTCTTTATCTAGTAAAAAGATGATTGAACTTAGAAGAAAAAAATTTACTAAAATAGGAAAGTTCAAGGGCTAGAATTACTATTAACAAAATTATGCAGTTATCAACAAATAAGTTGTTTAAAGATTTATTTAACATCAGCTATTATTTTTAACTTTTAGAACTTGTTTTTCCATACATTTACTTAATGGAGAAAAGAAATCCTTTAAAGATATATGAGAGTGAAAATCAAGCCATTTATAATTTATCAGATGGTAAGATACCTCCTCAAGCTTTAGATCTTGAAGAAGCTGTGTTAGGTGCAATGCTTATAGATGAAAAAGGTGTTAATGAAGTAATTGATATTCTTTCTCCTGAAGTTTTTTATAAAAAATCACATCAACTCATTTTTGAATCAATTCAAAGATTATTTAGGGAATCGGAACCAATTGATCTATTAACTGTATCAGCTGATCTAAAGAAAAATAAAAATTTTGAAATAGTTGGCGGTGACTTCTACCTTATAGGTCTCTCTCAAAAAGTTTCATCCTCTGCCCATATTGAATATCATTCAAGAATAATTCAGCAAAAATTTATTCAGAGAAAATTGATTAAAATATCAAATGAAATTATTGCAAAATCATATAATGAAAGTACAGATGTAATAGACTTATTGGACGAAGCTGAATCAAAATTATATGATATTGCCCAGAATAACATTAAAGGTTCATCTGAGACAGCTCAAAATCTTGTAATACAGGCTAAAAATAGAATTGAAGAGATATCCAAACAAGAAGGTCTGAGTGGGGTATCAACTGGATTTGAAAAATTAGATAGATTGACATCAGGATGGCAACCTAGTGATTTAATTATCGTTGCTGCAAGACCAGGTATGGGTAAAACTGCTTTAGCTTTATCAATGGCAAGAAATATTTCTGTTCAAAAAAAAATACCAGTTGCTTTTTTCTCACTTGAGATGTCTTCAGTTCAACTTATTACAAGACTTATTTCAGCCGAGACAGGACTTTCATCTGACAAATTAAGGACTGGTAAGCTTGCTGATCATGAGTGGCAACAACTAAATATTAAAGTATCAGATCTTGAGTCTGCACCTCTATATATTGATGATAGTGCTGCACTTACAATTTTTGAACTAAGAGCAAAAGCAAGAAGACTAGCATCCTCACATGGTATCAAGTTAATAGTTATAGACTATCTTCAGTTAATGAATCTAGGATCCTCAAATAAAGTAGGTAATAGAGAGCAAGAAATATCTACAATTTCTAGAAATCTTAAAGCCTTAGCAAAAGAATTGAACATTCCTGTTATTGCTTTATCTCAACTTTCAAGGGCAGTAGAGACAAGAGGTGGCACAAAAAGACCTATACTTTCTGATTTAAGAGAATCAGGTGCAATTGAACAAGATGCTGATATTGTGTCATTCTTGTATAGACCTGAATATTATGGAATAACTGAATGGGATGATGACATGAAAACACCATCTGAAGGTCAAGGGGAGTTTATTGTAGCAAAGCATAGAAATGGTGCTTTAGACTCTATTAAACTTAAATTTATTGCTAACCTTGGTAAATTTGAAGATATTGATAGCTATGATTCTACATTTGAATTTCAGTCAAAACTAAATTCTGATAAATTAAGTGACTTTAGTGAACCCCTTACTGAAGATGATGATGATATTCCATTCTAATTAACTTTTTTTAAAAGAAATGATTTTAAAAAATCATTAAGTTCTCCATTAAGAATTGCCTCAGTATTTCCTGATTCATAGCCAGTTCTGACATCCTTTATAATTTTATATGGGTGTAATACATAATTTCGAATTTGTGATCCCCATTCTATTTTTTTCTTAGAATCTTCAATTTTTTTTCTTTCCTCATTATTCTTTTGAATCTCGATCTCATAAAGCTGAGATTTAAGAAGCATAAGTGCCTTTTGTTTATTATCTAATTGAGACCTTGTTTCAGAGTTTTCAATTGTAATTCCCGTAGGTTTATGTTTAAGTCTTACGGCAGTTTCAAGCTTATTCACACTTTGACCTCCAGCCCCACCTGCCCTCATGGTCTCCCAGATTAAATCAGAAGGGTTAATGTTAATTTCTATTGAGTCATCAACAAGAGGATAAACATATACAGAGGCAAAAGAGGTATGTCTCTTTGCATTACTGTCAAAGGGTGATATTCTAACTAATCTATGAACACCATTTTCTCCTTTAAGCCATCCAAAGGCAAAGTCACCATCAATTTGAATCGTAGCAGTTTTTATTCCAGCTACATCACCGGGTTGATTATTTAGTTCTTTAATTTTAAAATTGTTCTTTTCACCCCACATCAAATACATTCTTAAAATCATTTCAGCCCAATCACATGATTCAGTTCCACCTGCTCCAGCAGTAACCTGAAGAATTGCAGACATAGAATCTTCTTTTTTACTTAACATCATTCTAAATTCCATATCTTCAACAAGATTATCTAATTCATGATATGATTCGTTAATCTCATTTTCACTAACCTCTTTGTTCAAGAAAAATTCACTAAGAACTGTTATATCATCATATTTCGTTATTAAAACATCAAATTCAGATATTAAGGATTTAATTTGTTGAATTTCTTTTACAATTTTTTCTGCATCTTTAGGATTCGTCCAGAAATTAGGTTCAGATGCTTTGATTTCTAAATTAGAAAGAATGGACTCTTTAGACTCTAGGTCAAAGAAACCCCCTTAACGTATCAATACGTTTTTTAATTCCCTTTAAATTTTCTTTAGAAAACATGGTTCAAATTAATTATATGATTTCGAAAAAAAAAATTATATTTCTAAAAAATTAACCATGAAAAAAACACTATTTCTTACGCTTATATTTTCAAATCTTATTTTTTCTCAAAACATTGATTTTGAAGGATTTATGAATTTCTCTTACAGTAATAATTCAGGGGAAATACATCTTGAGGTAAATAATCTTGATAAAGAATTTTTATATATAAATTCATTAAGTAGAGGTATTGGTAATAATGATCTTGGGTTAGATAGAGGTCAGCTAGGTAATACCAGAATAGTCTTTTTTACTAAAAGAGGAAATAAAATATTAATGGTTCAGCCGAATACTAGATATGTTTCTAATTCTGATAATTATCTTGAAAATAAGGCTGTTGAGGAAGCTTTTGCTAGATCTGTTTTATTTTCATTTGAAATAATTGAAGAAAAAAATAATAATTACATAATAGACTTAACTCCTCTTCTAATGAATGATGCTCATGGTGTTTCGCAAAGATTAAGGTTTTCTAATTCTGGTAATTATTCTTTAAATAAATCAATGTCTGCGATTGAACTTGATAGAACAAAAGCCTTTCCAGAAAATATAGAATTTGATGTAATCCTTACTTTTACTGGCAATCCTGTGGGAAATCTTGTTAGAAGTGTTACTCCAACTGCATCAAATATTACTGTTAATCAACATCATTCTTTTGTTAAACTTCCTGATAACAATTATAAAAAAAGAAAATTTGATCCAAGAAGTGGAAGCAATCCTTTTATAGTTTATGATTATTCAACTCCAATTGATGAGAAGCTAGAACAAAGGTTTATAGTTAGACATAGATTAAATAAAAAATATCCTGATCAAGAAATAAGCGAACCAACAGAACCTATCATTTACTATATAGACAATGGTACACCAGAGCCAGTAAAGTCTGCTCTTATAGAAGGAGGAAATTGGTGGAATCAAGCATTTGAAAGCGCAGGATATAAAGATGCTTTTAGAATTGAGGTTTTACCCGAAGATGCTGATCCAATGGATGTAAGATATAATCTAATTCAGTGGATTCACAGATCAACCAGAGGGTGGAGTTATGGTGCTAGTATTGTTGATCCTAGAACAGGAGAAATTATAAAAGGTCAAGTAAGTTTGGGAAGCTTAAGGGTTAGACAAGATTATATGATTCTCAGTGGGCTAATAGACAATCCTAATACAGAAGAAAATAAAAAATTAATAAAAGAAACTTCTTTAGATAGGATTAGACAATTGTCTGCGCATGAGATTGGACATACTCTTGGTTTTGGTCATAATTTTATTTCCAGTGCTAATGATAGGGTTTCAGTAATGGATTACCCACATCCCAAAATTTCATATGTAGATAATCAGATAAATATTGATAATGCATATGCAAAAGATATTGGAGAATGGGATAAAGTAAGTGTTCAATTCGCTTATTCTGATTTTTCGGATTCTGTAAATGAAGATCAAGAGCTTAATAAGATTATAGATGATGCTGTTGAGAATGGGTTATACTACCTAAGTGATTCTGATTCGAGACCAGTTAGTAGTGCAAATCCATACTCTCATTTATGGGATAATGGTGATCTTGCTTACAAAGAGCTTGATAAATTATTAAATGTTAGAAAACAAGCGCTTACTAACCTTGATTTAGATAACTTAAGAAATGGTGAACCATACGACAGAATTGAAGACATAATGGTTCCAATATATATGTTGCACAGATATCAAATTGAAGCAGCAGCAAAGGCTATTGGAGGTATAGATTATCTCTATTATGTTAAAAATAACAGAGGCGATAAAGTAAAGTTTGCAGATAAAGATTTACAGATTAAATCATTAAACTCCCTTCTTAAAGTAATTGATCCAACTAATCTAACCATTCCTCAAAACTTGATTAAAATTCTAGGCCCCAGGTCTTTTAGGAATCCAAGAACAAGAGAGAACTTTGTCTCAAATACGGGTGTTGGATTTGATTATATAAATGCTTCAAGTGCAATTATTAATCATGTCTTTACTTATATGTTAAATCCAGAAAGAATAAATAGAGTCCATCAGCAGAATATGTTTGGAAAAAATATTTTATCTCTTGAAAACTACCTTAGTGAAATTCAGAATTCTGTCTTTAAGAAAATGAAAATGAATGAATATGAATCTTCTATCAACAAAAATACCCAATCTTTATTTTTAGATCATTTATTCATGGCCTATAATAATAAGCAAACTAATGACATCTCTAAATCTAAAATTTATTCAAGAATTAATAGTTTAATGAATTATTTAATGAGAAATAGATCTGAGTATTATGATTTTTTGATTACAAAAATCAATGGCTTTTATGCTAATCCTAATCAATATATACCAATTGAAAAGACTAAAACTCCAGATGGATCTCCAATTGGA
>JBELLF010000029.1:0-12381 GCA_042088875.1 Candidatus Marisimplicoccus framensis | reverse complement strand
CTTTATCATACCAATTATTTATTGTTTCAAGAGCATCGGGATATAACTTTGCTGTCGCCATTCTATCAGGCTCTTCATTAGGAATATCGTCACAAATAGTTCCATCAATATCTATTAGATAATTTTTTATATCCTCTGGTAGGATTGGACTAACTGTCTCTCCTTTTTCTATTTTCTGGTGTAAATAATTTTCTACTTCTTCTTTTTTCATATTTATTTTGTTTCTTGAGCCCATAACTCTCTATCTAATTGATTATATGGCCAGGGAGCTCCATTGTTTTCTATATTGTTCATCATATTATTTAAATCCGGATGAGCGGATGATTCCTCCATTATTAAATACTGTCTCATATCCATAATTATGGACAAGGGATCAATATTAATGGGACACGCCTCAACACACGCATTACATGATGTACACGCCCAAAGCTCTTCTCTTGAAATATAGTTATCTAGTAACCTATCTCCATCATCAATAAATTTTCCTTTATTTTTTGAGATATTCAAAGAGACTTTCTCTAATCTATCTCTTGTATCCATCATTATTTTTCTGGGTGATAATTTTTTTCCAGTTTGATTTGCAGGGCATTCACTGGAACATCTTCCACACTCAGTACATGAATAAGCATTCATTAGCTGGACCCAATTTAGGTCAAGAACATCAGATGCACCAAATTTTTCTACTTCCTTATTTACATTAGAAGCCCTGTCAGGATAAAACATAAGCATTACTTCATTTTTAACTGATTCAAGAATACCAAAATTTCCTTTTTCCTCAAGATTTGAGTAATATGTATTTGGAAATGCTAATAAAATATGTAAATGTTTAGAATAGTATAAATAATTAAGAAAGAAAAGGATACCTATTATGTGTAACCACCAAAAAATTCTCTCAAATAAATAAACTGTTGAGTTATCAAAAGAATCAAAAATAGGAACTAAAAGTGATGATATAGGAAAGGCCCCTGCTTTATTATAACCTTCAAAACCACGATTTTGAAGAATTAAATCTGTAGTATTCATTGACAAGAACAAGAGCATTAAAACAACTTCAAAATAAAGAATATTATCTGCATCAAATTTTGGCCAACCCTTCATTTCAGAGCTTAAAAATCTTTTAATCTTTACAATATTTCTTCTGGTCCAAAAAATAACAACTGAAATTAGAACTAAAAATGCAAGAATTTCAAAAGAGGCAATTAAAAAATCATAAAAAAATGGATTGAAATATTTTGAAAAAAACCTGTGTGAGCCGGTTACACCATCAATTATTATTTCAAGTAATTCAATATTTATTATTATGAAACCTATATAAACAATTACATGTAAAAAGCCAGATACAGGTTTTGTAACCATCTTAGATTGACCAAGAGCTATGCGAATTAAATTAGAAAGTCTTTTAGCTGGATTATCGGTCCTATTAATTGGTTTCCCCATCTTAATAACTTTAATTAACCTTTGAATATTTCTGATAAAGAATCCTACAGCAAAAATTAAGATAAATAAGAAGATTATATTTGGAAGAATGTTAATCATCTATTTTCTCCCAAAGATTGAAAAATGAACGTATTTTTTTGGATTTTCGTTAATATCATTAATTAACTTATTGAGACTAATAATTGATAAATTTAGATTTTCGTACAATTCATCCTTATTAATTAATTTACCCAAACTTGAGGACTCAGAGTTAATGTTTTGAATTACAGAATTAATACCTTCAGAAGATTCTTTTATATCAGCAAGAACACTTGATATTCCAAAGTCATTTAAATCTTGGGTAACTTTTGAGAGATTTTCACTGATTGATTCAATATTATCTAACGTATTGTTAATCTTATCATTTTTTTCAGTTAGTGTATTTTCAATTATAGAAGCAGATTTATTAATCGCATTTATTGCAGAAGTTAATGCTTCTATAGACTCTTTTATATTTTTTTGAGTTTCTAAATTTAAAACATTAGATGCGCCAGTAAATATTGAGTCAACACTCGTAATTGTACTTTGAAGTTGTCTTGAAAGAGGCTCAATTTGTCTATTAATCAATTCTGTTAATCCGGGTCTAACACTAGACATAAGTGTATCTCCAGTCTGAGCTATTGACTGACTGTCAAATATTGGCTCAATTGAAATAGCAAGGCCACCAAGAACACCAGTTTCGTATATTGAAGCAGTGCTTTTAGAAGAAAAACTTAATTTGTCTTTAACTTTTAACGTAACCAATATCTTTGTTGAGTTGGGAAGAAAATCCAGTTCTGTTACGTTACCTATTGATAGACCATTAATCATGACATTAGCTCCAACTAGAAGTCCATCAACCTCGTCATAAACAGCATGTAAAGTTTTTTGCCTGTCTAATAAAGATGTACCCTTCAAATAATTAAACCCAAATATGAATAAAAGTATAGAGGTTAAAACAAAAAATGCAGCTTTAGTTTCTTTTGATAGCTTCAAGGTATGTCGGGTTTATTTTATGTAAAAATAAGAATTATTTAGTTAGTTAAATACGTGAAAAGAATGTCAGTTTAAACTAATTATTCTATTATTTTCATATTTAACAATAAATGAAGATTCATAACCATTCTTTTTGGCATTATTAAGAGATTTTTTTGCATCTTCTAAAGTGTTGTGTTTTCCATATAAATACTTATATAGATTACCCTCCTTTACTACATCTACTGACTTTAATCCTTTAAAGTTGTAGGGTTTAAGTTCTAAAAGTTTTGCACTTGCTGCAATTTGAACTCTATATGATATTTTAGGTTCATTTAAATCATTACTCATACTAGTTGTTGATAAATTTTGAAAAAAATCATTTTTATAGTCAATTACAGCAGAGGAAATTGCATCTGCCATTTCATTCTGACCTTTTAAAGAGTTAAGATAAGCACCCTCGGACTTATTTGTTAAAAACCCTGTTTCAACAAGAACACTAGGCATATAGGTGTATTTAAGCACAATAAAACCAGCTTGCTTAACAGTCCTATTCTTTCTCTTAAGTTTTCCAACAAAACTATTTTGAATATATGATGCTGCAACAATACTTTGATCAAGGTATTCCTCTTGCATTAAAGTTAATCCAATTACAGATTCAGGGTTATTTGGATCAAAGCCATCGTATGTGTTGATATAATCATCTTCAAAGAAAATTACAGAGTTTTCTTTTTTTGCTACCTCAAAGTTTCTTTGGTTTGCATGAAGACCTAAAACAAATGTCCCTGCACCATATGCTTGAGATGTATGGGAATCACAATGAATGGAAATAAAAAGTTGAGCGTTTGATCTATTAGCAATATTTGCTCTCTGAAATAAGTCAACAAATACATCACTTTTTCTTGTATATATTACTTTAATACCATTGTCTTCCAATTTCTTTCCAAGCTTTAAGGCAATACTTAACGCAATTTTCTTTTCTAAATAACCATTTCCAGTATTACCAGGATCTTTACCACCATGACCAGCATCAACTACAACAGTAAATTGAGAGTTTAGATTTTCCTGAGAAAATATAAAGTTTGTAAACGACAGTAATAAAATTAGGACAGTAAACTTAAATGAATTCATTAAGTAAATTATATAATAAAATTATGATTAATTTTGATTAACCTTGGTGTGTTGTTAATAACTCAATTTTAAATCTTGAAAAAAAACTTAAAAGCCTCTTTAATTATTTCATTTATAATTGGTTTAAACATAGCTTATTCTCAAAGTGATCCTAAAGAATTAGATACCCTTAATATAGTCGAGAAAGACAAAAAGTCTCTTCTTTTAGATAATATTAAATATGATGCAACTGACTCTATCACTATAGATCAAAAAAATAATAAAATTATTCTTTATAACAATGCAAAAATTATTTATGGAGATATAGAGCTAACCTCTGGGCTTATAATTCTAGATTATAAACAAAACATTGTTACAGCTGGACGTATTGCTGATAAAAATGGAAGTTTAAGTCAATATCCAACTTTTAAACAAGGTGGAAATGTCGTTAATCCTGATTCCATAAAGTATAATTTTGATAATCAAAAAGCTTTAATCTGGAATTCAAAATCTGAAGAGAATGGAATGAATATTTTATCTTCTTTGACTAAGAAACAGAATGATTCTGTTTATTTTTTAAAAGATGGAAAAGTTACAACAGGTGGAAATTTACTTGGAAATGAATCTGAAGAGGCTGATTATTTTTTTAAAATCAGAAAAGGAAAATTAGTCCCAGGTGGTAATATTGTAACTGGGTTTACTAATTTATTTGTTAAGAATGTACCTACTCCAATCGGTCTTCCTTTTGCATATTTTCCATCTCAACAAACAAAAGATTCTGGCTTTATAATCCCAAATATTAGCGATAGTAATGAAAGGGGATATTCTCTTCAAAATGGAGGATACTACATCCCTATATCAGATTTTTTTGATCTAACATTATTAGGAGATTATTATACAAATGGTAGTTATGGAGTCAATATTAGCTCAATGTATAGAAAGAAATATAAATACAATGGTAACTTCACTGTTAGATATGAAAATCTAATAAATGGAGAAAGAGGATTGCCAGGTTATGGAAAATCTACTGTATATAATGTAAGGTGGAGTCACTCGAAAGATGCCAAATCTTCACCTAACTCTACATTTAGTGCATCTGTAAATTTTGGAAGTAGTGACTATTTTAGGCAGTCAGTTAATCAATTAAATACAGCAAATTTTTTAAATAATAATCTAAGCTCATCTATATCTTACAGTAAAAGTTTTCCCGGTTCTGCTGGCGTCAGACTTAGCTTAAATGCTAATATGTCTCAAAATACTCAGTCCAAACAAGTAAATTTAACTCTACCTACTTTGACTTTAAATTCTGCAAGATTCTATCCTTTTGAGAGAAAAGGTAGATCTAAAAAAGGGTTTTTTCAAAATATAAATATTCAATATTCATCAAAAGCTGAAAATAGGGCAATTTTTGCTGATGATTTGCTTTTAAAAAAGGGAATGTTTGAAAATGCAAAGTCTGGTGTTCAGCATAATATTCCTTTTACAACTAACTTTAAGGTTTTTAAACATTTTAGCGTTAGTGTTGGAGGTGCCTATAAAGAAGTATGGAATACCAAAACAATAAAGTATAACGATTATGATGAAAATTTGGGTGTAGTAAAGGATACAATTTCTGGTTTCGATAGATTTGGAATATACAATTACAGCGCAAGCGTAACAACAAAAATTTATGGTATTGTGAATTTTAAACCAAAGAATAAAGTTCAATCAATTAGACATACTATTACTCCTAGTATTTCTTACTCAAACAATCCTAGTTTTGAAGAGTATTATGACACCTATATAATTGATGCTGATGGAAATACAGCTGAATATACCAGATTTCAGGGTGGCTTATACGGAGTTCCTGGAAAGAATTACTCTAGTAGTATTGGAATTAGTATTCAAAACACATTGGAAGCCAAAGTGAAACCTAAAGATTCAACTGAGACTGAATTAAGAAAAGTAAACATATTAAAAAATTTAAATATTTCAACTGGATATAATATTGCTGCTGAAGAGTTTAAATGGTCACCAGTAAGAGTAACTGGAACTATAGATCTTGCAAAAGGACTTGCATTGAATACTGGGGCTACTTTTGATCTATATGGGTTAGATGAGAATAATCAAAGAATTAACGTTTTTAACGTTAAGAATGGAGGTGGGCTTCTTAGATTAACCAGTGCAAATCTTTCAACCCAGTACTCAATAAATAATAATACTTTTAAAAGAGGACAAACAGAAGAACAAATGAATGAGTCAACTTCTGGTGGGGGTCGACCAGATGATTTATTTGGTGTTTCTCAAGATTTTTCTAATTCTAGACAATATATGGAAGAAGAAGAACAAGAACAAGAAGAGATTAACCTTGATAAATATAGATATGCATTACCATGGTCACTAAATTTGGCTTATTCTTTAACATATAATAATGCTTCAGGTCAAAATGATTTTTCTACAAATTCTTTAATGATCTCATCAAACCTAAGTCTAACACCAAAATGGAAAGTTGGAGTATCTTCAGGGTATGATTTTAAACAGAAAGGGTTTACTTATACTCAATTAAGATTTGATAGAGACTTAGATAGTTGGAGATTAAATTTTTCTTGGGTACCTTTCAGTGAAAGAGCTTCCTGGAATTTTTTCATAGGTATTAAGTCTGGGCTTTTAAGTGATCTTAAATATGAAAAAAGATCTGAACCTGATAGAAGTTTATAAATGAAAAAAATTATTAATACTAAAAATGCACCTTCACCAATCGGACCCTACAATCAAGCTATTTTTAAAAATGGCATATTATTTATTTCGGGTCAAATTGCATTAGATCCAAACTCAATGAAGTTAAATAATAACTCTATAGTAGATGAAACTCACCAAGTGATGAAGAATTTAAAGAATATTTTAGCAGAAGCTAAAATGGACTTTAAAAATGTAGTAAAGTCAACAATATTTTTATCAGATATGAATTATTTTAATGATGTAAACGAAGTATATGGTAGTTACCTTGAAAATGGAATGGAACCTGCTAGAGAAACCATTGCAGTAAAAACATTACCAATGAGTGTTAATGTCGAAATATCTATGATAGCAATAAATTAATTATTTAAGAATATTCTTTTTATGATAATCAACTAAACCTACGATAGGTCTTTTAACAAACTTACCCGTCTTTAAATTATATTTATTGCCAATTTTAATAATTTCATCTTTCAAGAAATATGCAATAGAACCTACATAATGAATATCAACATTACTAAAATCATCATATTGGAGAATTTGATAATCAATAAACCTTTCAAGACCTTTAAAAATTATTTCCTTAAAATATTCATCAGATTTATTTTCAATTAAAAAACGCGCAAAACTAGCCAAGTAAGTATTTGGATTTTCTTCTCTATATAATCTATTCTTTATAGTATTTGGGGATAAATCAAATTTTTTAGCAAATTCTACTCTAAGATTTTCAGGCATTTTATTAAAATAATATGCTCTGATCAGATACTTTCCGTAATAGTTCCCACTAGCATAATCCATTAGAACATACCCTAAAGAATGAACTTTTTGAATTACATTTTCACCATCATAGTAGGAGCAATTTGAACCTGTACCAATAATATTTACTATAGAAGGAACTCCTTGATCAACTGCAGAATAAACAGCGGCATATGTATCTTCTTTTATATCAAGCTCACTGTTTGTGAAAATAAACTTAAATACTTTTAAAATTCTTTCCTGGGTTGATTCAACTCCGCAGCCTGCACCATAAAAAAATAGTTTTTCAACATTTTTTCTATTTTTATAAATATCAAAGTTATTTTTAATACGCTCATTTAGAATTTCATTGGATAACATTTGAGGGTTTAATCCAAGAGTTTGAGTTGAGAACAATTCCTCACCATTTTTATCAAGTGCTATCCAGTCAGTTTTTGTAGATCCACTGTCAACTATTAAAATCATTTTAGTTTATATTGAAAAGATATGTTCAGATAAATCAAGTAGTTTATTTGAATAGCCACATTCATTATCATACCATGAGATTATTTTAAAAAAGTTTGAGTTTAGTTCCATACCTGCGTTGGCATCAAAAATAGATGTTCTTTTATCCCCAATAAAATCTTGAGAAACAACTAGATCATCACAGTAACCAAGTATTCCATTGAGATCCTTTTTTGATGCATCTAGCATATGTTTTTTAATTTCCTCATAACTTGTATTTTTGGATAATCTAACTGTAAGATCAACTACAGAAACATTCGCTGTAGGAATTCTAAAAGCCATACCTGTTAATTTTCCATCTAAAGATGGAATTACTTTAGTAACTGCCTTAGCTGCTCCAGTAGAACTAGGTATAATATTTAAAAGAGAGCTTCTGCCTCCTCTAAAATCTTTTTTTGATGGGCCATCAACTGTAAACTGTGTAGCAGTTGCTGCATGTACGGTTGTCATTAAACCTTCCTCTATTCCAAAACTGTCATTTAATACTTTAGCAATCGGTGCTAAGCAATTAGTTGTACAAGATGCATTTGATACTATAAGATCATTGTGCTTTGCATCAAGATGATTAACACCCATTACAAACATAGGAGCGTCTGCACTAGGAGCTGAAATTACAACTTTCTTTGCACCTGCTTTTAAATGAGCAGAGGATGTTTCAATAGAAGTAAAAATACCTGTACACTCAGCTACAATATCAGTATTCATTCCAGACCAATCAATATTAACAGGATCTCTTTCAGCAGTTATTTGTATAGGTTTTCCATTTACAATCAATTTATTATCACTTATTTCAATAGAGCCATCAAAAGTTCCATGAACTGAATCATATTTTAGTAGATATGCTAAATGATTTATATCTAAAAGATCATTAATACATGTAACATTAAAAATATCATTATTTATAGCAGATCTAAAAACTAATCTACCTATTCTTCCAAAACCGTTAATACCAATATTTATTGCCATTTTTTTAAAAATTAAATTGAAATTATGTCACTAACCCTAATAAGTTCATCATCAATTTCTTGACCTCCTTTTAAAGCATTATCGATTGGGACAGAGACTAATTTATTATCGATTATGCCTACCATTATTTTACTTTTACTTTCCAATAAACAGTCAACTGCATACACACCCATTCTTGAAGCTAAAACTCTATCAAAACATGAAGGAGAACCTCCTCTTTGAATATGGCCGAGAATTGAAACTCTAGTTTCATAGTGTGGGAAGTTTTTTTCTATATAAGAGGAAAATTTAAATACATTATCTCCTATTTTTTCTCCTTCAGATACAACAATTATGCTTGATGACTTTCCAGATTTTTCACTGTGTTTTAGTGACTTAAGCAATCTATCAAGATCCATTTCTTTTTGAGGGATTAGAACTTCTTCTGCACCTGCACCAATTCCTGCATTTAAAGCAATATGACCTGAACCTTTTCCCATAACTTCTATAAAGAAAAGTCTATTGTGAGAAATAGCAGTATCCCTAATTTTATCAATTGCTTCCACAGCTGTATTAAGGGCAGTATCATAGCCTAGAGAAAATCTGGTTCCAGCTAAGTCATTATCAATAGTACCTGGAATTCCGATAACTTTAACACCATTCTCTTCTTCAAAGACTTTTCCTCCTTCAAGTGATCCATTTCCTCCAATTATTATAAGAGAATCTATTCCATACTTATCTAAAGTTTGTTTTGCTTTTAATCTACCCTCTTTAGTCCTAAATTCAAGACACCTAGCAGATTTCAAAATTGTACCACCTTTATTGATAATATTTTTAACTGATCTTGCATTAAGTTTTTTAATGTCATCAGATATTAATCCTTCAAAACCTTTAAAAATACCATAACAGTCTATTTTGTGAAATTCAGCAGATCTAACAACAGCTCTTACAGCAGCATTCATTCCAGGAGAATCACCTCCTGATGTCAATACACCAATTTTTTTTATTTTACTTGACAATTTTAGCTAAAGTTGTTCAAATTTACTCATAAAATTCTATTTTTTTAAACGATTATTATTTTTAAAAGACTGATTTACTTGTTTTTTTCTAAAAGTTTAGAAAGGAGATCTCGAAAAGTTTGAAAATCAACTTGATATGTTAAACCAACTCCTTGAGTATAACCTAGTTTATCACCAATATACCTGAACTCATTTTCTCTATTAAATACTTTGGCTTTAAGAGATCCATCATCATTTAAAATAAAATCAATTTGAACATCTCCAATTATTAGAGTTTCTTCAATTCCACCTATCGGAACACCAATTTTACCGTTAAAAAGGATTTTATCACTAATTTCAGTGGATAAAGTAACTCCAAATCTATCCTCTGTTTTAATGTCAAGTATATCACTCTTATCTCCCTGTAAATAATTTAAACCAACTTTAAGGGGGCCCTGTGAACCTCCCAATAGATCACTAAAAACATCAGACACTTTTTCATAAATATTATTTGTTATTCCCTCTATAGAAACACTAACTTCGTTTATAAAAATTCCTTGAGTCAAAAGAGAGATGGCTTGGAGTTGTCTTATCTCAGGATCATTTAATTTATAATTAATTTCTGAGGTTACCGTACTACTAGTATTTGGAAAGTATATCTCAAAATCGGGACTATTAGGTTTTGTTAAATTACCAGTAAGCTTAATTTCAACATCAGTGGGAATTTTTTTATTAAAATTGGGATTATCTAAAAGTAAGGCTGGATTAGAACCACCAGGGACTTCATAAGTTGCAAGCAAATTCATTTCTGCTCCAAGAGGATCACCATCCCAAATAATTGTTCCGCCATCCTTTAATAAAAATTTTTTATCAATTATAGCAAGGTCTTTAAAGTTATATTCGCCTTCAGTAGTTATATAATCTCCATAAATATTAAATTTTCCGTCCGAATCTATTTCCATAAATAGATTACCATTTCCAGTTCCACTAATAAAGCTTCCCGTTTCCTGATCTATTGTTATATCCACTTTAGCATTATTATCAATTTCAAGGTCAATATTCAAATCAACAGTTTTATTATTAAATTGAGTGGTATTTTCAAATACATTATTTTCATTCAATAAATTTGAATTACTTAAGTCATTAAATTTAATAAAAGAGAAATCATCAATCGAATAATTATTTGTTCTAGGTATAGTAATGTATGTTCCAGACTCTGTAATTGCATCGATATCAATAGCGATCTGATTAGTTGGACCTATAATTGAAATTTGACCATCGATATATGCCTTACCATAAAAACTTTCATCTTCACTAAAGTCTTTATTTAGAATAAATAACCTATCTGATTGGAATACTAAGTCTAAATTCCAGTCCTTATAATCTGAATGGGTTATTTTTCCATTTAAAGAAGAGAAAGAGTTTGAATCAATATGACCTACTGATATATTTTTAAATTCAATATTTTGATTATAGAGTGTGAGCTCTGAATTATCATTTATTAAGTATTCAATATTTAGATATGGAATGAAAAATTTTGACTTATTTAAAATAAGGCTTCCATTATGTTGAAGATTATCATATACACCCCATAGATTAACTTGCCCAGAGATTGAACTAGAGATCTCATTTAAGGTGTTTAAGCCAATTTTTTCAATAAATGATATATCAAAGTTATTAAAATTTAAATCTAAGTCTAAATTAGGTTTTTCATTAATCGCAATAACTGTTCCTTCAGACTCAAGAGTAATATTTTCATTTTTTAGTAATTTTAAATCAATTGAGTATGAATCAAAATCAGTATTTCCAAAAGCATTAATTTCTAAATCACCTATTTCATATTCTTTGATATTAATATCTTCTATTGAAGCATCTATTCTAAGTGTTCTATTTGTATCACTCCTGTTTAAGTTTATTTTAGATGCAATATTACCAGAAATTGGGTTCTTATTTATTTCAAAGAAATTTTGAATAAATAAATTTGATAGTTCAAAATTTAAATCAATATCATTCTCATTATTATAGAAACCATTGATAAAAATGTTAGAGCCAAGATTTGATTCTAGGCTAAGTTTCTTATCATTCCATTGAAGATAAAAATCATATTTTTTTAATGAATCTATATAATCATAGTTTAGAATTTCATTTATTTCATTTAGTTCAGATAAATATATTTTATCAGTTGATGTGTTTATATTAATTTCTTTCAACTTTAAGTTAGATTTGATATAATTTTCAACTGAAAAGTCAATTTCAATATAAGTCTCTGCACTAAAACTATCTATATTGTTTACAGGAATAGTATCTAGAGATATTTTACCAGATGCGTTCAACTTCTTTTTTAACAGATTACCATAAATTTCGTAGTCAAGTCTAACGTTTTCTTTGGTTACTCCAAGTTTTGATGATAAATTATTATTTACAATACTAGTATTAAAATCAACATTTGTAATGTTATCATTCTGAACAATCTCAGCATCTCCAACAAAAGTTATTTCTTGATCAGGTGTTATTCTAAATCTTGAGTCTAATTTCAAGTTATCTAGATTAAGAGGACTCAAGAACTCATCATCTTCTAGAAGATTTAAAATAATCTTAAAGTCAAATGAAGTCTTCTCCTCAAATAAGCCGGTTCCATATATATTCGCAGAAGATGAAAAGGTACTGTTTTGAGAAAAACTATAATTTATTAACCCTTTATTTAGGTTAATATTTCCATCAAGAATTGGAAGGGTAAATTGTTGATTTAAATTTAATGTTTTACTAACTTCTTCTTCACTAATGTCAATATCATATAAATCAATTAAAACCTTATAATCATTTGTCAAAATATCTTTTAAAATTCCACTTGATTTAAGCTCTAATAGTTCTGTTTTTAAATTCAATTTTTCAAGGATAATTTCTTCTTTTAATCCTTCAAATA
>JBELLF010000028.1:0-13549 GCA_042088875.1 Candidatus Marisimplicoccus framensis | reverse complement strand
ATAATAAATATAAATTATTCCTTTTCAAATTTGTAATTTTACATCATGAATAGTTTAGTTAACATAAAAAATAAAAAAGCTAAGTATGATTACTCCTTACTAGATAGTTATACCTGTGGAATTGTATTAACTGGAAATGAGATAAAATCAATTAGAAATTCTAAAGCTTCAATCAATAATTCGTATTGTGAATATACTAACGGTGAACTATTCGTAATAAATCTCCATATAGATAAGTATGATAACTCAAGTGAGCAAAATTACGATCCAAAAAGGAAGCGAAAACTACTTCTTAATAGGCAAGAGTTAAAAAAAATTGAAAAAGATGTTAGAGATATTGGAATTACTGTTGTTGCAACCTCTCTTTTTATTAGTAAAAAAGGAATAGCAAAACTTAACATATCTGTTGCAAAGGGTAAAAGAGAATTTGATAAAAGAAATGTAATTAAAGACAGAGAAAATAAAATAAGTCTAAAAAGGATTAAGAAGAATTTCAATAATTAGTTTTTGTTTTTAAGCATAGGAACAAACCGAAAATTTCCAAAGGTTTCTTTTTTTAATTCATTTTCTGAAATCCTTATAACTTTTGTCATTACTTGTACATCTTTTCCAACAGGGATTATTAACTTACCCCCTATTTTTAACTGCATTACAAGTTTTTTTGGGATTATTGGTGAGCCTGCTGTTACTATTATGCCATCAAAGGGTGAATGATCTTGCATTCCATTAAAACCATCTCCATAAATAAACTTTTTAGGTTTAATTTTCATCTTATCAAATAGATTAGATGTAGATCTATATAAACCATGATCTCTTTCAATCGTATATATATCAAGATTTAAAAAATCTAGAACTGCTGTTTGATATCCTGAACCTGTACCAATTTCTAAAATTTTATCACCAACTAACGGGTTAAGAAGTTGTGTCTGAAAAGCTACAGTGTATGGCTGTGATATGGTTTGATCATTTTCTATTGGAAGTGCCTTATCAATATATGCTTGCTCTGTAAGTCCAGGATCAACGAATAAATGTCTTGGTATGTTTTCAATAGCCTCAAGGATTCTATTATCTTTAATGCCTTTTTCTCTTAATTCAGATGCTAGAATTCTTCGTCTTCCTTTATGCTTATAATTATCTTCCACTTATGCTAATATTAAACTAATACTCGATTATTCCAAAAGAAGATTGTATTTTTAGCAAATGATAAAAGTTGGTGTAATTGGAGCCGGACATCTTGGTAAGATTCATCTAAATATTATTAATTCATCAAATCAAAATTTAATAGGATTTTATGATACTGATGAAACTAATTCAGAAAAGCTTTCGTCAGAATATGGTTATAAATACTATAATGATTTAGACCTATTACTTAAAGATATTGACGCTGCAATTATAGTATCCCCAACAACTACTCATTTTGAAATTGCTAAAAAATGTATAGAAGCTGGAAAACATATATTTGTCGAAAAACCTTTAACATCTAACTCTAATGAGGCTCAAATTATTAATGAATTAGCATCAAATAACAAAATAGTTGGTCAAGTTGGTTTTGTAGAGAGATATAATCAGGCATTCATTTCTTGTAATGAATTTATAAAAAATCCAAAATTTATTGAGTCTCATAGACTTTCAGATTTTAATCCGAGAGGAACCGATGTGTCTGTGATTATGGATTTAATGATCCACGATATAGATATTGTTTTAAAAGTTGTCAACTCAAAAGTTAAAAAAATTAATGCCTCTGGAGTATCTATAATTAGTACTACTCCTGACATAGCAAATGCTAGAATTGAGTTTGAAAATGGATGTATTGCAAACTTAACTTCAAGTAGAATTTCTCTCAAAAAGATGAGAAAAACTAGAATTTTTCAGGAGGATGCATATATTTCTATTAATTTCTTAGAGAAAGATTATAAAGTAGTCAGAATCAGAGGAAAAAAAGCTAACGAATCAGATAATTCAATTATCATCAAAAATAATGTTGGTGAAGAAAAAGTAATATTTTTTGAAACACCTGAAATAGTTGAAATTAATTCAATTGAATCAGAGCTAAATGATTTCTTTGAGTCAATTAATAATAATTCTGAATCAAAAGTTCCACTTAGAGATGGTCTTTTAGCTCTTAAAGTAGCTGAAGAGATAATGAGTCAACTATGAGCATAAAAGATAATATCTTGAGTATTAAAGATGAAATAAGCGATAAAGTTAAATTAGTCGCAGTCTCTAAAACTAGATCAATTAATGAAATAAAAGAGGCATATAATTCTAATCAGAAGGTCTTTGGGGAAAACAGAGTTCAAGAAATTATTGAAAAACATAATTTATTACCCGATGATATTGAATGGCATATGATTGGACATCTTCAAAAAAATAAAGTAAAATATATTTCAAACTTTATCTCATTAATACATTCATTAGATAGAATCTCATTAGCAGCAGAAATAGATAAATATGCTAAAAAATCAAATAGAAAAATTGATTGTCTAATCCAACTTAAAATTTCTTCAGAAGAAACAAAATTTGGTCTTGATATAAACTTATTTGATGATTTTTATGCAAATATTCATAAATATGAGAATATTAACATTGTTGGTTTAATGGGTATGGCAAGTTTTACTGAAGATCAACAAAAAATAAGTGATGAATTTTCTCAAATTAAGGAATTATATGATAGAATTAGTTTAAATAATTCTAAACTAAAATTTTTATCAATTGGTATGAGCAATGACTATAGATTAGCAATCGAGAAAGGTTCAAATATGATAAGGGTTGGTAGTAAAATTTTTGGAAAAAGAAGTTATTGATGTACACAATAGTTGACCTTGAAGCTACAGGTGGAAAATTTAATGAGGAATCGATAATTGAGATTGCCATCTATAAGTTTGATGGTATCTCTATTACTGATCAATTTATAAGCCTAGTAAACCCCGAAAAAGAGATACATCCTTATGTAGAAAAACTTACTGGAATTTCATCAAAGATGCTTAAAACGGCTCCTAGATTTCATGAAATTGCAAAGAGAGTAATTGAAATAACTTCTGAATCTATTCTTGTAGCCCATAACGCTCAATTTGATTATAGAATTTTACAATTAGAGTTTAAGAGGTTAGGGTTTGATTTTTCTATGAAATCTATATGCACAGTTATTTTATCTCAAGAATTACTTCCAGACCAGCAATCCTACAAACTTGGGAGACTATCCAGAAATCTTGGAATTCCAATTAAAGATAGACATCGAGCAAGTGGAGATGCACTTGCTACTGTTGAGTTATTTAAAATTCTTTTAGAAAAAGATGTTAAGCAAGAAATAATTAGAAAAAGTATCATCGAATTCCCTGGTGAGAAAATGGATTACATTTTTAGAGATGTTATAGATAACCTGAAGGAAAACATAGGAGTTTTTTATATATACAATGAAAAGAAGGAAATAGTATATATTGATTTTAGTAAGGACATAAAGAATAAACTAATAAAGTTATTTACCAGTAAAAAATTTATACCTAAGTATGTACAAAATAATTTTAAAACTATCAAAGTACACACAACAGGGAATCTTCATATAGCAATTTTAAAAACTCTTCAAGAGATAGATACTCTTAGACCAAAAATTAATAATAATATTGATCCAAAGATTTTCTCTAAAATTTCTAAACCTAACATAATTAAAGAAACTTCAGACTTTATAATAACATTTATTGGAAAAAATGATACTGACAAAAGCTTTATTCTTTTCAAAAGAGGCTCTATAGAAGGATACGGGTATTTTGAGTTATTTAATAACATTAATTCAGAGAAAAAAATTAGTTCAAGACTTGTAAAAGTAAGAGAGTCAAAAAGAGTTCAAAACTATCTTTATAGAATAATTTCTGAGAAGAGATATAAAAAACTAGTAAATTTGAAGGAACTTTATAAATTTTCAGACATTGAATAAAGTACGTCAGAAAATACATGATGTTATATATGAGGCAGACACTCCCGCTGGAAAAGTGTTTGATATTATATTGATTATAGTAATTATAGTTAGTGTCATACTAGTTGCTCTCGAAACTGTTGGTTGGATAAATCAACAATACTATGAAGTACTTAACATTGCCGAATGGATAATTACTATTTTATTTACTATTGAATATATTTTAAGAGTAATATCTATTCATCATCCTAGAAAATATATTTTTAGCTTTTATGGTATTATAGATTTATTAGCTACTATTCCTAAATATATATCTTTATTCATAGTTGGAGCTCAACTTGAGACAATGATGGCTATTAGAGCACTAAGAATTCTTAGAATTTTTCGTGTGCTTCATATATCAAGGTATGTTGGAGAATCTAACTTCCTTGTTAGATCTTTATTAGTAAGTAGAGCAAAGATTGTTATTTTTTTGCTGTTTGTTCTAATCATGTGTATTTTGTTTGGAACTTTAATGTATTTAATCGAGGGTCCTAAAGCTGGTTTTGACAGTATACCAGAGAGTATCTATTGGTGTATAAGCACAATATCAACGGTTGGTTATGGTGACATTGTTCCATTAACAGGCTTAGGTAAGTTTCTTGCTTCAATGCTTATGATACTTGGTTATGGAATTATTGCAGTTCCAACTGGAATTATTTCTGCAGAGATGGCTCAAAGAAAAAAAGTTGATGTTAATACAAGAGTGTGTGCAGAATGTTTAAATGATAAGCATAAAGACAATGCTGTTTATTGTCACCAATGTGGTTCTCACCTTGATGAAGACAAATAAAAACTTAATATACATAGCTGGGGCAACTGGAGTAGGAAAAACAGAGTTGAGTGTAGATCTAGCAAAAAAACTTAAAACTGAAATTATTTCTTGTGACTCTAGACAATTTTATAGAGAACTAGAAATAGGAACATGTCCTCCCACAAGAGATCAATTAAAAGAAGTAAAACATCATTTTATTCACAATAAAAGTATTCATGATATATATAATGTCGGATTATATGAAAAAGACGCTATAAGTAAGATTAATAACCTATTAGAGGATAAAGAAAATTTAGTTTTAGTAGGAGGCTCAGGACTGTATGCAGATTCTGTAATATACGGAATAGATGAGTTTCCAAAGATTCCCGATGTCATTAGAGATGAAATTACAATGATATATAAAGATAAAGGTATCGAATACTTGCAAAAGGAATTAAAAAAGTTAAACAGGGAGTATTATGAAACTGTGGATATAAAAAATCATAGCAGAATAATTAGAGCATTAGAAATTATAAAATACACTGGAGAAAAATTTTCATCATTTAGGAAAGACGTAAAGAAAAAAAGAAATTTCAAAGTACAATTTATTTTATTAGAATGCCCTAGGGAGATACTTTATAATAGAATTAACAGTAGAGTTGATACTATGATTAGTAATGGACTAGAAGAAGAAGCTTTTAACTTAAAGAAACACTCTAATTTAAATACTTTAAATACAGTTGGTTACAAAGAATTTTTTAATTACTTTGAAAATAAGTTAACTTACAATGAAGCAATTGAAAAGATAAAACAGAATACTAGGAATTACGCAAAAAGACAAATAACTTGGAATAAAAAATATATTAAAGCAATTAAATTATCCAGTCTTGAGGATTCAACAAAATTAATTAACCAGTTAAACATTTAGTTATGAAGACTATCAAAATAATATCAATTTCATTTTTACTTTTTTCATCTATAAATGCACAAATAGAGAATAAAGAAAATATTTTTATTCAAGCAATGGAAAATATGGACGAATTTATTGAGTTTTTATCTTATCCCAATGATGCTAATTACAAGGATGACATTTATACACTAATTGATTTTATAGAAAATAAGTTTAATTCTCTTGATTTCAAAACAACAAGACTACTCACTGAAACACTACCTCTTTTACTTGCAGAAAGAGAGATTGATAGTGATCTAAAGACAGTTTTAATTTATCTTCATCTTGATGGACAACCCATAGATATCTCTAAGTGGGATCAAGATGATCCTTTCTCTCCTGTATTTAAGAAGAAGGTTAAGGATAATTTTGAAATTTTTAATTGGAATGATATAAAAGATTATAGTTACGAAGAATTAGATAACGAGGATGTCAGAATTTTTGCAAGATCCTCATCAGATGCTAAGGGACCAGTCATGATGCTTATTCAAGCCATAAGATTAATGAATTCACAAAATATCAACCAAAAATATAATATTAAGCTAATAATGGATTTTGAAGAAGAGAAAAGCTCTCCTAGTCTACCATTTGCAGTAAAAAAATATAAGGACAAATTAAAGAGCGATGCATTATTAATTTTTGACGGTCCTCAACATGAATCTGGTCTTCCAACTTTAAACTTTGGTAATAGAGGTATATCTTCAATAACCCTTAAAACATATGGACCAATTGTTCCTCAACATAGCGGTCACTTTGGTAATTATGCACCTAATCCTGTTTTTAGAATGTCTAATATATTATCATCTATGAAAGATGAAAATGGAATTATTAAAATAGATGGTTATTATGATGGGATTGAACTTACTGATGAAATTAGAGGATATTTGGATGCAGTTCCTGATGATGAAACTAATATGAAAAATAAAATGCAGTTTAAAAATCCTGAATCCGTTGGCAATTCATACCAAGAATCTTTACAATATCCTTCACTTAATGTTAGGGGGATTAGTTCAGGATGGGTAGGCCCGGAGGCAAGAACTATTGTACCATCAGAATGTATTGCAGAAATAGATGTGCGACTGGTAATTGAAACAGATGGATACAGACTTCATAATTTAATAAAAAAACATATAGAATCTCTTGGTTATACTGTCATCGACAAGGAGCCAACTAAAGAAATGAGATTAAAATATGATAAAATTGTAAGGTTTAACTCGCGAGTTTCATATCCTGCATTCAGAACTGATATAAAAAGTGAACTTGGAATTTGGTTAAGAGATGTAATGGTTGAGACATTCGATAAAGAACCTGTTTTAAAGAGAACTAGTGGAGGATCAGTTCCTATTTCACCATTTGTAAATACACTTAATATACCTGCTGTTGGAGTACCAACTGTAAATAAAGATAATAATCAACATAGCCCAAATGAGAATATAAAGCTTACTAACTATATTAACGGGATTGAAACATTTATAGGAATACTCTCTAGTAAGTTTAATTAAGATATAGCTGAAATTATATTCACTTTGAGATCAGAAATTATATCGTTGGAATTTCTTGGCTTGAAGTTGCTGCCGGATATTTTTTCAAAAAGTTCAATATATCTTTTAGAAACATCCATAACTACATTATCGGAAATTTCAGGAAGGTTTTGCCCATCCTTTCCTTGAAAATTATTCTGTATTAACCACTGACGAAAAAATTCTTTAGATAATTGTTTGGGAGTTTCTCCCCTATCCATATAATCTTCATATGTGTTTTTATAAAAATATCTTGAGGAATCAGGAGTATGGATCTCATCGATTAAGTAAAGATTATTTTTGGAATCATATCCAAATTCATACTTTGAATCTACTAAGATCAACCCTCTTTTTTTGGCTATATCTGTACCTCTATCAAATAGCTTATAAGTTATATCTTCTATTTCTTCATATTGATCTAATGTCAAAATACCTTTTTCTATGATATCAGATTTAGATATATCCTCATCATGACCAAAATCAGCTTTTGTACTAGGTGTAATAATAGGATAATCAAATTTTTGATTTGACAATAGTCCATTTGGTAAATTAACTCCACAAATACTTCTCTTACCAGATCTGTATAATCTATCCGAGTGACCACTTAAGTAACCTCTAATAACCATTTCTATCTTTATAGGTTTAAGTTTTCTTCCAATTGAAACATTTGGGTCAGGAGATGATATAAGCCAATTTTGAATTATATCTTCAGTGGACTTAAGCATATTAACTGAAATTTGATTAAGAACTTGTCCTTTAAATGGTATTGGTTTGGGCATGACAATATCAAATGCAGAAATTCTATCAGATGCAATAACAACCAATATATCATTTTCTAAAGAGTATACATCTCTTACTTTACCTTCATATTTAGATATTAAGCCAGGAAAATTAAAATCTGTTTTAAAAATTGTGTTCAAAAGCTATTTATTTTTCAATTTTATTGTAGGCATCGATAACTTTTTTAACTATTGGATGTCTAATTACATCTGAATCATCAAGATAGATTATATCAATACCCTTCTTTCTTGAAAGTATTTTAATTGCATCCTTTAATCCAGAATTTACTTTTCTTGGAAGATCAACTTGACCAGGATCTCCAGTAACCATAAACTTAGCATTCATTCCCATTCTAGTTAAAAACATTTTCATCTGAGCCTTAGTAGTATTCTGTGCTTCATCTAAAATTACAAAAGCATTGTCCAATGTTCTACCTCTCATGAATGCCAAAGGAGCAATTTCAATCGTGCTATCCTCGAGAAATTTTTGCAGTTTATTAGCTGGAATCATGTCTCTTAGAGCGTCATATAGGGGCTGCATATATGGATCAAGCTTTTCTTTTAAATCACCTGGAAGGTAACCTAAGTTTTCTCCAGCTTCGACTGCAGGTCTTGTTAATATAATTTTTTTAATTTCTTTCTCTTTTAAAGCTTTTACTGCCATAGCAACACCTGTATATGTTTTTCCTGTACCAGCAGGACCAATGGCAAATATTAGATCATTATTTAAAATTGATTTATGTAATTTTTTCTGATTTGTAGTTTTAGCTAATATAGGTTTACCTGAAACACCATATAAAATTAATGAAGGTTTATCACCATTGAATTTTAAATCCTTAACAACAATATCATTTATTATATTAGGGTCAATATTATTATAATCTGAATAATAGTTTAATATAGTTCTAAATTTATTGTCAAATAATTTTAATTCACTTTTTTCACCAAGTACTTTAATAGTTTGACCTCTTTGAACCAGTTTAAGTTTAGGAAAACAAGATTTTAAGGAATTTAAATTGTCTCTTGAGAAAAAATTTTGTGGATCAACATCAGTTAGTTCAAATTCTAGCTCACTCAATAGATTTAATTTAAAAATTTGTTATAGTAGATTATTTGATTCAAATTTACATAAAATTTATAAAGTTTATTTTAATTAATGTCTATCATAACCTTAACTACAGATTATGGAAACAAGGACTATTTTGTTAGTTCATTAAAAGCTAAAATAGTTTCGGAAATTAATTCAGCAAAAATTATTGATATATCACATAATATTAGTCCATTTAATTTAACTGAAGCCGGATATATCCTTGAGGGAGCACACAAAAATTTTCCAAAAGGTACAATTCATATGATATGCGTGGATTCAGAACTAACTCCTGAAAATAAACATATCGTAATCAAGCATGAAGAATCATTTTTTATTGGTTCTGATAATGGAGTATTTTCTTTAATTTTTAAAGATATTATTCCAGAGAATATAGTTGAAATTAATTTACATAATAGCTTTAATTATAAAATATCTTCAGATGACTTGTTTGTTAAAGTTCTAGGACATATTTTAAGATCTGGACCTTTAAATGTTGTTGGTACAAAAATCAATAAAATTAAGGAGATTAAAAATTTAAGACCTGTTGTAAACCAGGAACAGAATCAAATTATTGGTAGTGTTATATATATTGATAATTATGGTAATGTTATAACAAATATTACTGAAAAGCTATTTAAAGAAATTGCAAAAACTAGATCTTTTACAATAAATGCAAGAAACGTTAAGTTCATAAAAATTTATAAAAATTACTCTGATGCAATTGATTTTAGCTTAGATAAAAAAGATCGAGAAGAGGATGGGAAGATGCTGGCATTATTTAACACTCTTGGTTATCTTCAATTAAGTATTTATAAAAGTAATCCTCAAACAGTGGGAAGTGCTAGTACATTATTTGGTCTTAATTATAGAGATCCTGTAAGCATTTATTTCTAGTGTTTGTATTTAGTAGATAACTTTTATAATTAAAAATTAAATTTATAGTATCAATTAAATATATTTGAAATAAAACACATGAAGTTTATTGTTTCATCATCAGTTTTATACAAAGAGCTCCAA
Source organism: Candidatus Marisimplicoccus framensis (assembly GCA_042088875.1). Taxonomy (GTDB): domain Bacteria; phylum Bacteroidota; class Bacteroidia; order Flavobacteriales; family Flavobacteriaceae; genus Marisimplicoccus; species Marisimplicoccus framensis_A. The sequence goes on along the minus strand of JBELLF010000028.1, from coordinate 3,491 downwards.
ATTTTAGGCGGAGTAATAAATTCCTCAAATACAATTCCAATACTTGATAATTTTTTATTTGAAGTATACAACAACAAACTTAAAATTAGCTCATCTGATCTTGAATCTACAATGACTTCAGAAATTGACATTGAATCTAAGTCTCAAGATAAAGTAGCAATATCTGCTAAACTATTATTAGATATCTTAAAGACATTTTCAAATCAACCATTGACATTTTTAAAAACTGAAAATAATACTATTGAGATTAGTGCAAATAATGGAAAATATTCTCTTGCTTATTTAGAAGGAGGAGAGTTTCCAAAACAGATTGAAATTTTAGATGCACATGAAACATTAATTAATGGAATTGACCTTGGTAATGCAATAAATTCTACAATATTTGCTTCTGGAACTGACGACCTTAGACCTGTTATGAGCGGAGTATTTTTTCAGTTTAATAGTGAATCTTTAAAGTTTGTTGCAACTGATGCTCACAAACTTGTGAAGTTTGAAACTTTAGAACATAATTCTAAAGAAGTATCTGAATTTATTATGCCTAAAAAACCTTTACAAATACTTAAGGGAATTTTACAAAGTCATGATTCTGAAGTAACTATTCAGCATAATGATTCAAATGCAAAATTTATTTTTGGGAAAAGCTCAATTACCTCAAGACTTATTGATGGAAAGTTTCCTAATTATGAAGCCGTTATTCCTAAAGATAATCCCAACGTACTTACTATTGACAGAGAGCTTTTTTTAAACTCTGCCCGAAGAGTAAGTATTTTTTCTAATAAGACAACTAATCAAATTAGAATAAAACTTGCAGGGTCTCTATTAAATATTAGCGCTGAAGACTTTGATTTTAGTAATAGAGCAGACGAAAACCTGGAGTGTGAGTATTCAGGTGATGATATCCAAATTGGCTTTAACTCAAAGTTTTTAATTGAGATGCTAAATAATTTAGATTCTGAAACTATTACTCTCTCAATGTCTCACCCAAATAGAGCAGGGATTATAAGACCAGTATATGAAAAAGATTCATCAAAAGAGTCAATAACAATGCTTGTAATGCCAGTGATGCTAAATGATTAGTTAACTGATTCTTCTATTCCTTTAGAGGCTTTCTTATAAAAACCTTTCTCAAGTTTTTTTCTAATTGAAGAAAATGCATCAAGAGTTTCATTTATATCTTCAATATTGTGTGATGTAGTTGGAATTAGTCTAAGTAAAATTAATCCCTTTGGTATAACAGGATAAACTACAATTGAGCAAAAAATATGATAATTTTCTCTTAAGTCTTTAACTAAAGACATTGCTTCAGGGATACTACCCTTAAGGTATACTGGAGTAACACAACTTTGTGTTGAACCAATATCAAAACCTCTTTCCTTTAAACCAGATTGAAGTAAATTTACATTTTCCCAAAGTTTTTGTTTAAACTCAGGTCTAGTCTTTAATAAATCAAGTCTTTTAAGTGCGCCAACAACTAGTTGCATCTGAAGTGATTTTGCAAACATTTGTGAACGCATGTTATATTTCAAAAATTCAATGATTTCAGAGTCACCTGCTACAAAAGCACCAGTTGAAGCTAGTGATTTTGCAAAAGTAGCAAAGTACACATCAATTTGATCTTGAACACCCTGTTCCTCCCCTGCTCCTGCACCAGTCTTACCTAAAGTTCCAAAACCATGAGCATCATCAACAAGAAATCTAAATTTAAATTTTTCTTTCAATGCAACTATTTCTTTAAGTTTACCTTGCTCTCCTCTCATTCCAAAGACTCCTTCAGAAATTACTAGTATTCCTCCACCTGTTTGTTCTGCAAGTTTTGTAGCTCTTTCAAGATTTTTTTCTAAACTTTTCATGTCATTATGTTGATATGTGAATCGCTTACCAAGGTGAAGCCTAACTCCATCAATTATACATGCATGAGAATCAATATCATAAACAATAATATCATTTTTAGTTACTAAAGTATCTATGGTGGAAAGGATTCCTTGATATCCAAAATTAAGTAGGTATGCAGACTCCTTGGAAACAAATTTAGCAAGTTCAGATTCTAATTTTTCATGAAGATTAGTATGACCAGACATCATTCTTGCTCCCATAGGATAAGCACTACCATACTGCTCAGCAGCTTTAGCATCAACTTCTCTTACTTCTGTATTATTTGCTAACCCTAAATAATCATTCACACTCCATGTGATAACTTCCTTACCATTAAACATCATTCTATTTGAAATTGGACCTTCTAGTTTAGGAAAAACAAAATAGCCTTCGGCAATAGATGCCCATTTACCTAGAGGACCTTTATTTTTATATATTTTGTCAAATAAATCTTGCATATAAATTATATATAATTAATTGAATTTTTTTTGGGTTGATAAAAACTAGAATCATAGAAACCTTGATTGTTCATCCATTCATCAGAATATATTTTACTTAAATACCTTGAACCATGATCAGGAAAAACAATTACAACACAACTTGAATCATCAAATTCATTTTCATCATTTAATATTTTTACAGCTTGAAAAGCTGCACCTGAAGTATATCCAACAAACAATCCTTCATTTAAAGTTATCTCTCTAGCCATATGAGCACTATCTGAATCAGTAACTTTTACAAACTTATCGATAATTTTAAAATCAGTTGCAGAAGGTACAATGTTTTTACCTAGTCCCTCTATTCTATATGAGTATATTTCATTTGGATCAATTTGACCCGTTTCATGATATTTTTTTAGAATTGAACCATATGCATCAACACCAATAATTTTTACACCATTATTTTTTTCTTTTAAAAATCTACCTATTCCAGATATAGTACCACCAGTTCCACTGCAAGCAACTAGGTGAGTAATTTTACCATTTGTCTGATTCCAAATTTCTGGACCAGTAGTTTCATAATGAGCTTCAATGTTTAAATCATTGAAATATTGATTAATGTATACTGAACCTGGAATTTCGTTAGTTAATCTTTTTGCAACCTCATAATATGACCTTGGATCATCAGATGATACATTTGAAGGGCAAACATAAATTTCAGCGCCTAAACATTTCATCATATTAATTTTATCTTTAGATGCCTTTGAACTTACTGCCAAAATACATTTATATCCCTTAAGCAATGAAACTAAAGCTAAACTAAAACCAGTATTACCAGATGTTGTTTCAATTATAGTACTACCCTTCTTTAAAATACCATCCGTTTCTGCCTGATTAAGTATATGAAGAGCAATTCTATCTTTATTAGAATGACCTGGATTAAAGCCTTCAAACTTTGAGAAGTACTCTCCTTTAAAATTTTTTGTGACCTTATTTAGTCTAATTAATGGGGTGTTACCTATAAGCTCTAAAATATTATTAAACGGTTTATTATTATAATGCATTAGATCATGAAAATAATGCACAAATTTAATTAAAAATAACTAGTAATCACATGAAAAATTTCCAATTGGAGATCCATCTGGAGTTTTAGTCTTTTCAATTGGTATATATTGATTA
>JBELLF010000027.1:0-15258 GCA_042088875.1 Candidatus Marisimplicoccus framensis | reverse complement strand
TAAGAATTTCTTTTGTTGTTTCTATCACCTTTTTTAATGGTTCAGGATCACCAGGGCCATTTGAAAGGAAGAATCCGTTAGGCTTAAATCTAAGCATTTCATCTAGACTTGTGTCATATGGATAAACTTTTACAAATAGATCTCTTTTAATAAAATTATCAAGAATATTTTTTTTAATTCCCAAATCAATCACTGCTAATCTTTTATTAGATTCTTTATTACCAATTTCATAAGGTTCTTTTGTAGAAACTTTAGATGCTAATTCAAGACCATCCATACTTGGAAAGTTGGTAAGTTTTTCTTTGATCTCTGATATTTTATCAACCTCAGTTGTTATTGCAGCATTCATTGCACCATTATTCCTTATGTATCTTACTAGTGCTCTAGTATCAACATCACATAAGGCAACTAACTTATTAGAATTAAACCAATTTTTAATTGATTCAGAATTTGATCTTGAGTTTACTTCGCTAAAATTTTTACAGATTAATCCACTAATATAAATTTTACTTGATTGAGATTCGGAAATTTTGATGCCATAGTTTCCAATATGAGAGGTTGTAGTTACCATAATTTGTCCAAAATAAGATGGATCAGTAAATATTTCTTGATATCCAGTTACTCCAGTATTAAAACAGATTTCACCGAAAGAAGTGCCATTGATTCCGGAAGAACGACCATAAAAAATCGTACCATCAGCTAACAGTACAAGTCCTTTATTCCTTTTTTTGTAAGTCATTTCGGAAGATAAAATTACATAAAAAAAGGACATATGAAAATTCATATGTCCTTTTGTTGATTACTTTTTATTTAGTGTTATTCTGAATTAGGTTTTTCCTCTGTTTCAACCATTTGTTCTTTAAGAGATTCTTGAACTTGTGTTGAATTATATAGGTTATTATAGTCTACAAGTTCAATCATAGCCATGGAAGCATTATCACCCATTCTATTACCCAATTTGATTATTCTTGTATATCCACCGGGCCTATTAGCTACCTTTTGAGATACTTCATCAAATAAAGTCTTAACACCATTTTTATTTCTCAATTTGCTAAAACACAGTCTTCTATTATGAGTGGTATCATCTTTGGATTTAGTAATTAGAGGCTCAATAAAAATCTTTAAAGCTTTTGCTTTAGTTGACGTTGTTGTGATTCTTTTATGTTCAATTAATGATAGAGCCATATTTGCAAGCATAGCTTTTCTGTGAGCCGATTTCCTACCAAGTTTAATTGTTTTTTTACCGTGTCTCATTTTTTAATCTTTATCTAGTTTGTATTTAGCAAGATCCATTCCAAATGATAAACCTTTGAGTATAACTAACTCTTCAAGCTCTGTTAGAGATTTTCTACCAAAATTTCTAAACTTCATTAAATCGTTTTTATTAAAAGAAACTAGATCCCCTAATGTATCAACCTCTGCAGCTTTTAAACAATTTAAAGCTCTAACAGATAAATCCATATCTATTAGTTTTGTTTTTAAAAGTTGTCTCATGTGAAGAGATTCTTCGTCATATGTCTCAGTCTGAGCAATTTCGTCTGCCTCAAGAGTAATAAGTTCATCAGAGAACAACATGAAATGGTGAATAAGTATTTTTGCAGCTTCAGTAAGAGCATCTTTAGGATGTATAGAGCCATCAGTAACTAATTCAAAAACAAGTTTTTCATAATCAGTTTTTTGTTCTACCCTATAATTTTCAATATCGTACTTAACATTTTTTATTGGAGTGTAGATTGAATCAATAGCAATTACTCCAACAGACTCATTATATTTTTTATTTTCTTCAGCTGGAACATATCCTCTCCCTTTATCAATGTTAAGTTCAATACTTAGCTTAACGTTTTTTTCAAGATTACATATAACAAGATCAGGATTTAGAATTTGGAAACCAGATATGAATTTTTGGAGATCTGAAGCTTTTAGAACTTTCTGATTACCAACTATTACATTAATCTTCTCGTTATCAATATCATCAATTTGTCTTTTCAATCTAATTTGCTTTATGTTTAAGATGATTTCTGTAACATCCTCAACAACACCTTCAATTGTAGAAAATTCATGATCTACACCATCAATTTTGATGGATGTAAACGCATAACCTTCTAAAGAAGATAATAATACCCTTCTAAGAGCGTTACCAATAGTTAAACCATATCCTGGTTCTAGAGGTCTAAATTCGAATTTACCATGAGACTCTGTTGAGTCTATCATGATTACTTTATCTGGTTTTTGAAAGTTTAAAATTGCCATATTTTTTATTTTGAGTATAATTCAACAATAAGTTGTTCCTTGATATTTTCAGGAATTTGTTCTCTTTCTGGAAGAGAAACAAATTCACCTTCAAGACGTTCTATATTAAATTTTATCCATTCATATTCAGATAAATTTTCTCTAAGAGAACTCTCGATTGCCTTTAAAGACTTAGACTTCTCTCTTATAGAAATAATGTCTCCAGGTTTTAAAGTATATGATGGGATGTTAACAATTGATCCATTAACAAGTATATGTTTGTGGGATACTAACTGTCTTGCACCATCTCTGGTATTTGATATACCCATCCTAAATACAACATTATCAAGTCTTGATTCACATAGCTGTAAAAGCAGCTCACCTGTAATACCTTTTCCTCTATTAGCCTTGTCATATATATTCCTAAACTGCTTTTCAAGGATACCATAAGTATACTTGGCCTTTTGCTTTTCCATAAGCTGAATTGCATATTCTGACTTTTTGGCTCTTCTTTTTGTATTACCATGTTGCCCAGGAGGGTAATTCTTTTTTTCTAAGGAACGATCCTCACCAAATAATGGTTCACCGAACTTTCTTGAAATTTTTGTTTTTGGTCCTCTATATCTTGCCATTTAAATTCTATTAATTAAACTCTTCTTCTTTTAGGTGGTCTACATCCATTATGTGGCATTGGCGTAACATCAACGATTTCAGAAACTTCTAAGCCATTGTTGTGTAAGGTTCTAATAGCTGATTCTCTTCCATTTCCAGGTCCTTTTACTAGAACTTTAACTCTTCTAACACCTGCATCATGGGCAACCTTAGCTGCATCCTCTGCAGCAGTTTGAGCAGCAAATGGAGTATTCTTTTTAGAACCCCTAAAACCCATTTTACCTGCTGAAGACCATGATATAACTTCACCTTTTAAATTAGTAATTGATATGATAATGTTATTGAATGAAGCGTTTATATGAGCCACACCATTTGCATCAACAATTACTTTTCTTTTTTTACTGGTAGATTTTGCCATAATTATTTAGTTGCTTTTTTCTTATTAGCTACAGTTTTTCTTTTTCCTTTTCTTGTTCGAGAATTATTTTTTGTTCTCTGACCTCTTAATGGTAAACCTGTTCTATGTCTAATACCTCTAAAACTACCAATATCCATTAATCTTTTAATATTTAGTTGAGTCTCTGATCTTAATTCACCTTCTATTTTAAGTTTCCCAACAACATCCCTAATACTGGCAATGTCTTTATCATCCCATTTAGAAACTTTTTTATTTAAATCAACTTTAGCTTCTTCTAGAATTGTTAATGCAAGACTTCTACCTATTCCGTATATATAGGTTAAAGCTATTGCTCCTCTTTTATCCTTTGGTATATCTATTCCTGAAATTCTTGCCATAATTAACCTTGTCTTTGTTTATATCGTGGATTTTTTTTATTAATAACATATAATCGACCTTTTCTTCTGACGATTTTACATTCACTACTTCTTTTCTTTATTGATGCTCTTACTTTCATAATATTTTTACATTCTAAATGTTATTCTTGCTTTTGTCAAATCATATGGACTCATCTCTAGTTTTACTTTATCGCCTGGAAGAAGCTTTATATAATGTAAACGCATCTTACCCGAAATATGAGCAGTAACAACATGTCCATTTTTAAGTTCTACTCTAAACATAGCATTAGAAAGAGCCTCTATAATTTTACCTTCTTGTTCTATAGATTTTTGTTTAGCCATATTATATAGTTGGTTTACTTCTCATTGAACCAGATTTCATAAGTCCATCGTAATGATGATTAAGTAAATATGCATTTACCTGCTGTATTGTATCAATAGCAACTCCTACCATAATTAGAAGAGATGTACCCCCATAAAATAGTGCCCAACCTTGTTGCATGCCAATTAATTGAACAACTATAGCAGGGAAAATTGCTATAACTGCTAAATACAGAGATCCAGGAAAGGTAATATGAGACATTACTGAATCTAAATATTCTGAAGTTTCATTTCCTGGTCTTATACCAGGAACAAATCCACCGCTTCTTTTTAAATCATCTGACATTTTATTAGTAGGTACTGTAATAGCAGTATAAAAAAATGTAAAAATTATAACAAGAAGTGCAAATAAAATATTATACCATAATCCAAATATGTCAGAAAAACTTGCTTGAAGCCACTGTCCCATTGATGAGTCATTAAAAACACTACCTAAAGTTGCTGGAGCAAACATAAGTGCCTGAGCAAAAATTATTGGCATAACACCTGATGCATTAAGCTTTAAGGGTATATATTGTCTTGTTGACATAGCCGAGGATTGAGATCCAGGATTTGAGTTTCTTCTTGCATATTGAACAGGAATTTGTCTAACAGCCATAACTAGTAGTATTGATAGTAGAATAACAACCAACCATACTGCAAGTTCAATGACTACCATTATTAAACCACCATTACTTTCAGAAACTCTTGAGACAAGATTTTGTGTAAAAGATAATGGCAAAGTAGCAACAATACCTACAGTAATTAGAAGCGATATACCATTTCCAATCCCTCTGTCAGTTATTTTCTCACCAAGCCACATGGCAAAAACACATCCTGTAACAAGAATAATTATTGATGATAGAACAAACATTGGTGTTCTACCAAAAACAAACGCAGTATCTGGAACACCAAGTGCACTAAGACCGTATAAGTATGCAGGTGCTTGGATAACACATATAAAGATTGTTAACCATCTAGTAATTTGTGTAATTTTTTTTCTACCACTCTCACCTTCTTTCTGAAGTTTTTGAAGATAAGGTAGAGCTACACCCATTAATTGAACAACAATAGCTGCTGAAATATATGGCATAATTCCAAGTGCAAATATGGATGCATTTGCAAAAGCACCACCAGTAAATGCATTTAATATTCCTAATAATCCTCCACCATCAGATCTTGTAGAAAGATCAGACAAAGCAAGTGAATCAACACCTGGAAGTACAACTTGTGCACCTAACCTGTAAACTAATAGTAAACCTAAAGTAAAAAGAATTCTATCTCTTAACTCTTTGATTCCGAATATATTTTTTATTATGTCTACTAATTTATTCACTTTATATTTTTATTACTTTACCGCCGGCCTTTTCAATTAGCTTTTCTGCAGATGAAGAAAATTTATGAGCAGCAACATTAACTGGAACATTAATTTTACCTCTACCTAAAACTTTAACAAGATCACCTTTTTTAGCAATTCTTAATTCAATCATCTTATCAAAGGTTAAATCTTTTGTAATTTTTTTATCTTCAAATAAAGTCTGTATATCATCTATATTAATAGTTTTATATTCAATTCTGTTAATATTATTAAAACCAAACTTTGGAATTCTTCTTTGAAGTGGCATTTGCCCACCCTCAAAACCTATCTTTCGAGAATAACCAGATCTTGATTGAGCACCTTTGTGACCTTTAGTTGAGGTACCACCTTTACCAGAACCTTGACCTCTTCCAAGTCTTTTACCACTCGTCTTGTTGGAACCTTTTGCAGGTTGTAAATTATTTAAGCTCATAATTATTTGTCTAAAGAATTAATTTCTAAAAGATGTTTAACTTTATCTATCATTCCTGAAATTGATGAACTTAACTCATGTTCAACTTCCATTCCAATTTTTCTTAGACCTAAAGCTCTAAGTGTTCTCTTTTGAGACTCTAGTCTTTTAATTGTACTTCTTACCTGTTTAATTCTAACTTTTTTGCTCATCCTTTAAATACTTTATCAAGAGAAATACCTCTTTGTTTTGAAATCATTAACGGACTTCTTAGATTAAGAAGTGCGTCAAAAGTAGCTTTTACAACATTATGTGGATTTGAAGATCCTTGAGATTTAGAAAGTACATTTTGAACACCAACAGACTCTAAAACTGATCTAACAGCACCACCAGCAATTACACCTGTACCCTCAGTTGCAGGCTTAATAAATACTTTAGCACCCCCAAATTTACCTTTTTGTTCATGTGGAACTGTTCCATTTTCTATGGGAATCCTTACTAAATTTTTCTTTGCATCTTCAACAGCTTTAGAAATTGCAATTGTAACTTCTTTTGCTTTTCCAAGACCATGTCCAACAACACCATTTTCATCACCCACTACAACAATAGCAGAGAAACCAAAAGCTCTACCACCTTTAGTCACCTTAGTTACTCTTTGAATACCTACAAGCCTATCTTTAAGATCTAATCCAGCAGGTTTTACAAGTTCGACGTTTTTATAATTTTTATACATAATTAAAATTTAAGTCCACCTTCCCTTGCACCTTCAGCAAGTGATTTAACTCTACCATGATAAAGGTAACCACCTCTATCAAATTTTATTTTTTCAATACCTTTTTTGACAGCATTTTCTGCAAGAGTCTTACCAACATTAAAAGAGATTTCCATGTTAGTCCCTAATTTTAAATCAGTAATAGCCTTATCTCTAGAAGAAGATTGCATTAAAGTCTTCCCAGTAAGATCATCTATTAATTGGCAATAAATTTCTTTATTACTTCTAAATACAGACAATCTAGGAAAATCTGCCGTACCTGATATTACTTTTTTAATCCTTTGTCTAATTCTATTTCTTCTAAATGTTTTAGTATTTCCCATATTAAGCTGATTTACCTGCTTTTCTTCTTATTTGCTCTCCAACGAACTTAATCCCTTTTCCTTTGTATGGCTCTGGCTTTCTAAAAGAACGAATTTTAGCAGCAACATGACCTAATAGTTGCTTATCCATTGATGTAAGTTTAATAATTGGATTTTGACCTTTTTCATTAATAGCTTCGACTTTAACCTCAGGAGCTATATCCAATAAAATTGTGTGAGAAAATCCAAGTGAAAGATCTAATTTCTGGCCAGAGTTACTTGCCCTGTAACCTACACCAACCAGTTCAAGTTCTTTAGTGAAGCCTTCTGAAACTCCTGTTATCATATTTGCAATAAGTGATCTATATAACCCATGCTTTGATTTGTGATCCTTAGATTCAGAATTTCTTTTTACTAAAATTGTGTTATCTGAGATGTTAATAGTCACTCCATCAAAAACCTGAGACATTTCACCATTTTTACCATTAATGGTAATAACGTTATCTTTGACGTTAACCGAAACACCATCTGGAATACTTATTGGATTATTTCCTATTCTTGACATAACTTATTTTTTAAAATACATAACAGATTAATTCACCACCAATATTCTGGCTTGCAGCTTGCTTCCCTGTCATAACACCTTTAGATGTAGAAACTATTGATATTCCCAAACCATTTAAAATTCTTGGGAATTCTTGGGAGTTTGAGTACTTTCTTAGACCAGGTTTACTAATTCTTTGAATTTCTTTAATTACAGGCTCTTTAGAAGTTGAATCATACTTCAAAGCAATTTTTATACTGCCTTGGTTGTTTTTTGTTTCCTCAAACTTATAACTAAGAATATAACCTTGATCAAAAAGTATTTTTGTGATATCCTTCTTGATATTAGATGAAGGTATGTCAACAACTTTATGACCTGCCATGCTGGCATTTCTAATTCTAGTTAAATAATCTGCAATAGTGTCTGTATACATAATCTTTAATTTACCAACTTGCTTTAGTTACTCCTGGGATTAAACCTTTATTAGCCATTTCTCTAAACATAACTCTAGAAATCCCAAATTGCCTTATATATCCTTTTGGTCTCCCAGTAAGTTTACATCGGTTATGTAATCTAATTGGTGACGCATTTTTAGGAAGTTTTTGAAGACCAACATAATCTTTTGCATCTTTTAATGCTTGCCTTTTTGCAGCATATTTTGCAACTATACGTTGTCTTTTTCTTTCCCTAGCTTTCATTGATTCTTTTGCCATAATTCTTATTTTTTAAATGGTAATCCTAATTCTGTTAATAATGCATGAGCCTCTTTATCAGAGTTTGTACTTGTAACAAAAGTTATATCCATACCTGCAATCTTGTTTACTTTATCGATATTAATCTCAGGGAATATAATTTGTTCTCTAATTCCCAGATTGTAATTTCCTCGTCCATCAAATCCTTTTGAATTTATACCTTGGAAGTCTCGAACTCTTGGAAGAGCAATTGTGATAAGCCTATCAAGAAATTCATACATTCTCTCTCCCCTTAATGTTACCTTAGCTCCAATTGGAGATCCTTTACGAAGCTTAAATGAAGCAACATCCTTTTTTGATAAAGTTGCAATAGCTTTTTGACCTGATATTAGTGTCAACTCATCAACAGCATGATCTACAAGTTTTTTATCACTAACTGCAGCACCAACTCCTCTAGAAATAACAATTTTTTCTAAAACTGGAACCTGCATTATATTATCCAACTGAAGTTTGTCTTTTAATTCATTAACAATCTTGTTAGAGTAATCTTCTTTAAGTCTTGGTGTGTAGCTCATTTTTAGATTATTTCTTTAGATTTTTTTGATATCCTAACTTTTTTTCCATCCTCAACTCTATAACCTATTCTAGTTTTCTCTCCATCCTTAGTCATTAATGATAAATTAGAAATATTTATAGGTAGCTGTTTTTCAACAATACCACCTTTTGGGTTTTCAGAGTTTGGTTTAGTATGTCTTTTAACTGTATTAACACCTTCAACAATTGCTTTATTTGAGTTATAAAGAATTTTAAGGACTGTACCTTTTGCTCCTTTATTTTCTCCAGCAATAACTAATACTTGATCTCCTTTTTTAATTTTTATTTTATTCATCACTTTCAATATTATAAAACTTCAGGTGCAAGAGATACAATTTTCATAAATTGCTTATCCCTTAATTCTCTGGCAACAGGGCCAAATACTCTTGTTCCTCTCATCTCTCCTGTTTGAGATAATAAAACACAAGCATTTTCATCAAATCTAATATAAGATCCATCATTTCTTCTAACTTCTTTTTTTGTTCTAACAACCACTGCAATTGAAACTTGACCTTTCTTTACAGTACCATTAGGAGTTGCATCTTTAACAGTTACAACAATTTTATCACCTAATCTGGCATACCTTCTTTTTGTTCCACCTAAAACTCTTATAGTTAGAACTTCTTTTGCTCCAGTATTATCTGCTACCTTAAGTCTTGATTCTTGTTGTACCATTTTATTTTGCTCTTTCTATTATTTCTACAATTCTCCACTTTTTTGTCTTACTCATTGGTCTAGTCTCCATAATTTTTACAGTATCTCCTTCATTACAGTCATTCTTTTCATCGTGTGCAACATACTTTTTGGTTTTTAAGACAAACTTTCCATAGACAGGATGCTTTACTTTTTTAACCTCTGAAACAATAACAGACTTATCCATTTTATCAGATGAAACAATTCCAATTCTTTCTTTTCTTAAACTTCTAGTTGACATTTAATCTTGTTTTTTTTCGTTTAATATTGTTTTTAACATAGCTATTTGCCTTCTTAACGTTTTAATTTCAAGAGGATTTTCAATAGTTTGAACTGAGTTGTTAAACTTAAGTTGTGATAATTTTTTTGATGTATCAGTCAACTTTTCGTTTAACTCGTCAATGGTCATATTTCTAATTTCAGTTATTTTCATAATTATCCTTCAAAATCTCTTGCTACTATAAACTTAGTTGTAACAGGTAACTTTTGTGCAGCTAATCGTAATGCCTCTTTAGCAACTGCAATTGGTACACCCGAAACTTCAAAAAGAATTCTTCCAGGCTTAACAACTGCAACAAAATATTCAGGAGCACCCTTACCTTTACCCATTCTAACTTCAAGAGGTTTTTTTGTAATCGGTTTATCTGGGAAAATTTTAATCCAAAGTTGACCTTCTCTTTTCATGTATCTTGTAGCAGCAATCCTTGCAGCCTCTATCTGTCTTGAAGTTAAAAATTTAGATTCTAAAGATTTAATTCCAAACATACCATTAGACAGTATATGTCCTCTTTGGGACAAACCCTTCATTCGGCCTTTTTGAGCTTTTCTGTATTTAGTTCTTTTTGGTGTTAACATATCTAATTAGCTTTTTCTTTCTCTTTGTCTATTATTCTTCTTAGAATTACCTGAAGATTTTTTCATTCCCACTAATGGAGATAATTCTCTTTTACCATAAACTTCACCTTTCATTATCCAAACCTTAATTCCAAGTCTGCCATAAGTAGTATGTGCTTCAACAATTGCATAGTCAATATCCGCCCTAAAAGTAGAAAGGGGTATTCTACCTTCTTTATAAGATTCTGATCTAGCCATTTCTGCACCATTTAGTCTTCCAGATATTTGAATTTTAATACCTTCAGCATTCATTCTAATTGCTGCTGCAATAGCCATTTTTATAGCTCTTCTATAAGAAATTCTATTTTCAATTTGTCTAGCAATACTATTACCAACAAGGAAAGAGTCTAATTCAGGTCTTTTAATTTCATGTATGTTAAGCTGAACATCTTTTGAAGTTATCTTTTTTAATTCCTCTTTTAATTTATCAACTTCTTGACCTCCTTTTCCAATTATAATTCCAGGTCTAGCTGTAGTAATTGTAATGATAATTAATTTAAGTGTTCTCTCGATTATAATATTCGAAACACTTGCACGAGAAAGTCTTGCATGAATATACTTCCTAATCTTATCATCCTCTGCAAGCTTATCTCCATAATCTCTACCACCATACCAGTTAGAATCCCAACCCCTGATAATACCTAATCTATTTCCTATTGGATTTGTTTTTTGTCCCATTTAATTTATTGTTTTTGATGAAAGTATTAATGTTACATGATTAGACCTTTTTCTAATTCTATGAGCTCTACCCTGAGGTGCTGTTCTTATTCTTTTAAGCATACCTGCACTATCAACTCTTATTTCTTTGACAAAGAGTTGAGAGGAATCAATGTCTGCATTTTCATTCTTAGATTGCCAATTAGAAATCGCTGAAACAAGAAGTTTTTCTAATTTTCTTGAAGCTTCCTTTGGACTAAACTTTAAAATAGATAGTGCACTTGAAATATCTTCACCTCTAATTTGATCAGCTACTAATCTCATCTTTCTAGGAGAAGTTGGACAATTATTAAGTTTAGCAAATGCTAAATTTTTCTTTGCTTCCTTTATTTTTTCAGCGCTATTTCTTTTTCTTAAACCCATTATCTTTTATTTCCAGAATGTCCTCTAAACGATCTTGTTGGAGAAAATTCACCTAGTTTATGCCCAACCATATTTTCTGTTATATAAACAGGAATAAATTGTTTACCATTATGAACAGCAATAGTCTGTCCAACAAAGTCAGGAATAATCATAGAAGATCTTGACCATGTTTTAATAACAGTTTTTTTATTATCCTCTAAATTCTTGTTAATCTTTTTTAGAAGGCTTAAATGAACGTATGGTCCTTTTTTTAGTGATCTAGACATATTTATTTATTTTTTTCTTCTTTCAATTATAAATCTTGAAGATGCTTTCTTCTTCGATCTTGTTCTGTAACCTTTTGCAGGAATACCTTTTTTTGATCTTGGATGACCACCCGATGCTTTACCTTCTCCTCCACCCATTGGATGATCAACAGGGTTCATAGCAACAGGTCTTGTTCTGGGCCTTCTTCCTAACCATCTGTTTCTACCTGCTTTACCTGCTGATATTAACTGATTATCTGAATTAGAGACAGCACCGATTGTTGCATAACATGTATTTAATATCATCCTTGTCTCTCCAGAAGGTAATTTGATTGTAACATACTTACCATCTTTTGCCATTAACTGGGCAAATGATCCAGCACTTCTTGATATGCTAGCACCTTTACCTGGATTAAGCTCTATACATGAGATTATTGTACCAAGGGGGATTTTACTTACAGGCATTGCATTTCCAATCTCAGGTGTTGCTTCATCACCAGAAATAATACTTTGTCCAACTTTTAAACCGTTTTGAGCAATGATGTACCTCTTCTCACCATCTTTATACTCTACTAGAGAAATAAAGGCAGATCTATTTGGATCATACTCGATGGATTTAACTTCAGCAGTTACATCAAATTTATCTCTTTTAAAATCAATAATTCTATATCTTCTTTTATGACCACCACCTCTATACTTACTAGTCATTTTACCATGGTTATTTCTACCGCCGGTTCTCTTTATGGTAGTTAGCAATGACTTCTCAGGCTTATTAGTTGTGATGGCATCAAATCCATTTACAATTCTAAATCTCTGAGAGGGTGTTACTGGTTTTAATTTTCTAACAGGCATAATTATAGATTAGCAAAGAAGTCAATTCTATCTCCTTCAGATATTTTTACTACTGCTTTCTTGTATGAACCTTTTTTACTAGTTTGAATACCTTTTTTGGTATATCTAGTCCTAGATTCAGCTCCATATATCATGGTTCTAACTTTTTTGACTGAAACTCCATAAGAAGATTCAACTGCTTTTTTAATTTCAACTTTATTAGCACTTTTAGACACAAGGAAAATATAAGTATTTCTTACTTCACTTTCGTTTGTTGCTTTTTCAGTTAATATTGGTTTTATAAGTATATCCATAATATAATTTATTTCAAGGTTGATTCTATTCCTTCAACCGCACTTTCTAAAATCAAGATGTTATTTGCATCAGTAATTTCATAAGTGTTTAATTCTGAGTTAATTATAACTTTAGAATTTTTTATGTTTCTAGATGATAAATAAATGTTGTTATTAAGTTCATTTATTACCAACAAAGTTTTTTTTGATTCTAGTCCAAATGCTTTAATTATTTTCAAATAATCAGAAGTTTTTGGATTTGAAAGCTTAAAATCTTCTAATATAAAAATCTCATTATTTTTTGCTTTATAGGCTAATGCGGATTTCCTGGCAAGCTTTTTTACTTTTTTATTTATTTTTTGATCATAAGATCTAGGTCTTGGTCCAAATATAGTACCTCCTCCTTTAAATAAAGGATTTTTAATACTACCAGCTCTAGCAGTACCTGTACCTTTTTGCTTTTTTATCTTTCTAGTACTTCCTGCAATCTCAGCTCTTTCCTTTGACTTATGAAGACCTTTTCTATTGTTTGCAAGATATTGTTTAACATCAAGATAAATAGCATGATCATTTGGCTCAATACCAAATATAGCTTTATTAAGCTTAATTTTTTTATCAGTTTCTTTACCCTTTATGTTATGTACTTTAAGCTCCATTATTTTCTAACTGTTATATATGAATTGTTGTGACCAGGAACACTTCCTTTTACAATTAAAATATTATCCTCCGACATTACTTTAACAACTTTTAAATTCAATACCTTAACTTTTGAATTTCCCGTTTGACCAGCCATTCTCATTCCTTTAAATACTCTTGAAGGATCAGAACCAGCACCAATAGAACCTGGAGCTCTCATCCTGTTATGCTGCCCATGTGTTGAATCACCTACACCAGCAAATCCGTGTCTTTTAACAACACCTTGAAAACCTTTACCCTTTGTTATACCAGAAATATCTACAAATTCTCCTTCAACAAAATGATCAACAGTTATCTTATCTCCCAATTTATAGTCACCATTGAATCCCTTGAACTCGACAAGTTTGTTCATAGGTTTAGATTTGCTTTTCTTGAAGTGACCTTCATATGACTTGGTAGTATTTTTAATTTTTTCATCAAATCCAAGCTGAAAAGAAGAATAGCCATCTTTATCATCAGTTTTAATTTGAGTAATAGTACAAGGACCTACCTGAAGTATAGTACAAGGGATATTTTTACCACTTTCGTTGTAAATGCTAGTCATTCCTATTTTTTTTCCAATTATACCTGACATAATTATTACACTTTAATTTCAACCTCAACACCACTAGGAAGCTCTAATTTCATAAGAGCATCAACAGTTTTTGATGAAGAGCTATATATATCTAATAGTCTTTTATAAGAACATAGTTTAAATTGTTCTCTTGATTTTTTATTAACATGAGGAGACTTAAGAACTGTAAAAATCTTTTTGTGAGTTGGAAGAGGTATTGGTCCAGTTACAATAGCACCTGAATTCTTAACAGTCTTTACAATCTTGTCAGCAGACTTGTCAACCAAGTTATAATCGTAAGATTTTAATTTTATTCTAATTTTCTGACTCATAATTTATTTTTTTATTCTGTAGTATTTCCTCTTATTTCAGAAATAACAGACTCCGATATATTAGAAGGAGTTTCTGAATAATGAGAAAATTCCATTGTTGATGTTGCTCTACCTGATGATAATGTTCTCAATGATGTAACATATCCAAACATTTCAGATAATGGAACCTCACCTTTAACAACTTTTGCTCCTGCTCTGTCGTCCATAGAGTTAACCTGACCTCTTCTCCTATTTAAATCACCTACTATATCACCCATATTCTCTTCAGGAGTAATAACTTCTAACTTCATTATAGGCTCCATAATAACCGCTTTTGCAGCTTTAGCAGCTACTTTAAAAGCAAGCTTTGCAGCAAGTTCAAAAGAAAGTGAATCAGAATCTACAGGATGGAAAGAACCATCTTCAAGGGTTATCTTCATAGAATCAACTTCAAATCCAGCAAGAGGACCATTTTTCATTGAATCCTTAAATCCTTTTTCAACCGATGGAATATACTCTCTCGGAATATTACCACCTTTAATTAGGTTTACAAATTCAAGACCAGATTTACCTTGTTCCCCTGGTTCAATTGTAAATACAATATCAGCAAATTTACCACGCCCTCCGGTTTGTTTTTTATAAACTTCTCTGTGGCTTGCAGATTGAGTTAATGCTTCTTTATACTCAACTTGAGGTTGACCTTGATTAACTTCTACTTTAAATTCTCTTCTTAATCTATCAACAATAATATCTAGGTGAAGTTCACCCATACCTGATATAACAGTCTGCCCTGAAGCTTCATCAGTTTTTACTTGGAAGGTTGGATCCTCCTCAGCAAGTTTAGAAAGGGCTAACCCAAGCTTATCAACATCTGCCTTTGTTTTTGGTTCAACAGCAACACCAATTACGGGATCAGGAAATACCATACTTTCCAGAACAATTGGGGCTTTTTCAAATGAAAGAGTATCACCTGTTTTAATATCTTTAAATCCA
>JBELLF010000026.1:0-15312 GCA_042088875.1 Candidatus Marisimplicoccus framensis | reverse complement strand
TCTAATGCATCAAAAGCATAATTTAATTTAGGTAATTCAAAAGCCATAATTTTTTATTTACAAAAATAGGATTATTTTGTTAAGTATCAATAATCATAAATGAGCTATTCTTATAAAATCATAAACTCATCTGCAGGGTCAGGTAAAACATTCTACCTAGCAATTGAGTTTATAGCTCAACTATTAAATTCAAAAAAAGATGATCATTATAAGTCGATGCTTGCATTAACATTTACTAATAAAGCTTCTTCTGAAATGAAAGACAGAATTTTATCTTATCTAAATATTATAGTAAATGAAAATGAAAATGTTATAATCGATATAGTTTCAAGTAAAACAACTCTAAATAATACAGAAATCAAAGAAAAGGCTTTTATAATTTTAGAAAACATTCTTTATAACTATTCAAGTTTCAATGTCATGACAATTGACAGTTTTACCAATAATATTCTTAAGTCATTTAAATCTGAATCTGACATTGATAAAGATTATTTGGTTGAGTTAGATAGTATGGTTTATATCGATCAAGTTATTGATGATATTTTCATAGATATTAATAATGATGATGATTTAAAGAATCAATTGATAGATTTTGCAAGATTCAAAACATCTATAAACAAAAGCTGGGATATCTCACATGATTTAAGGGAATTTATTGTTTTAATTGATAAAGAATCAAATAGAGATCAGATTGAATACTTCAGTCAAAAGAATAAAGAATTTTTTTCTCAAATGAAATTAGATGTTAATAATCTTAAAAATGAGAAAAAAGAAAACTTAAGAAATCTTGCAATAAAAAGTATAGAGCTAATATCAACTAATGGTCTTGATTTCGATGATTTTAGAGGAAGCTACTTCCCGAATTATTTGAACAATCTAATCATCAATGACCAGCTTAACATAAATGAGTCTATATATAAATCACTCAGTGGTGACACAAGTTTATATAATAAATCTTTGAGCAATAGCAAATCTGATATAATTGAAAAAATAAGATCTTCGTTACTTAATAATTACAATGAAATAAACAAAACAATTTTAGATGTTTTTGTTTTAAATTCATTTCTGTCTCATTTACCTTCTCTGTCTCTAATAAACTTAATTGAAAATAAGATTAATAAAATTCAAAGTGACAATAACATCAAATTAATTTCAAAATTTAATACTGAATTAAACTCACTTGTTAAATCAAATGATGCTCCATTAATTTATGAGAAGCTAGGCTCAAGATTTTCAAATTTTTTTATTGATGAATTTCAGGATACTTCTGAGCTTCAGTGGGAAAATTTAATTCCTTTAATTTCTAATTCAATTCAAAGTGAGTCTCATGATGGCACTAAAGGTTCTTTATTAATTGTTGGAGATCCTAAACAATCAATTTATAGGTGGAGAGGGAGTAGAATAAATCAATTTGTAAATCTTATTCTTGGTGAGACTAATCCTTTTCATATAAATCCAGAAATAGAAAAAATTGACACAAATTACAGGAGTTTAAAAAATATAGTTGATTTTAATTCTGAGTTTTTTTCCTACTTAACAAATAGTCTAGATTTGAAAATATACAATTCAAGTCTTTTAAATTTCAAACAAAAATCAACAAAAAAAGAAGATGGTTATGTTGAAATAGAATTATATGATTCAGATACTTTTTACGAAAAGATTGAAAATCAAATACTGGATTTGTTAAATCGCGGGTATCTTCCTTCAGAGATTATAATTTTAGTTAGAAAAAATAAATATGCTAAAGAGCTAATACATAATATTGATTCATCCGATTTTGATCTTGTTTCAAGTGATATTTTACAAATAAAAAATTCTGAAATTGTTCAATTTGTTATTTCAATATTCAAGTTAAGTATCTCTGAAAATAATTATACTGAGAGAAAAAATATAATTGACTTTCTTTATAAAAGAAATTATTTTGAAGGGGATTATTTAACAATAAATGATTGTTTCTTTGACAATCTCGATAAGATAAATATTAATGATTTCCTTAGTAAAATTTCAAATGAAAAATTTGATTTAAACTATTTTCTAAATCTCAATATTTTAGACTCTGTCAAATATTGTTGCTCAATTTTTAAAATTGATTTGAATAATATTTTTTTAGCAGCATTTATAGATAACATATTTGAATTTCTTGAAAAATCAAATGACTCAGTGAATGAGTATTTAAATTATTGGACTAAAAATTTAGATAAAATTAATCTTAGCCTCCCTGACAATCAAAAGTCAGTTTGTATATCAACAATTCATAAATCAAAGGGTCTTGAATATCCTGCAGTAATACTTCCAATATACAATGATAAGTTAGATGAAAATATTTTTAATGATTCTTTATGGCTATATGAACCTTTCAGTGAAATTGAATCTTTGAAGTGGATGTTAATTAAAAGGATAAAAGACTTGAATCAAAATGGACATTACCTTAAAGAAGTATATGACAGTACAGTTCTAAACAACTATATTGACTCAATCAATCTATTATATGTTGCATTTACTAGGGCTGAGAAAGAGCTTTATATTTTTGCAAATAATAATAAAGTAAGCACTAATAGTATATCTTCCCTGATTAATGAGTTTCTTGACTATAAGTCATGTAAAAATAATTTTTCTTTTGGTAAGAAATTAAAATATGACATTAAGCTAGATAATAAGGAAAAATTAGACTGTAGTGGTAGAATAAAAATTGTATCAACTTCAGGTAATCTAAATCAAGCCAAATATATTTCTGATACCCTTTCATCAATCTACAATAAAAATAATAAAGCAAGAGTTTATGTCTTTTTTAGCAATCATAAATTAGTTGACCTAGTGAATCTGTTTAACTCAAATCATGTGAGTATGTCATCGAACTATCATATTTTGGATTATGATAATTCAAAATATGATCATGTTATAATTAGTAATATGAATGAAGGGTTATTTCCATTTAATGAGATAAATAGTGATTTTGTATCTAACAGAAAAAAAAATGAATTTGAAAGTTTAAATCTAATTGAGAAGGAAAAATATATTTCCACTTTATTTTATAATCTCGTCGAAAACTCTAAAGAAGTGCACCTAACTTTTGACTCAGATCTATCATCATTTATAAACGGTGAGAAAAGTAGATTCATAAAGCAACTGGAGCTCTTAGATACTAATTATAATATCTCTTACAATTCTATAACTCAAAAAATAACATTTGATAATCAAACTAACGAGGAAATTAAAAGTGATAAAAGAATTGATCAAAAAATAAATGATATTTTAAAATCAGGAATTTCAGCATCTACATTAAGCTTATTTATTAAGAATCCCTATTTATTTTACGAACAAAAAATTTTAGGAATAGATGATATTGAAGATTCAAAATATTTAAGTTATATGGATCAAGGAACATTAATACATGAGGTAATTGAAAAACTTTATAATCCCTTTAAAATGATAGATCTTGAATTAGAGCATATTGAAAAAATGAGAAGAAATATAGATAACCAAACTAGTGAATCTTTCATAGAATTATACTCCAAGAAACCAGAAGGTAAAAACTTAATTTTTATAGAAATCGTTAAAGATTACATAACTAATATTTTAAATTTTGAAAAAGAACAATTAACTAAAGAAAAAGCTAAGATTAAGATTTTATCACTAGAAGAAAGAATATCATCTGAAATTACTGTAAATAATACAACAGTTAAAATTAATGGTATTATTGATAGAATTGACTTATTCAATGGAAAAATAAGAATTATTGATTATAAGTCAGGATTGGTAAATCCAACAGTTCTAGATATAAAAAATATAGATAAAATTAAGTTAGACTACAAATATTCAAATTTGTTACAATTACTTATCTATAAATTACTTGTATCAAATAATTATAAAGATCGGGATATTGGCCAAATAGGAATTTATTCAGTGAAAAAAAGTACTTCTCCATTTATTTCAATTAAAGATCATACTCAGATAAGTATAAAAGAAGTAGAAAAACTATTAGTTGATATTATAACGGATATAATTGAAACAAACGAATTTATTAATACAGAAAATCCTGCATAACAACATCTGAAACAATTTTTCCAGATATTAATGATGGAGGTACACCAGGTCCTGGAACAGTTAGTTGTCCAGTAAAATATAGTCCCTTTATTTTCTTGCTTTTCATCTTTGGTTTAAAGATTGAGGTTTGAAATAATGTGTTTGCTAACCCATAAGCATTTCCTTTGTATGAGTTATAATCATCCATAAAGTCTTTAACACAAAATGATTTTTTGAAGATTATATTATCATTTATTTTTTCGCCTGAGATATCCTCTATCCTTTTTAGAATAATATTTAAATATTTTTCTCTTATTTCTTCTTTATCTTCTAGGTCTGGAGCAATTGGAATTAGTATAAAACAATTTTCACAGCCATCTGGTGCCATACTTTTGTCACTTAATGAAGGGAAATTCAGATAGAAAAGTGGAGATTCAGGCCATTTAGGATTATCATATATTTCAGAAGCATGATCATTCATATCAACATCAAAAAATAAATTATGATGAGGTAATTTTTTTACTTTTTTATTTAAGCCTAGATAAAATAGAAGTGAAGAAGGTGCAAAAACTTTTTTATCCCAAAATGAATCATCATAATTTTTTAAATGATTAGGAATTAGTTTCTCGGTGTGATTATAATCAGCTCCACTAATAACAATATCTGCAGGAAATTCTTTGCCATTTGAGATGACACCTTTAATTCTTTTATTACTAACCATTATCTCATCTACATTTTGATCTGATTTAAAATTTACTCCTTTTTCTTTTGCAAGTTTAATCATTGACTCAACAACTTTATGCATACCTCCTTTTTCTGGGAACCAGGTACCCAGGCCTAAATCGGCATGATTCATTATATTATAAAAAGCAGGAGTCTTTTCTGGTTTAGCACCAAGAAATAAAACAGGGAATTCCATTATTTGACGAAGCTTCTTATTTTTGAAATATCTACTAACTTCAGATTTTATATTAGTTGTAAAGTATCTTAACCTTCTGATAGTTCCAGGAGTAACTAATTCTAGAATTGATTTCCCAGGTTTATAAACTACCTTTTCCATAGCAACAGAATAATTATTCTTAGCCTCAGCCATAAATTTTAAGAGATTTTTTGAAGCACCTTTTTCAATCTTTTCAAACGTTTCACTTATTTTTTCAAGGCTATCTTCAATCTCTATGTAATCATTTTTTCCAAAATAAACTCTGTAAGCTGGATCTAATTTTTTCAAATTATAGAAGTCACTAACAGATTTACCAAAGTCATTAAAATATTTCTCAAAAACATCAGGCATCCAATACCAAGATGGACCCATATCAAAAGTGAACCCGTTAGCTTCAAATTTTCTAGCTCTACCACCAAACGAAGAATTCTTCTCAAATACAGTTACATCATAACCTTTATCTGCTAGATAAGTTGCCGCAGAAATAGAGGAGAAACCAGAACCAATAATTAAAATTTTTTTAGTCATTTTTAGAGGTGAGGTAGTCATAGAGAATAGATCCAAGTACTACAATCATTGATAAAATAACTATAAAAGCAACAAACGATTTAGTCATGTAAAAAATAATGAATGATAAAAGTATAAAATATTGTAGATTTAGTTCAATTATGATTGGAATTTTAGATAAGAAATTTTTATTTGCAATAATTATTTTAACATCTTGTAATCAAAAAATTGAATCTAATACTGAAACCTCAGTTGATGAAAATCAATTAGATATAATTGAATATGAAATTCCTGTAACATTTGAAGAAGATTTCGAAACTGAGTATAATCTAGATGAATGGACTGAGTTCAGAATTCTTAAATCTAATATTTTAGTTTTAGCTAATTCAATTTCTGGATATAATGATAATGATGCAAAATATCTTGAAGATATATTAAATAAATTGGTAAATAACTCAAGAGGGGTCTTGAAATCGGATTTTGATTTATTTATTAGTAGTCCCGAAATCAAAGGGCGACTTAAGCTTCTTGATATTCAAATACAAAAAACAAAACATAATCTATCAAAGTTAAATAAGAGCGAGGGACTGGAAGAACTTAATAAAATTTTTGTTTTTTACAACTACTCAGCTAATATGATAAAATCAATACTAGTAGATTCTATGAATTAAGATTGCCCTTTAATTTATTTATTTGAAGCTCTATCTCAGAATCTTCAATTTTTCTAAATAACATTTCTATTTTATCGATTTTATAGCTGTAGTCAATATTTTCAATGACATTGTCTAACATATCCCAGCTAAAATTATTTAACCCAATCATTTTTTTTAATTTAATAGATGTAAAAGGAAGAAATGGTTCAGAAAGAACTGATAAATAAGAAATTATTATATATGAAGTTTGAAGAATCTGTTCTACTCTTTCAGGATCAGATTCTTTAATTTTCCATGGCTCTGTTTCTGCAAGATGTTTATTACCGACTCTTGCTATATTCATTAAGTTTTTTACTGCTTCTCTAAATTTAAATTCATTCAAGCACAGTTTAATTTTACTCTTTAAGGATTTGACTTCATTTAGTATTAATTCATCATTATTATTTTTTGAAATAGGATTTGGTATTTTACCATCATAATATTTATTTATTAATGAAAGAACCCTGTTGGTAAAGTTTCCATAAATAGCAACTAATTCACTGTTATTTCTGGTTTGAAAGTCTTTCCAAGTGAAGTCATTATCTTTTGTTTCAGGACATGTAGATGTTAATACATATCTTAATACATCTTGCATGTTTGGAAAATCAATTAAATATTCATGAAGCCAAACTGCCCAGTTCCTAGATGTTGAAATCTTATTGCCTTCAAGATTTAGGAATTCATTTGCTGGAACATTTTTGGGTAGAATAAAATCACCAAACATTCTTAGCATAATTGGAAAAATTATACAATGAAAAACAATATTGTCTTTACCAATAAAGTGAATAAGATTAGTTTCTGGATTTTTCCAATATTGTTCCCAATCTTTGTCATTTGCTTTAGCCCATTCAATAGTAGATGAGATATATCCAATAGGTGCCTCAAACCAAACATATAGCACCTTGCCATCTTCATCATCTATTTTTACAGGTACACCCCAATCCAAATCTCTTGTAACTGCCCTTGGTTTTAAACCACTATCTAACCATGACTTAACCTGTCCAACAACATTTGTCTTCCATTTATCTTTATTTTCAACCGTTATCCAGTTTCTAATGAATTCCTCAAACTCATCAAGTTTTATATAATAGTGTCTAGTCTCTTTGATAATTGGGGTTGAATTAGAGATAGTTGATTTAGGATTTTTCAATTCCTCGGGACTCAAAGTTGATCCACACTTTTCACATTGATCTCCATACGCTTCATCAAAACCGCATATAGGACAAGTACCAGAGATATATCTATCAGCCAAAAATTGATTCTCGTCCTTATCGAAAAATTGTTCTGATTTAATTAGTGAAAAAAGATTTTTTTCTTTAAGATTCTCAAAAAAATTTAAAGAAGTTTTATGATGAATATTATTTGATGTTCTTGAATAATTATCAAATAAAATTCCAAATTCATTAAATGATTTTTTTATCATTCTATCATATTTATCAATTAACTCCTTAGGGGATATAGAGGCTTTTTTAGATGCTAACGAAATTGCAACCCCATGTTCATCACTTCCACAAATAAATGCAACATCATTATTTGTAAGTCTCTTGTATCTAGCGAATATATCAGCAGGAATATAAACACCTGCTAGATGGCCAATATGTATAGGTCCATTTGCATATGGAAGTGCTGCTGTAATTGTATAAGTTTCTTTATTTTTTTGCACTTAAACTCTTGATAAATATTCAAAATCAATCCAATATAAAATATTAAATTAGTAATTGAAACTATTCCTAAATGTTTTTAATTTTTGATACTGAAACAACTGGACTGCCAAAAAAATGGAGTGCTCCTTTGACAGATTTTGATAACTGGCCAAGAGCAATTCAGATAGCTTGGCAAGTTCACGATGAAAAAGGAATTTGTGTTTCAAATCAGAGTTACATTATTTATCCAAAAGGTTTTACAATACCTTATGATTCTGAAAAGATTCATGGTATTTCAACTCAACTTGCCAAAAAAATTGGAGTAGAAGTGGAGTTTGCTCTTGAAAAATTTAAAGATGATCTAATTAAATCAAAGTTTATTTGTGGGCATAATTTAAATTTTGATCAAAAGATTTTAGGTTCTGAGTACCTCAGAATTGATGGAAAAAATCCACTTCAAGATTTCCCAAAAATAGACACATGTACAGAGGAAACAGCTCAAATATGTATGTTAAAAGGTGGAAGAGGAAGAAAATTTAAACTTCCAACTTTAATAGAGTTATATACGCATCTTTTTAATCAGAAATTTGAGTCTGCACATAATGCTTCTGCTGATGTTGAAGCTACTGCACTATGCTTATTTAAGTTATTTAAAGATAAAAAAATTCACCCTACATCACTTTCTGATAATGAAGATATTTATATAAACCTATTAAACTTAGATCTTGAAAAAGTCAAAGCTCAAGGTATACATCATCTTAATTTATTCGATGAATCTAAAAAGTTAAAATCAGATGAACAAGTAGATAAAGTTAACTTTTCAATTACTAATGAAGAACTAAAACAAGATTTTGAATTTGCTCACCTTCATGCATACACTCAATTTTCAATTTTACAGTCAACATCTAGGATTTCAGATTTACTAAAACAATGTATTGACTTTTCACATGATGCTATTGCGATTACTGATAAGTCAAACTTAATGGGAGCATTTCACTTTATAAAAACTCTTAAAAATTATAATGAAAACCTAAAGGAAGGTCAAAAGTATATTAAACCAATTGTTGGGTGTGAATTTAATGTATGTGAAAATCATCTAGATAAATCTAACAGAGATAATGGATACCAAATGGTTTTTTTAGCAAAAAATAAAAATGGTTTTAGAAATTTATCAAAATTAAGTTCTATAGCCAATATTGAGGGATTCTATTATGTTCCAAGAGTTGATAAAGAAATATTAAAAACTTATTCTGAAGATCTAATTGTGTTATCAGGAGGATTAAATGGAGAAATTTCCTCTAAAATTTTAAATCAAGGTGAAGAAAAAGCAGAAGAATCTTTAAAATGGTGGAAAGATAATTTTAAAGATGACTTTTATTTGGAAATTCAAAAACACAATCAAGAAAATGAAGATTATATAATTCCAATTCTTAAAGATCTCAGCATAAAGTATGGAGTAAAACTTATTGCAACTAATAACTCATATTACACTTCTAAGTCTGAAGCAAATGCACATGATATTTTACTATGTGTTAGAGATGGTGAAAAACAATCAGCTCCAATCGGAAAAGGTAGAGGTTTTAGGTATGGTCTTCAAAACGAAGAATACTATTATAAATCTAAAGATGAGATGTTAAAGATATTTAACGATATACCCGAGAGTATTTATAATATTTCAGAAATAATTAATAAAGTTCACTCATTTGATCTTGCAAGAGAGGTTTTACTCCCTGATTTTAAAGTTCCTGAAAAATTTATGCAAAAGGATGATTTTGATCATCAAAAAGGTCAAAACTTATACTTAAGGCATCTGACTATTGAAGGAGTTAAGAATAAGTATGGTAAAATATCCAAATATCTTGAAGAAAGAATAGATTTTGAGTTAGATGTAATTGCAAAGACTGGTTACCCAGGATATTTCCTGATTGTTCAGGACTTTATTAATGCTGCAAGAGATATGAATGTATCAGTTGGTCCAGGGAGAGGTTCAGCAGCTGGTTCTGTTGTAGCCTACGCTCTTGGAATAACTAGTGTAGATCCAATAAAATATAATTTACTTTTTGAAAGATTTCTAAATCCAGATAGAGTAAGTCTGCCAGATATTGATATCGATTTTGATGATGAAGGAAGAAATAAAGTGATTGAATATGTAGTTGACAAGTATGGCTCTAACCAAGTTGCACAGATAATTACATATGGAAGAATGGCTGCTAAATCGTCAATAAGAGATACAGGTAGAGTTTTAGATTTATCACTATCAGAAGTTGACAGAATTTCAAAATTAGTTCCAAACATGAAACTAAATGATATATTTTCAATGAATGAGTCTGATTTAAAATCACAATTAAGAACTGATGAATTTAGCAGGGTAACTGAATTAAAAAAATTATTTAATGCTTCTGATTTGTCTGCTCAAACATTGAAACAAGCAAGTCTGCTTGAAGGTTCGCTAAGGAATACTGGAATCCACGCATGTGGAGTAATTATAACTCCAGGTAATATATCAGAGTTTGTTCCTATCACTAAAGCTAAAGATTCAGATTTTTATGTAACTCAGTTTGACAATTCTGTTGTTGAAGATGCGGGTCTACTAAAGATGGACTTTCTTGGTCTTAAGACACTTACTATAATTAAGGATACAATCAAGTTAATCAAGTACAAATATGGTACTGAGCTTGATCCAGAAAATTTTCCTCTAGATGATAAAAAGACTTATCAACTATTTCAAAAAGGTGAAACTGTTGGAATCTTTCAATATGAATCACAAGGTATGCAAAAGTATTTAAAAGACTTAAAACCTAATGAATTTAAAGATCTTATTGCTATGAATGCTCTTTATAGGCCTGGTCCACTAGAATATATTCCTTCTTACATTTCAAGAAAAAATGGTTCAGAGCCTATTACTTATGATATTCCGGAAATGGAAGAATTTCTTAAAGAAACATATGGAATAACAGTTTATCAAGAACAAGTTATGTCACTTTCTCAAAAAATTTCTGGGTTCTCAAAGGGTGAGGCAGATCTTCTTAGAAAAGCTATGGGAAAAAAAATATTTTCATTAATTGAAAAATTAAAACCTAAGTTTATGAAAGGTGGTCAAGAGAACGGATATACAATAGAGGTTTTAGAAAAGATATGGAAAGACTGGGAAGCATTTGCCTCATATGCATTTAATAAATCTCACTCTACATGTTATGCTTTGATTGGATATCAAACTGCATTTTTAAAAGCAAATTATCCGTCAGAATATATGGCTGCTGTATTATCAAATAATATGAATGATATAAAACAAGTTAGCTTTTTTATGGAAGAGTGTAAAAGAATGGGAATTACAGTATTAGGTCCTGATATAAATGAATCATATTATAAATTTAATGTTAATGATGATAAAGCAATTAGATTTGGAATGGGAGCTGTAAAAGGTGTTGGAAAAGGTGCTGTTGAGACAATTGTAGAGAATAGAAAAGAGGATAAGTATTGTGATATATTTGATTTTGCTAAACGAATAGATCTTAGATTAGCAAATAAAAAGACTTTTGAAAACCTTATTTTAGCTGGAGGATTAGACTCATTTAAACTTAATAGGTCTCAATATTTCAATTTAGACAATGAAGGTTTAAGCTATATTGAAAAAGCTATAAAATTTGGATCAAAATATCAAGAGTCTGTCAACTCTACACAGATAAATCTCTTTGGAGATGATAGCCATAACATGTCAATTAATCCAGTTATCCCAGAATGTGATGAATGGATTAATCTAGAGAAATTAAAAAAAGAAAGAGAAGTTGTTGGAATCTATATTTCAGCTCACCCATTGGATGATTATTTAAGAGAACTAAATAATTTTACCTCTACAGTATTAACTAGCTTAAACGATATAAATAAACTTATAAATAAAGATTTTTATGTAGGAGGAATAATAAACGAGGTTGAACACCTTATATCAAAAACTGGTAATGGATTTGCTGTTTTTTCACTTGAAGATTTTAAAGATCAATATAAGTTTAGAATATTTGGTGAAGAATATCTCAAGTACAAACATCTTTTAGAAGATAATAAAATTCTGAGATTAAGAATAACTGTAAGAGAAGGATGGGTGAATAAGGATACAGGTAGAGTTGGCGAGCCAAGAATTCAATTTTTGAATATAGAGTTACTTGATGGTATAATTGATTCTAATTCTAAAAAAATTACTCTTAGAGTTGATTCAAGTGCAATAGTAAATGATGATATAAAAAAACTAAAATCTATTCTGTCTAAATTTAAAGGTTCAAGTCCAGTCTATTTTGATATACATGATTCTAAAAATGAATTTAAATTAAATATGATATCTGAAGACACTAAGGTTAATATATCTAAAGAACTACTGGTATCACTTGAAGAAGACGAATTTTTATATAAATTAAATTAAATCAAATTGTATTTCTTTGAATAATAAATATTAGATTTGCTCCTTAAAATAATTATTATGGCATTAGAGTTAAATGATTCAATTTTTGAAGAAAAAGTTTTAAAATCTGATAAACCTGTACTTGTTGATTTTTGGGCTGAATGGTGTGGTCCATGTAGAATGGTTGGACCTATAATTGATGAGTTAAGTAAAGAGTTTGAAGGTAAAGCTGTTGTTGGAAAGATTGATGTAGATGCAAATCAAGAATTTGCTGCTAAGTATGGAGTAAGAAATATTCCGACTGTTTTATTGTTCAAAGATGGAGAATTAATCTCAAGACAGGTAGGAGTTGCTCCAAAAAAAACATATGAAGATGCAATAAATGCAGCTTTATAAATCAAAATAATTATATTTGCATCCTTTTTGGTCTGGTAGTTCAGTTGGTTAGAATATCTGCCTGTCACGCAGGGGGTCGCGGGTTCGAGTCCCGTCCAGACCGCTAAAAAAGCTCTTTTTATAAGAGCTTTTTTTTTAACTTGACTTAATGAAAAAGATAATTCTTTTAGTATTCTTCTCCTCAAGTTTATTCTCACAGATATCTAGTAAAAAAATTGATAAGTGGATATCTAGTAATGATCATTTAAATGGAAGTATAGTTTCAATTGCAGTTAAGCGAATAGATAAGGAAAAAAAGATTGTTGGGACAGCGATTAATATCTACATGACTCCAGCTTCAAATGTTAAAATCTCAACAGTACTGGGTTCAATATATTATGGAGATACTATACCAATTATAAATTATAAAGTTTTAAATGATACTCTGAAAATTTCACCAACAGGTTATCCATTGCTTTTACATCCAAAATTTAGAGATAACGATTTATCAAAATTTATAAAAGAATTTAAACACATAATATATCATACTCCAAAAATTGATCTTAATAAATATGGACCAGGCTGGGCCTGGGATGATTATAATAGTTATTTCCAATCTGAACGATCAGAGATGCCGATTTATGGAAATGTAGTACAAATTATAAAAGATTCTAACGGAGAAATAGAAGCGACTCCTAATAAATATAAAATTGTCTTTGATTTTGAACAAAGGAATATAATAAATAGATCAGAAACAGAGAATAAATTTTTTATAAATCCCTCTTTAATAAAATTTAGAGATACAATTTATTCTCCATTTATAACATCAAGAGAAAATACCACTAGCTTGCTTGAAAATGCTCTTAAAAAAACAGTTGAATTAGATAAGAATGAATTAAAAGATTATAGTACATTAAACTCTACCCAGGTGGATGAAATATACTCTGCTATACTCAAAGATTCTGATAATTTAATTTCAGAAAGTATAGCTGCAAATATTTCTCTTCGAATAAATGACACTATTTCAGTTGATAAAGGTGTAAGGTTAATTAAAAATATATCAAAACAAACAGAATTATTTGATGGATCTGGGTTGTCAAGATATAATTTAGTCACACCTAAATCAGTAATTTCATCTTTACATGATATTTATAACTTAATTGGATTTGAGAGAATAAAAAAGATATTTCCTGAAAACTATGTAATTCAGAATGAAAAAGATTTTGTGTGGGGAAAAACAGGTACTCTTAAAAATAATCACAACTACTCTGGTTATATAATTACTGATAAAAACAGAATTTATATTTTTAGTATAATGATTAATCATTTTACTAACGACTTGAGTAAAATTACAGAAGCAATAGTTGACTTTTTAATTTATTTGAAGTCAAATTCATAAAATTGATTAAATTTGCATGTTGTGTGTTGCTATAGGCAACTAAATAAGCTTTCCAATTGGGGGGCTTTTTTTATTCCTCTACGACTGGTTTCTCAATGTTCTCTGTTTTAATTCCAATGGTTGATCTACTAGAAGTTAATTTAGTTATGTCCTTATCTATTTTTTTAAACTCCTTATTTGTAACGTTATATTGATTTACAACAGTACTTATACTATTACCAAGCTTTTCATGATATGTTAAGTATGCGTTTAAGTGATTGCCCAATTTTTCAATATTCATTTGAATTTCATTAATAGATTCTTCAACTTTCATATTATTTAAAGCCTTATTTGTAACCTGAAGCATTGGAAATAAACTCATTGGTGAAACAATCATTACTTTCTTTTGATATGCATATGAAACCAAATCTCTTTGGTTTATTTTTAATGAACCTACTTTGTTGTTAAGAAGATCCTGATATAAACCATCAGCAGGAATAAACATATATGCGTAATCAACAGTTCCCTCATTAGGCCTTATATATTTAGCTGTTTCATCTATCCTGTTCTTTATATCATTTTTGAATTTTTTTTCAAGATCATTTAGTTTATCTGTCTCCGTTTCATCGCTCTCTATCATCTTATTATAGTTATCAAGGGAAAATTTTGCATCTATTGGAATTATAAATTCACCAACTTTAATAACTGCATCCACTGCTTCTCCGTTATTAAAAGAATATTGCATTTGAAAGAGTTCTGGAGGAAGTACATTTGCTAATAAGTTTTCAAGTTGAATTTCTCCAAGAATCCCTCTTTGTTTCTGATTACCCAAAATTTTCTCAAGTGTTTTCATTTGATTGGCAAAAGTTAAAACTTGTTCATTTGTTCCTTTAATCTTTTCAAGTTCCTTTGTCAACTTAGTGATTGTTTCAGAGAATCTAATCTCCATATTTTTTTGATCTTGCTTAGAATCTTGAAGTTGTTTATTTAAGTTTTCAGCTGAGGTTAATTTAAATGCTTCAATAAAAGATTCAAGTTTAGATTCAAGCTCTTTACTATTATCTTGAGAGGTCTTATTAATTTGTTTATTAATCAAAAAATAAAGACCAAATAAAGAGCCAGCAAGAACTATTAAAGTAAATAAATATTCCATCACCTAAATTTAATCAAAACACAACTATTAAAATAGTATTTAAAAAAAACCCTCAATGAAGAGGGTTTTTAAAATGTAAATTATTTTTACTCTGGAGCAGATTCTGGTTGATAATCATAGTAACCTGCCATAGGGTACATTACATGTGCATATTTAGTACCGCCAAACATAACATATGGAGCACCAGATGTAAAGTCAGTAGTCATACCAT
>JBELLF010000025.1:0-15407 GCA_042088875.1 Candidatus Marisimplicoccus framensis | reverse complement strand
TATACTTTAGATGAGTTAAATAATCAAATCACTAAATCTACTTCTGCTCTTTTTGAACCTACTTTAGACTATGTTATTGTAAAGATACCTAGATGGAATTTTGATAAATTTGAGGGATCTGACAGAACTCTTGGTTTACAAATGAAAGCCGTAGGCGAAGTTATGGGAATAGGTCGATCATTTCAAGAAGCTCTTCATAAGGCAACTCAATCTCTTGAAATTAAAAGAAACGGCCTTGGTGCAGATGGAAAAGGTTATAAAGACTATAATACAATAATAAGTAAACTAACTAATGCAAGTTGGGATAGAGTATTTGTCATTTATGACGCTATTCAGGCAGGCATTCCATTAGATAGGATATATGATTTAACAAAGATTGATATGTGGTTTTTAAAACAATATGAAGAACTACATAATCTTGAACAAGAAATTTCCAAGACTGATATTAATAAAATTGATTATGATTTACTTTTAGAAGCAAAACAAAAAGGTTTTGCTGATAGACAAATTGCATATATGCTTGAATGTCTTGAAAGTGAGGTTTATAATAAAAGAGACGAATTAGGTATCAAAAGAGTCTATAAACTAGTTGATACTTGTGCAGCTGAATTTCCAGCTCAAACCCCATACTATTATTCTACTTTTGAGGAAAAAATAAAATCTAACGAAAATACTGAGTTTTCTGAAAACGAAAGCTCTGTTTCTGACAAAAGAAAAATTGTTGTTTTAGGATCTGGTCCAAATCGAATTGGTCAGGGTATTGAATTTGATTATTGCTGTGTGCATGGTGTACTTGCAGCTAGTGAATGTGGATATGAAACAATAATGATAAATTGTAACCCTGAAACTGTTTCAACTGATTTTGATATTTCTGATAAACTGTATTTTGAACCAGTATTTTGGGAACATATTTATGATATTATTAGGCATGAAAAGCCTGAAGGTGTTATTGTTCAATTAGGCGGTCAAACTGCTCTTAAACTAGCTGAAAAACTTGATCGTTATAATATTAAGATTATTGGTACAGAGTTTAAGTCACTTGATTTAGCGGAAGATAGAGGTAGCTTTTCGAATCTTCTTAAAGATAATAATATACCATATCCAGATTTTGGAGTTGCCACAAGTGCAAAACAAGCAGTTGAATTATCTAACAAGCTTAATTTTCCAATATTAGTTAGACCATCTTACGTATTAGGAGGTCAAGGCATGAAAATTGTAATTAATAAAGAAGAACTTGAAAAACATGTAGTGGATTTACTTTCAAAAATCCCTAATAATAAGTTATTGCTAGATCACTATTTAGATGGTGCAATTGAGGCTGAAGCTGATGCTATATGTGATGGTGAGAACGTCTATATTATTGGTATCATGGAACATATTGAGCCTTGTGGAATTCACTCTGGTGATTCAAATGCCACTCTTCCAGTATTTAATCTTGGCGAATTCACTGTTAAACAAATTAGGGATCACACAAAAAAAATTGCTTTAGCATTAAATACAGTAGGTTTAATTAATATACAATTTGCAATAAAAGATGATAAGGTTTTTATCATTGAAGCCAATCCTAGAGCATCTAGAACAGTTCCATTTATTTCTAAAGCATACAAAGAGCCATATGTTAATTATGCTACAAAAATAATGCTAGGAGAAAAAAAGTTAAAAGATTTTAATTTTAAGCCAGAGCTTAAAGGTTATGCAATAAAACAGCCCGTATTCTCATTTAATAAATTTCCTAATGTTAACAAACAACTAGGTCCTGAAATGAAAAGTACTGGAGAGAGTATATTATTTATAGATGATTTGAATGATGATGATTTCTTTGAATTATACTCTAGAAGAAAAATGTACTTAACCAAGTAATTATTCAATAGCTTTCTTATTAATCAATATTCTTTGATAAATTTTATCAGTTGGCTTGTCTATTTGCTTATAATACTCAGTTTGATTGATATTAGACTGAATACCTCTAATATTATCTATTGCAATTTTAAGAAGAGGCTCTTCAGGATCACCAAGAATTCCGGCATTTGATATTGACTCTTTTTTAATTATATCAGGAGTTAAACCATTAGGAAAATCTGTATAACCAGCAACATTACCTATTTTTAAAACTATTGGCTGCATTGCATACTTGTGGTTAGGATTTTTATCTCGAGAATCATTTATATAATCATAGACTGTTATCGAACCCTGATTCTTTCCAGTAGTATAATCTCCAATATGAATAACATCAATATATGGATCAAGACCATTTATTAATAATTCACTTGCAGATGCCGATCTTGAAGAAGTAATTACATATAATCTATTCAAATTTAAAGAGATTATTTGAATATTGTTATCAAGCTTATCAGTAAATCTGTTTATTAATGCCTCAGGATTATTCTCCTCCCAGTAATTCATTAATTTAGAGTTCCATATTTCCTTTGCAAAAATTTGATTATTAAATTGACCTGTAATCATAGATGCAAGATTAATAGATGTATTAATTTTTCCACCTGGATTATATCTTAGGTCAATTATTAGTTCATCAACATTTTCAGATTTATATTTAGAAAAAATATTATTTAATTCTAGATTATAATCCTTGTTTTCAGAATCAACTAATCCTAAAAATTGATTATACATTAAATATGCAATTTTTTTCCCCTCAACTTCTATGACCTTAGAAATGTGCACAGGATTTTTTACTAATCTTGATTTAACAAGTGTAAGATTATTAGTGCCTGGGATAATATTAGGACATTGATTATTTTCATTATAACTAAGCTTTGAGAATTTTATTGAATATGAATTGCTTTGATTGTTGAAAAGAAGATCTCTATAATTATCTCGACTTAATCTAGTTCCATTTATTTCACTGAAAAGCATACCCCTTTTTATACCTTTTAATTCCGCGTCAGAATTTTTATGAACATACCTAACAAATCCAAAAACATTTACATCGTTACACTCAACATATAACCCAAACTCCATACCATCAGAATCTGCAATACCCTGAAGCATATTCTCTAAATCTATATAATCGTCAACTATCCAGCTAAACCTGTCATCAGGATGTAAAAGTGAATTAAAAAAAGAGTCAGGATCTAAATTTTGACTCAAATAGTATGAGTATTCAGATTCATTATTTAATTTTGAGTCAGATAAATTTGAAACACTTTCTTGCCAATAATAATATTGATTTAAACCTCTCCAAATAAAATCACTGATTTCTAAATCAGTTTCAAGTCTAATAATATTTGGATCATCCACATCATCCGTTTTATTACAACTAAAAATCAATAAAAGTATAGAGAGAAGAAATAAACTAGATTTTTTCATAAAATAGACTTAGGATTATATACCTGTATAATTATATGGAGAGATTTTTTTCAACTCATCTTTAATAGCATTATCTATATTCAGACTATCAATAAAATTATGAAGTTTTGATTTATCTATCTTTTCATTATTTCTTGTAAGCATCTTCATAACCTCATAAGGTTCTGGGTATCCTTCTCTTCTTAAAATTGTTTGAATTGCCTCTGAAACTACTATCCAATTATTTTCAATATCATCGTTAATTTTACTTTCATTTAAATAAATTTTACCTAAGCCTTTTAGGATTGATTCAAAAGAGATTATAGTATGACTAAATGGAACACCAATATTTCTTAATACAGTACTATCAGATAGATCCCTTTGAAGTCTTGATTTAGTCAATTTATTTGAAAAGAAATAAAATATTGAATTTGCTATTCCTAAATTACCTTCAGCATTTTCAAAATCAATAGGATTTACTTTATGAGGCATCGCAGAAGAACCTACCTCATTTTTCACAATTTTTTGATTAAAATAATCATACGAAATGTAAGTCCATATATCAAGACACATATCTAACAAAATATTGTTTATTCTTCTACAATTATCTGATAGTGCAGCAAACGAGTCGTAGTGTTCAATCTGTGTAGTAGGATAAGAATAATTTAAGCCAAGTTTATTTTCAACAAAATTTTCTGCGAAATTTTTCCATTTAATTTTTGGATAAGCGACTTTATGTGCATTAAAATTACCAACTGCTCCAGAAAATTTTGCAGAATTTGGAATCTCCTTTAAAGTACTCAATTGTTCATTAATTCTTGTCCAAAAGACTTTAAATTCTTTACCAAGTTTTGTAGGAGATGCAGGTTGCCCATGTGTCCTTGATATTATTGTTATTTCCTTGTAATCATTACATTTAACTTCAATCGCATTTAATAACTCTTCAATTTTAACCAGGTATATCTCGTTAATGAAATATTTTATTGATAGAGGAATGGCTGTATTATTAATATCCTGAGATGTTAGGCCAAAGTGAATAAATTCTTTATACTCGGGAATACCAAGTTTATCAAATTTTTGCTTAATGAAATACTCAACTGCTTTAACATCATGATTAGTATACTTCTCGATATTTTTAATTTCAACTGCATCATCAATTGAGAAATCTTGATAGATTTTTCTTAAATCTTTAAATTTTGTAGGATTGAAATTTTTTAATTGAGGAATTGGAGCTTCACACAACGCAATAAAATATTCAACTTCAACTTTTAACCTGAAGAATATTAGAGCCTTTTCGCTAAAATAGTTTTTTAATTTTTCAGTTTTTTCAAAATATCTTCCATCAACAGGAGAGATAGCCTCCAAATTTTTTTCATTCATTTGGCAAAGATAAGCTAACTAACTAGCATATTAAAATTCAAGAAGCTTGTATTCATCATAACACTCATTAATGGCTTCCATTATTTGAAGGTCATTTGCTTGCTGAATAAAGGTATCGGAAAAATTACAGTTTCTTAAAATTTCATCTATATCAATTTTTTCAATTCCAAGTAACTGAACAAGTACTTCTCTATCAAACTTGGTTGATAATAAGTTTTTTATTTCCTCATCCTCTCTCATTAATCTCAATTTATCCATTTGTGAAGATTTTTTTTTGAATAAATTATTTAAAAAATCTGCTGGATTAAATATGGCACCGATTACTTTGGATATTCCAGATCTTGATCTTCTTCCTGCCTCATAACCTAAATTAAGACCTAATATTCTAAATCGTGTTGAAGTATTTACAGGTGCGTTCTTCACATCAATTTCAAGATAACCGGTTAGTTGATATGGTTTAATTATTACTTCTTCTAATGCAAAAGCAAGTTCAGTTAATTCAATAGTATTATCCTCAAATCTGAATAAATCATTTGTAACAACTAATTTTAAAGGTTTGAAACCTATATAAGAAAAATAAAGAGTATCGTTAACCTTTGCTTGAATCTCAAATTCTCCTGAAGAATTTGTTATAGTTCCTTTAACCTTAGTGAGATTAAGAACATGCACGTTTTGCAGAATTGATTTAGAAGTTTCACTTTTAACTCTTCCCTTAACTACTTCAGATAGATCTTGAGAGTATGTTAAAGAAGAAATTAAAAGAATTATAATTAAAAAAAACTTTTTCATCAGGCTAATTGCTAAATTAGAAAGAATAAATTATAATTAAGCATGAATTACTATGTAGATGTTATACTCCCACTTCCACTTAAGGGCACTTTTACATATGAATTATCTCAAGATGAATTTAACAAATTAGAAATTGGCTATAGGGTTGCTGTTAGTTTTGGTAAAAGAAAAATTTACACGGGTATAGTAAATAAATTACATAACGATAAACCTGAATCTTATGAAACTAAACCAATAGAATTTATATATAATAATAAAAGGTTAGTTTCACAAAATCAAATAGATTTTTGGAATTGGCTGTCTAGATACTATTTTGTTCCTATTGGAGAAGTTATGAAGGCAGCTATACCTTCAACTTTTCTTCTCGAGAGTGATAGTTTAATAATAAAAAAAGAGATACCTGATGACATTGCAAATAAAATGTCAGTTGACGAGTGTTTAATATATGATGCCCTTGATTTCCAGAATCTTAAGTTAAATGATATATCTGAAATTTTAAATAAAAAAGCTCCATATCCAATTTTACAAAAGATGATATTAAATGGATATGTTGAATTAAATTATGAGCTAAAAGAAAAGTACAGACCAAAACTTTTAAATGTAATATTTCTTGATAGGAGATTAATTAATGAAATAAACATTAAGGAGTCTTTAGATAAATTAAAAAATACCCCTAAGCAAAAAGAGTTATTATTTTCAATTATTAGTATGACTCAATCTAAAGATTATTTAATTATTAAAGATTTGAAAAAGAATATTAATTTTTCAGATTCTACTCTTAAAAGTCTTGAAAAAAAGGGTTTAATATCTATCAGAAAAATAAAGATTGATAGAAATCATAACAGTGACTTGAAAATTGATTCCTCCAGTTCATTAACTAAACTCCAAAATAATGTTTTAAATAGCTTAAAAAAACAACTTAAGGAAAAAGATATTATTCTTCTTCATGGTGTTACTTCATCTGGAAAAACTGAAGTATATATAAAGCTTATCAAACAATACTTAGAACTTGGCAAGCAAGTACTTTATTTATTACCTGAAATTTCTTTAACAACACAGATAATTCAAAAATTAAAAATGCATTTTGCTAATAAGATATCTGTCTACCATTCCAGATATTCTTTAAATGAAAGAACAGAAGTTTGGGAAAGTATAAGTAATAATGAAGAGAACTCAAAGCTTGTTATTGGCGCAAGATCATCTATTTTTCTTCCTTTTAACGAATTAGGTCTTGTAATTGTTGATGAGGAACATGAGACTTCGTATAAGCAGCAAGAGCCTTCACCTAGATATAATGCTCGAGATTCAGCTATATACTTGTCCAAAATTTATAAAACTAAAATTATTTTAGGCTCAGCTACTCCCTCAATTGAATCAATGTATAATGCTAAAAATGATAAATATGGTTTTGTTGAAATGAAGGAAAGATATGGCAATTTAGAGATGCCTTTTATCCATACAATCGATATGAAAACTGAACCTAAACATGAATTTAGTCCAATATTTTCAAAAAAATTGATAAGTGAAATTAATAATGCATTAAATCAAGGTAAACAAGTTATTTTATTTAGAAATAGACGAGGGTATTCCCCCCAATGGCAATGTGGTTCCTGTGGTCATAATATTATGTGTGATAATTGTGACGTTAGTTTAACATATCACTTAAACTCTAATACATTGAGATGCCACTATTGTGGATTCCAATCAAAAGCTAAGATAAAATGTAATTCCTGTGGAATCGAAACAATGGGCTTTAGAGGAGATGGAACTGAACAAATAGAGGAAATAATAAAAGAAATTTTTCCTAATTCAAATGTAAGTAGAATGGATTGGGATACAACTAGAGGTAAATGGGCATTTGATAAAATAATTAATTCGTTTGCTGATCATAAAATCGATATACTAATTGGAACACAGATGATAACTAAAGGTTTAGACTTTAAAAATGTAAGTCTTGTGGGAGTAATAAATACTGATCATTTTTTAAATTTCCCCGATTTTAGAGCACATGAAAAAGCTTTTCAAGTTTTAACTCAAGTTGCAGGAAGATCAGGAAGATCAGGTGAAAGGGGTAAAGTGTATTTACAAACATACCAACCAGATCATCCTATTATTATTAATGTAATTAATAACGATTTCGATAAAATGTATAAAAAACAGCTTACAGAAAGAAAAGATTATAAATATCCACCTTTTGTGAGACTTATTAGGATAACCATTAAAGATAAAAGTTTTGATAAACTAAATAGTTCTTCTGATTGGTTAAATAAAGCTATTAGGACAAATTTTAAAGGTTTAATATTAGGTCCTGTATATCCAGAAATTTCAAGAATTAAAAATAAATATCATAAAGAATTTTTAGTAAAACTTACAGATTTAAATGATCTAAATATTTTTAAAAGTAAATTTCAATTAATAATGAAAAGTTTTGATTCTATATCAAAATATAGAAGCGTAAAAGTCATTATAGATGTTGATCCGAATTAGAAAATACTTTACTTAAAATAAATTTGGCAGATATTATTTAAAAACCTAATTTTGCGGCCTAAGAATTTAAGATGAAAAACTACGAAACTATATTTATTTTAAACCCAGCTCTTTCAGAAGAGCAAGTTGAGAAAGTAGTAGACAAATACGATAAATATTTGAAGTCTAATGGTGCTAAAATTATTAGTAAAGAAATTTGGGGTTTAAAAAAGTTAGCATATTCTATTCAAAATAAGAATAGTGGGTTTTACAATCTTATTGAATATACTGCTCCTGCAGATTCTGTATCTTCTCTAGAGCTTGAGTTCAAAAGAGATGAAACTATCATGAGGTACTTGACAGTAACTCTTGAAAAAGATGCTATTGAGTGGGCAGAAAAAAGAAGAAATAGAAATACAAAAAAAGCTAGTTAGTTATGGCAGGCATTGATGAGCAATCAAAAATTAAAAATGAAGGTGAGATTAGATATCTTTCTCCCTTAGATATCAATACTTCTAAAGCAAAGAAATATTGCATGTTTAGAAGATCAGGTATTAAATATGTTGATTACAAAGATCCTGACTTTTTAAACAGATTTATTAATGAGCAGGGAAAAATTTTACCAAGAAGATTAACAGGTACTTCACTAAAATACCAGAGAAAAGTTGCTACAGCAGTTAAAAGAGCCAGACATTTAGCTTTATTGCCATATGTTGGAGACTTATTAAAATAATTATGGAGATTATACTAAAAGAGAACGTTGCTAACGTAGGTTTTAAAGATGAAATTGTAATAGTTAAGGCTGGATATGGTAGAAACTTTCTTATTCCAACAGGAAAAGCTGTTTTAGCAACTGAGTCTGCTAAAAAAGTTTTAGCTGAAAATCTAAAACAAAAGGCTTTTAAAGAAAAGTCTATAATTGACGATGCTGAGAAGTTAGCTGCAAAAATTTCTAAAGTTGATCTTAAAATTTCTGCAAAAGTTGGTCCAGATGGAAAACTTTTTGGTTCAATATCTAACGCTGATGTAGCTAAAGGCTTAGAAGGTAAAAAAATTGAAGTAGAAAAAGAAAATATTTCAATTCCAGGTAAATCTATCAAAAGAATAGGAAAATATCAGGCATCTATAAGGCTTCATAGAGAGGTTTCCACTCAATTAAATTTCGAGCTTCTAGCCGAAAAGAAATAATTTCATAACTTTATTGTTCACTTGATTATCAAATAAATTTTTGATGTCTCAAAAACTAAATACACCAAAGGGAACAAGAGATTTTTCTTCATTAGAATTAAAAAAAAGAAATTACCTTTTAAAAGTTTTAAGAGACAGTTTCAAATCATTTAATTTCCAGGAGATACAGACACCTTCATTTGAAAATTTATCCACACTTACAGATAAATATGGAGATGAAGAGGATTCTTTAATGTTTAAGATTTTATCCTCTGGTGAAAAAGTAAAAAAAGCAGATATAAACTCACTTAATGATGGAAAGCTATCCAAGTTTGCTAATTCTTTGAGTGATAAGGCCCTTAGGTATGATCTTACAGTTCCTTTGTCTAGGTTTGTGCAACAAAACTTAAACGAAATTA
The DNA here is from genome assembly GCA_042088875.1 of Candidatus Marisimplicoccus framensis. GTDB lineage: Bacteria > Bacteroidota > Bacteroidia > Flavobacteriales > Flavobacteriaceae > Marisimplicoccus > Marisimplicoccus framensis_A. The sequence continues at coordinate 5,883 of JBELLF010000025.1, read as the reverse complement.
CTCTACCATTTAAAAGATTTCAAACTCAATTAGTTTGGAGAGCAGATAGACCTCAAAAGGGTAGATATAGAGAATTTCTTCAGTGCGACGTCGATATAATTGGAGAAAAAAACTTTTTAAACGAGGTTGAGTGTATTAAAGTATATGATCATGTTTTTGAAAATCTTGGATTACCAAAACTAGTTCTTAGAATAAATAATAGAGAAATATTAGAAGGTATATCGAATATTATGAATCTTGAAAGCTTATCTGAAATCTCTTCAACACTGGATAAGTCTGATAAAATTGGCATTGATGGAGTAGTGGATGAATTATCTAAAAAAGGTATCAAGACTGAGTCAATAGATAAACTTATATTTTTCCTTGATACCAAGGGTTCTAATAAAAGTAAAATTGATCTAGTCAGAAAGGAGTTCAATAGTAAAAATATTCCTTCTCATGCAATTGATTCAATTGAAAAAATAATTAATACTTGTAATCAATTTAAGTTAAACAATATTGAGATTGAATTTGACTTATCTCTGGCAAGAGGTTTGGGTTATTACACCGGGACTATTGTTGAAGTTTCCTCTCCCAAAGACTTCAGCTTAGGCTCTATTGGGGGAGGAGGTAGATATGACGATCTAGTCCAGAAGAATAATCCTAAATTAAGTGGTTTTGGTATATCTTTTGGTTTTGATAGGATTTTTTTAATTCTTGAGGAGCTTAATCTTTTTCCTAATCTATTAGACTCATCTAAATCATTCCTGTTTCTAAATTTTGGGACTGATAAAATATCGAATTTAATTGACTCTGTAAATCAGTTAAGGAAAGATGGTATTGTTTGCGAAATTTATCCTCTTGATGTTAAAATTAAAAAGCAATTAGACTACGCCAATAAAAAAGGAATTGACTTTGTTGTAATTATTGGTGATGATGAATTGAAGAAAGATATTTTTAAAGTTAAGGATATGTCAAAAGGAGAAGAGTTAATATTTACGCAAATAGATTCTTTAGCTGAAAAAATTAAAGAAATCAGCTAAAATATTTATACCATTTTTTAAATGGCCTCTCCAGCAGGCTAATAAATTTAGAATTTAACTCCTCGTCAAGGTCAGTATCTACTCCATATTTTATTTTACTCTTGTCTAATTCCATATAGGTTCCAAAAATTCTATCCCAAATAGAAAAAATATTTCCATAGTTTGAATCTGTGTATGGCAATTCAAAGTGATGATGAACCTTATGCATATTTGGAGACACTATCACATAGCTTAAAATATTATCAAGCCTATTAGAGATTTGAATATTAGCATGATTAAATTGAGAGGCAAGAACCGAGATAGATTGATATAGAAGAACAAGACCAATAGGAGCTCCTGATACAATTATTCCAATAAATGTAAAAATAAACCTAACTACACTCTCTAATGGATGATGTCTGTTAGCAGTAGTTGTGTCAACTTTATGATCAGTATGATGAACAATATGTATGTGCCATAATAATTTAACCTTATGTTGAACTAAATGAGGAAGATATGCTCCAATTAAATCAAGTAATAATAACCCAACAATTACACTTATTAATGTGGATGAGTTTATAAAATGTATTATTCCAAAACTATTTTCATTTGACCAATCAGAAGCAAATACTAGTAAAAATGCAAAGAAAAAATTTACAATTATTGTTGTTAGGGTTAATAAAAAATTTGGAATTGAATGAGTCCATTTTTTATAATTGAGAAATTTAAAAGGTACAATTCCTTCAATTATCCAAAAAAAGGTAATACCAGAGACAATTATTACTACTCTATTAACAGATGAAATATTTTCAAATAGCAATAATAAGTTTTCCATGCTAATTATCTTCAGAGCCGTCTCTATTAGGAATTCTAAGAGAAGGCCATTCTCCTCTTTTACCTGTCAGAGGATCAATAGGTAGTAATCTTCTATCTCTTGGCATCAATTCTTCTTCCTCACTTGCAAGGTATGTTAAGATAGCTATCAGAATTACATTATCTCTTACATCATCAAAGACTATTTTATCATAAGTATCTCTATTAGTATGCCAAGTATAGTGATACTGGCTATCACCACCATACGAAAAATCAAGAGATCTTAAATTAAAACCTGGAACTCCTGATGAAACAAAGTTTCTCCAATCAGATGAACCACCAGAGGGAACAATTACTCCATTTTCTTCATAGGAATTAAGAGGAATTGGTATTCCAGGAAACTCTGTATCAATCTCATCTCTTATTTCTGATGGTACATATTGAAGCCATTCTCCTATAAATCTGTATGCTTCAGTAAATCCATGGCCATTTATTTGAACTACTCTACCTGTACCATTATCTTGATTAAATAAAGCTTGTAAGTTTTCTACTATTTCCGGATGATCTTCAACAAAAGCACTAGATCCATTAAGTCCTTGTTCTTCAGCACCCCAATGAGCAGCAATAATAGTTCTTTTTGGATTAGGGTAAATTTTCTTTAAAATTCTCATAACCTCCATCATTACAATTGTTCCTGTGGCATTGTCTGTAGCTCCTGTTCCACCTCCAGTAGAGTCTAGATGTGCCGATAGAATAACATATTCATTTGGTTTTTCAACTCCTGAAATTTTTCCTAGAGAATTATAAGTTGGTACTTTACCTAATTCTTTAGATTGAAGATTAACATTAACAGTAGGTTTCTGGCCACTTTCAGCTAACCTGTATAGCAATCCAAAATCTTCCATACTTATATCAACAGTAGGAGTATATGGACTAATTCCATAAGCACCTGGACTGAAAATTACGTTAGTTCCAAAACTATTAGTCCATGCACTTGTAATTATTGATGCAGGTTTAGCGTCCTCGATAGCTTTCATCATTTCCTTAAAGTCATATCCTGTTTTTCTGATATTTCTAAAATCCCTACTCCTTTTGGTTAATCTAAATCTTCTTATTTCTTCAAGAGTTTCTTCTTTTGCCCATCTTTTAAGATCGTAATCTGGTCTACCTGAAATATCAGGTGTGCCAAAAAGAATATGTTTTCCCTTAATAGTCTTCAGCCAAGCATCAAATACTTCCTTTGATTCAAATGGTATAGATACTACTTCTCCTAATTCTCCATTTTTTTTTGTACTGGCACTCCATGAAAGTTGCTGGCCCTCTAAGGATTTAACCCATGGAGTTATCATATCGGCATGACTTATTCCTCTTTCCCATGATCTCCACTGACCAAATTGTTCATTTTCTGCATTTATATTCCACTTAGCATATGTATTAATTACCCAATCATGAGCTAATTGCATTTGCGGAGTCCCTGTAAGTCTAGGACCAATTTGATCCACAAGCTCATGTGCTAAAGTTTCAAGTTGAGAATTATTTTCTGCTTCTGAAACTATTTGATTTATTATTTGAAGTTTACCTTGAGGAAAAGCCAAATTAAATGCAAATAATAAAAATAAAAGAATGATACGATTTTTCATTTTGATAAATTTTTATACCCCAAATATAACTAAATGATTATATTCCAAATGTTAGAAGAATTCAAAATCAGTATATTTACGAAAAACTAGAATTATGAAAAGATTATTGTGTACAACTTTAGCTTTTATCTTATTTGGAAGTTTCTCATTTGCTCAGGAAGAGAAAAAAGATGATACTAAAAAAGAATCGAAAAAAAATAAAAATCTACCAATTAAAGCAGATAGATTTTTTGAACTTAATACTGATACAGGTACTTGGATTTCACTCGATGTTAGCCCGGATGGTAGTACTATAGTTTTTGATATGTTGGGAGATATTTATTCAATGCCTATGAATGGTGGTGATGCGAAGAGAATAACTAAAGGAATGGCATATGATTCACATCCAAGATTTTCTCCAGATGGAAATTCAATTGTATATACAAGTGATAAAAGTGGAAATGTAAACGTATGGACTAGAGACTTAGAGACTAATGATTCACTACAAATCACTAAGGGAAAAGATAACCAAACAGCATTTGCAGATTGGTCAAAAGATGGTGACTATATAATTGCCTCAACAGGTTTTAGAAATCTAAAATTACATATGTATCACAAAGAAGGAGGTTCTGGTGTTCAACTAGTAGGTGAACCCTCTTCCTTGAAGATTGTTCAGCCTGCAGTTAGCCATGATGATAGATATATTTGGTACGCAGAAAGAAGAAATTCTTGGCAATATAATGCTAGTTTTCCTCAGTATCAGATATCCAAATATGACAGAGAAACAGGAGAAACTAAAAGAGAAACATCAAGATTTGGATCTGCATTTACGCCAACACTATCACCAAATGGAAAATGGCTAGTCTATGGAACAAGATATGAAGATAAAACTGCTTTGAGAATAAGGGATTTAAAAACTGGTGAAGAAAAATGGCTTGCATTTCCTGTTCAAAAAGATGATCAAGAATCTCAAGCAACCTTAGGTGTTTTACCCAATATGTCATTTACTCCAGATAGTAACTATTTAATAGTTTTTTATGGGGGAAAAATTAATAAAATATCTATTATGAATGGTACTTCATCTATAATACCATTCAAGGTTGATGAAATAGTTGAAGTTGGACCTGAGCTCAAGTTTGACTATGCAATCTCAGATGAGAAGATAATGAATGCAACCCAGATTAGAGATGCTAAAATTTCTCCAGATAAATCTAAAATTGCATTTACAGCAGTAAACAAGTTGTATGTAATGGACTTGAATACAAAAGAAATGAATAGATTAACTGAGTTTGTTGATGAGACAATTGAAGCAATGCCTGCTTGGAGTCCAGATGGAAGAGAAATTGCTTTTGTTTCTTGGAATAACAAAGACGGAGGCTCAATTTATAAGGTTAGATCTGATGGGAGAAGAGATCCAGTTCTTTTAACTCAAAGTCAAAATATAAAGGAAAAAGGTGTCTTTACTTATCCTGTTTGGAATGAATTCGGAGATAAAATTGTATTTATAATGGGTGATGAGGGTAGTTATAAAGAAAGTTATGGTCCATATGCCTTTAAATCTAGTGATAAATTGATGTGGATATCCTCAAATGGGGGTAAACTTAATTATATCGATGACTCTAAAGGTAGATCTTATCCTCACTTTGTTAAAGGTGAAGATAGAATTTACCTATATAGTTCAAGAAATGGATTAGTGTCGATTAAATGGGACGGGACAGATGAAAAGAAAATTGTAAAAGTAACAGGAATTACAACTTATAGTTCTAAAACACCTTCAACAGCAAGTGTTGTAAAGATATCACCAGATGGAAAGCAGGGTCTTGCTAAGGTTAGTAACAATATATATAGTTTCACAATCCCATACACTGGAAAAGAGTCTTTAAAAATATCTTTATCTAACCCAAAATTTTCTTCATTTCCTGCTAAAAAGTTAACTAAAATTGGAGGTGAGTTTCCTTTTTGGGATAATGACTCAGAGACTCTCTATTGGTCATTAGGCTCTTCTTTCTTCTCTTATAACTTAAAAGATTCCGAAGAGTTTGATAAAAAAATGAAAGAAAAAGATAAAGACCAAACTGAAGATGAAAAGAAAAAAGAAGATTTAGCTGAGGAGATTGCAAAACTAAACCCAGAGTTAGCTAAAGAATTAGACAATAATGAAGATGAAGATGAATTTATAGCTGATGAATTAGAGGTTATAGTAGAATTAAACAGAGATATACCTGAGAGTTCAATTTTACTTAAAAATGCCAAAATAATTACTATGAATAAAGATGAAATCATAGAAAATGGTCAAATATATATAGTTAATAATCGTATTAAAGAAGTGAGTAAAAGTCAAATTAACATAGATAAATTTACTGAGGTTATTGATGTAAATGGAAGAACTATTTTACCTGGTTTTGTTGATACTCATGCACATATGAGACCTAGTTGGGGTCTACAAAAAA
>JBELLF010000024.1:0-15442 GCA_042088875.1 Candidatus Marisimplicoccus framensis | reverse complement strand
CTTCAAAATATCAGCTTGAAGATATTAAAGATGATGTTAAGCTTTTTGTTGCGAACTCTTATTTACAGATAATGTTTAACAAGGAGATACTAAAGGTTCAAAAATCTCAACTAGAAATAACAAAAGAAGAATATAATAGGACTAAAGATTTAATTGAATCAGGTATATTTTCGCCAAGGCAAATATTTGAGATAGAAGCAAATCTAGCGTCACAGGAGCAAAATGTTGTTCTAGCAGAAAATAATCTAAGAGATGTTAAACTAAATCTTGCTCAAGTGCTTTTAATTGATAACTATGAAAGCTTTGACATAGCAGATGAAGATTTCAGTATACCCTTCTCTAATATACTAGAAAACTCTCCTAAAGAAATTTATGAAAAAGCTAAAACTTTCAGAAATGATATAAAGCTTGCAGAGACAAATATTTCCATAGCAGAAAAAGATATTAAAATTGCGAAGTCATTTAGATTGCCTTCTTTAACATCATTTTATTCATTTAATACAAGAGTATCATATCTTGATAATGCACCAAGCTTTAATGATCAATTAGATTTTAATAAAGGTCAAACTTATGGATTTGGGCTTAATATACCAATATTTCAAGGTAAAGCAATTTCAAATAATATTGAAAGATCTAAGATTAATTTAGATAGATTAAAATTTCAATATGAACAAGAGAAACTTAATCTAGAAAATACTGTTAATCAAGCATATAATGATCTTGTTGGTGCTATCAAATTCTACGAAGCCTCCAACAAAACTGTTAAGTCTTTACAAAGTGCATTTGAAGATGCATCTGATCGATTTTTATTAGGTTCACTAAATTCATTTGACTTTATTCAATCAAAACAGTTATATGAAGCTGCTGTTTCAGAAAATATTAGGGCAAAGTTTGATTATATCTTTAGACTAAAAGTTTTAGAATTTTATTTTGGCCTTCCATTATCAATACCGATGGATAATTAAATTTTAATGTCTTTAATTTTAAATTTTGAGACATCCAGTAAAAACTGTTCAGTTTCTTTATCCTCAAAAGGTGACCTTATATCAAATTTTGACTTAGAGGATGATAAATATCGTCACAGTGAACTTTTAACAAGTACAATCAAAGATATTTTAGCTCAAAATAATGTTAGTGTTAAAGAATTATCTGCTGTTGCCATTGGTATAGGTCCAGGATCCTTTACAGGGCTTAGAATTGGTTTTTCAGTCGCAAAAGGATTATGCTATCCTCATAAAATAAATTTGATTGGTATCTCATCATTAAAAATTTTGGCTAATTCTATAAAAAATGACAGTGGAGATATTATACCAATGATAAATGACAAAGGTAATTTTTACTTTTTATCAACTTTTGAAAATGGATTAAATGAAGTAGGTGACCCATTAATAGATCAAGTTGACTCCAATTATATTATTAGAAACATAAGAGAAAACTCTACAATTGTGGTTAATAATCAAGATTCATTCAATTATATCAATTCTATTATCAACGATAAGGTTAAACTTCAATATAAGCCAATATCATCTATTAACATGATTGATTTATCATATAGATCATATATAGAACAAAAATTTGAAGATTTAGCCTATTTTGAGCCACTATATATAAAAAAGCCTTACGTAAGTTAAAATCCTTTTAGAATCCTAGCTCTTTCTTTACATCTGCTAAAAGATCTTTTCCGTCTGCAAGTATGATTCCCCCGTTTGGACTAGAATCAATTACGTAATTAAAACCTTGTTCTTTTCCTACTTTAGTAATTGCATCTCTAGCTTTCTCTAATAGAGGGGTCATCAGATCCATTTGCTTTTTCTGTAGCTCTTGAGCTGCTGAGTCTCTAAATTCTTGAAGATTAGCCTGCATACTTTCAAGCTCTTTTTGTCTTGCCTGATTTGTAACATCAGTTTGATTTGCAGCATCTGCAGAATAAGATTGTGCTTTAGTCTGAAATTCTTTGAAAGCATTATCTATTTGTGTAGTATAATCCTTCTCAAGCTTAGCTAACTCATTCTGAGCAGCAATTACTTCAGGCATCTCACTTATTAGTTGTTGAACATTAATGTGTGCAACATTAGACTGAGCAGAAGCAGAAAGTGGTGCTAAAGTCAAAAAAGCTGCCGTAATTAATTTTAATACTGATTTCATAATCTATTAAATATTTTCGAATTGCAATATCGTAATTTTTATTCAAATATTGCTAAAATTGTTGACCTATTACAAAGTGTGTTTGCCATCCAGATGGTTCACCAGTATTAGAAAGATTTGTACTATCAAACCCATAACCAAAGTCAATACCAAGAAGACCAAAAGCTGGCATAAAAACTCTTACTCCAATTCCAGCAGATCTCTTTAAATCAAATGGATTATAATCTTTGAAATCATCAAATCCATTTCCAGCTTCTAAGAAACTTAAAGCAAATACAGACGCACTGGGTTTCAAACTTATTGGATATCGAAGCTCAAGAGAAAATTTATTATATATTACCGAACCATCTCTACTCGATAAAGATTGATTTTCGTATCCTCTAAGAGAAATTGTCTCTCTTCCATCTAAAGCATACTGCATCATTCCATCTCCACCTAGAAAAAATCTTTCAAAAGGAATATTCCCTTTATTTTTATTATAAGTACCTAAAAACCCAAAGTCAGTTTGAGCTTTTAATACAAACTTCCCAAACAATCTTGTATACCAGCTTCCATCAAATTTTACTTTGTAGAACTCTAACCACCTAAACTTTGCCTGATCAATTTCGGCCTGAATTGGATTACCATTTCTATCTAAATATTCAGGTCTTTCATCTATATCAGATAAATCGTCTCCAGTAATTAAAGAGTATGGTGGAGATAACCTTGCACTTAAAGTAAATTTTGATCCACCGACAGGAAAAATAGGATTTGTAAATGTATTATTTCTAGATAATGCAATATTGTATGCAATGTTATGAGACTCTCCGTCACCAAATGTAAAAAGTCCTGTATAGTAGTTTTGTAAGTTATAATATTGATATGAAATGGATTGAGATAACACAAAATAATCGTCAGGAACTCTTAACCTCTTGGCTATACCAAGGTTAAAACCTTTGATTTGAAAAGATTGACTTTTATCAGCTCTTCTTGTAAAATAATCATATCTATATTGAGTTGTAGAAGACAATGAAGCAGAGAATTGAACAGGTTCTCTTCCTCCAAACCATGGCTCAACAAAACTAAAACTAGTTGTATTGTAGAATGAACTAGTTTGAAGTCTAATAGCAAGAGTTTGTCCATCACCACTTGGAAAAGGTTGCCAAGCTTTTCTATTCCTAATATTTTTAATAGAAAAATTATTGAAGGCTACACCAAATGTACCCATGAACCCACCGCCACCATATCCGCCTTGTAATTCTAATTGACTTGCTCCAGCTTCAATTACTCCAAGCTCTATATCTACAGTTCCTTGATTAGGATCAACATTTTTAAAGTCTGGACTAATCTGCTCTGCATCAAAGAAACCTAATTGTCCAACTTCACGAATTGTTCTTACAACTTTATCCTTACTGTAAAGTTCTCCTGGTTTAATTCTTAACTCTCTGAAGATTACATTATCATTAGTCTTGGTGTTACCAGTTACTGAAATTTTATTAAAATTAGCAAGTTTACCCTCGTTAATCCTAATTTCAAAATCTATAGTATCATTTTCAGCACTAACCTCAACAGCATTGACTGATGAAAAAAGGTATCCACTATTTTGGTATAGATTGGATATGTCATTTGCATCAGGTTTTTCGTCTTGTATTCTTTCTTTAAGTAGAACTCCATTGTAGGTATCACCTTTTTTAATACCTAATATTTGATCAAGCTGGAAATTAGAATATGAACTATTTCCAATATAGTTAATGTCTCCAAAATAATACTTATTACCCTCATCAATATTTAAGTTAATATCAATTGTCTTTTCATCGTTTATAACAATTGTATCAAATTCAACACGAGCATCTCTATACCCTTTCTCTTTATAATATGAGATTAAATTTTCCTTATCTGCAATATAATCTGAATCAATAAGTTTGGATTTTTTCCAAAATCTAAGAGGAAATTTTTTCTTAGTCTTTTTTAATTTCGATCTAAGTTTAAAGTCTCCAAAAATTTCATTACCTGAAAAATTTATATTTCTTATTTTAACCCTCTCACCCTTATCAATGTTAATATCTAAGTTAATTCTATTTGAGCCTAAAGAGTCAGGAACGGTTATTAGTTTAACTTCAGAATTTAAATAACCATCTTTCTTTAACTCATTTGTTATGTAGTTCTTTGTATTTGTGAGAAAGCTTTCAGATAATCTCTTACCTTCAGATAATTCTGTTTCCTTTTCATACGTTTCTGCTTTACCTTTTTTTATACCATTTATCTTGTAGTTCAATAATGTTGGCAATTCCTCTACATTGATCTCCAATTTGATGGCCCCATTATTTATATCAGTTACATATAGATCAACATTACTGAAGAGTTCTAAATTCCAAAGTTTTTTTAAGATTGCGCTAATTTCTTCTCCAGGTACTTGAATTGACTGACCTTGTCTTAAACCACTATATGTTACAACAGTTCTATCACTAAAGTTTTTAAGTCCAACAACAGTTATAGTATCTATAGAATAAGTACCCCCCTTTCTATAATCATCTTGAGAATAAACAATTCCTGACATTAGGAAAAGGATAGAAAGAATATTTAAAGTTTTTGATCTAAAGTTGTTTAGTAGTTTTTCCAAATCTTCTTTCTCTTTTTTGATATTCAATAATTGCATATTTAAAATCTTCTTCGGAAAAGTCAGGCCAATATGTTTCAGTGAAATATAATTCAGCATATGCTATTTGCCATAATAAGAAATTACTAATTCGTTGTTCACCACTAGTTCTAATTAGTAAATCTACATCTGGTAAATTTTTTGTGTAAAGATGGTCATTAATGATGGAATCATCAAAATTATCTAGACAAATTATCTCATTTTTAACTTTTTGGGAAATCTCTTTAACAGCTTTAAAAATCTCCTGTTTCCCACCATAACTCAAGGCTAAAGTTAATGTCATACCTGAATTATCTTTTGTGTTATCTATAATTTTGGCTAATTCATGTCTTACTTCATAGGGAAGAGATTTAATATCCCCTATTGAATTTAATCTAACATTATTATTAAATAAATCCTCAAACTCATCTCTAAGAGATTCTACTAATAGTCTCATTAATGTCTCTACTTCACGGTTAGGCCTATTCCAGTTCTCAATAGAGAATGCAAATAAGGTTAAATAACTTACTCTATGTTTACTAGCCTCCTCAACAATCTTTTTCACAGATTTAACTCCATTTTGATGACCAAACTCTCTTGGCATTCCTTTTTGTTCAGCCCATCTTCCATTCCCATCCATAATAATAGCTACATGATTAGGAGTATTCATTAGTCGCTGATTTTATTATTTCTCATATCTTGCCCCCAAAATAGTTTTTCTCTTAATCTTTTATAGAAGCTATCATCATCAAGTTTAATTGTCTTTATAGTGAACTTTGATTTTGATATCTGAATTTCATTTTTTGATTCAAACGAGTACATTCTAGAGTCTAAAGATAAATTAATATTATCAGTTCCAGCAACCTGAATTTTAACTTCTGAATCATCAGGAATTATTAGAGATCTCATATTAATGTTATGTGGTGCAATTGGATTCAGTATGATTACCTTGGATTCTGGAGTTACAACTGACCCACCATTACTTAGAGAATAACCTGTGGAACCTGTAGGAGTAGAAATTATTAATCCGTCTGACCAATAATTAGTTAGATAATCATCATTTATTTTGCATGATATATTTAGAAGGGATGTAGTATCTTTTCTTTGAATTGTAACTTCATTTAGTGCATATGAAAAAATTTTACTATCTGAATATGACTTTACCTCTAAAAGTGTTCTATTTATAATGCTAAATTTATTTTCTTTTATTTTGTTTATAGCTTGATCTATATTTTCTTTTTGCACACTGGTTAAAAAACCAAGTCTTCCTGCATTTATACCTAATATTGGAATTCCTGAATCTTTTACGTAAGTAATAGATCTTAATATTGTGCCATCACCACCAACAGCAAAAACATAGTCAATATCCTTATCAATAGGTTTTGATGAATCAAAAAATGAAAATTTATTCTGTAATTCTTTACTAAGATCAATCTTAATTTTTGAATCAATAATTATATCATTTTCTGCTGATATAATATCAATAACTTCCTTACAGCAAATAACTGAAGAACTATTACTAAATGCTATGTATAAAGCAATTTTCATCTAGCTAAAATACAAACTTTAAAACTTAATTAAGTACTATATTTGTATTTAAGTTTATTGATTTAAGATGACTAAATTAAGTGTAAATATTAATAAAATCGCAACCCTTAGAAATGCTAGGGGAGAAGATTATCCTAACTTACTTAAAACTGCAAAAGACATTATAAAATTTGGTGCTGAAGGTATAACTATACATCCTAGACCTGATGAAAGACATATCAAATACTCTGATGCATATGATTTAAAAAGTAACATTAATACTGAGTTAAATATTGAAGGGAATCCTTCTAAAAAATTTATTGATATGGTCTGTGAAGTAAAACCTGATCAAGTTACTTTAGTCCCTGATAAACCTGATGCAATTACCTCAAACTCTGGTTGGGATACAGTTAACAATTTTAATTTTTTGAATGATATAGTAGAAGAATTTAAATTAAACTCAATAAGAGTATCAATATTTATTGATCCGGATTCAAAAATGCTTGAAGGTGCAAAAAAAATAAATGCAGATAGAGTTGAATTATTTACTGGTCCATATGCTAAACAATATAAAAATAATAAAGTTAATGCTATAAATAGATACAATAAATGCTCAGAGATTGCTAATAAAATTGGAATAGAACTTAATGCAGGTCATGATTTAAATCAACAAAATCTTAAATTTTTTAAAAAAAATATTTTAAATCTTAAAGAAGTGTCAATAGGACATGCATTAATTTCAGAGTCACTTTACTTTGGTCTTGAGTCTACAATTAAATCTTATTTAAAAATTTTAAATTGAACATACTTCATTCTAAAATAGTTGGTGATTCCAATAAGGATATCGTTATTGTTCATGGTTTTCTTGGTATGGGAGACAATTGGAAGTCTCATGCAAATAAAATTGCTGAAAGTGGATTTAAAGTTCATCTTATTGATTTAAGAAATCATGGAAAAAGTTTTTGGACTAATGAATTCAGCTTCGATTTAATGGTACAAGATATTTATGAATATATCTCTCATCATAATATCTCAAATTTTTACATGATAGGTCATTCAATGGGAGGAAATGTTACAATGCTTTTCGCCAAGAATTATCCAGAGCTACTTAAAAAAATTATAATTGTAGATATAGTTCCCAAAGCATATAAACCTCACCACGATTATATACTTGAAAGCTTAAAATCTCTTGACTTTAAAATAATAAAATCAAGAAATGATGCAGACTCTCAACTTTCAAAATTAATTTCTGATGAAAGAGTTAGACAATTCTTGTTAAAAAATCTTTATTGGAAAGACCAAGATACCTTAGGTCTAAAAATTAATCTTGACATATTATATGATTTTAAAAATAAGCTTTCATTAATTTTGAAAGAAGACTTTTCTTTTAATAATCCAACCTTACTTATTCATGGTGAAAATTCTGATTATGTAAATGAATCAGATTATGAGTTAATGAATTCTTTTTTTAAGAATCTTGAAATAATAAAGGTCCCATCTGCAGCCCATTGGGTTCATGCAGATAATCCTAAATTTTTTCTAGAAAAAACAATTAATTTTTTAAATTGAATTATGGTTAATACTATAATTAGAAAGGCTAATTCAGATGATGTTAAAGATATATTGAGATTATTAATTGAACTCGCTATATTTGAAAAAGAACCAGATGCTGTAAAAGTTACTGAACAAAAATTAAGAAGAGATGGATTTGGAGAGAATCCAAAATTTCAATGTATTATTGCTGAAATAGATAAAACAATTGTTGGGCTAGCGTTCTATACACCAAGATATTCTACATGGGTAGGAGACACTCTTCATCTTGAAGATCTTATAGTTACAGAAAAAATGAGAGGTAAAGGAATAGGTACACTTCTATATAAATCTTTTCTAGAGGAGGCTAAAAGAAGAGATGTAAATAGAGTAGAGTGGTCTGTTCTTGATTGGAATAAGCCTGCCATAAACTTTTATAAGAAAACCGGGGCAATAATTGATGGTCTTGATCAATGGAAAATTGTTCGAATGAACAAACAAATAATTGATGATTATTTATCTAGATAATTCTCTATAAAGTCCTGAATAAATTTCTTTATTTCATTTCTTGTTTTTATAAAATGGTCCCCATATTCACCGTTTTTAATTTTCGTAGGGTCTATAAAGTTTTGATGTATTTTAACTAAAGATTTACCTGGAAAAACTGGACATGTCTCATTAGCGTTATCACATACAGTTATGATAAAATCAAATTTAATTTCTAAGTATTCGTCTACTAAATTTGAAGTATGATGAGATATATCAATTTTATCTTCAAGCATACAGCGAACAGCATTTGAATTTAGTCCATGTTTCTCAATTCCTGCACTGAATATAGATACAGAGTTATTCGTTAAGTGATTCAAATATCCATGTGCAATTTGACTTCTACATGAATTACCAGTACAAAGTATAAGAATTTTCATGATTAAAATCCTAAAGAAATTTTTGCTATGTAAAAGAATAAGAAAATTCCAAAAATATCATTAGCGGTAGTAATAAAAGGACCTGTAGCGATAGCTGGATCAATTCCTTGTTTATTAAGAATTATAGGAACAAAAGTTCCAACTAGTGATGCAATAATTATAACTCCCATCATGGACCCAGCTATAGTAAGACTCATTAATAAATCTTGATTAACTATTTGACCAAAAATTATTAAAATAACTGAAAGAACAAAACCATTAATTAAACTAAGTCCAATTTCCTTAAATAGTCTATTTAATAATGAGCCTTTTACTAAATCATTTGCTAAACCTTGAACTATAATTGCAGACGATTGTACACCAACATTACCAGCCATAGCTGCAATCAAAGGTGTATAAAAAAATAGATTTCTTAGGTCTGGCTGATTCATTATTTGCTCAAAATCTTTTAAAATAAAAACACTTCCAAGCCCACCTAGAAGTCCTAAGAAGAGCCATGGTAATCTGGCTTTAGTTAATTGAAAAATTGAATCATTAACTTCAACTTCAGATGATATACCAGCAGCTAATTGGTAGTCTTTTTCAGCTTCATCTTTAATCAAGTCGACAATATCATCAATTGTAATTCTACCAAGTAATGTTTTTCTTTTATTTGTAACAGGAATCGCTTCCAAATCATATTTAGACATAATTTTTGCAACATCTTCTCCTTCTTGATCAACAGTAACATAGTCAACATTTGGAATATAAATATCCCTAACTTTAGATCTAGACTTAGCAGTAACAACATCTTTAAGTGAAAGTCTTCCTTTTAATCTGTTTTTTGAATCAACAACATAAATGGAATGAACTCTAGTTACATTCTTTGCTTGTTTTCTTATTTCATCAAGACATTTGGAGATACTTAGATTCTCATTAACACTTACTAGCTCTTTAGCCATCAAACCACCAGCTGTATCCTCATCATATTTAAGTAACTCTTTAATGTCATCTGTTAACTCAGAATCTTTAATTTGAGAAAACACTCTTTCCTGTCTCTCCTCAGTTAATTCCGAAATAACATCTGTTGCATCATCTGTATCAAGTTCAATAATTTTTTCAGCAATTTCTTTAGCAGATAATTTATCTAAAATTATTTCCAGTAAGTCTTCATCAATTTCTGCTAACGCATCTGCAATCTTTTGTTTATCAAAAATTTTAACTAGAAAAATAACTTCTGTTGTTTCTAATAATTCAAAAATTTCTGCTAGATCTGCGTAATGAATATCTTTTAAGCTTGATAAAAGCTTATCTCTGCTATTATCTTCGATAAGCTTTTTAATCTTTCTAATTAACTCATCATTAATTTTAAATTGCTTCATTATTGATTTTTTGTGTTAATCTAATAAATTCATTAACAGATAGTTGCTCAGGTCTTAAATCAAAGATACTATCTTCTAAAATACTTTCCTTTATATCAAGTTTTTTTAAAGAGTTTTTTATTTTCTTTCTTCTTTGCTGAAAACTAAGTTTTACTAATCTATCAAATAGCTTTATATCAAAATTAATATTAATATTTTTTTTTCTTTTCATTGAAATAACTGAGGAATTTACTTTTGGTTTTGGAAAGAATACATTAGGCGAAACATCAAACAAAATTTTAACATTATATAATAGTTGAGTTTTTACAGAAATTATTCCATATTGCTTTGAGTTAGGTTTACTAATTATCCTTTCTGCTACTTCTTTCTGAAACATTCCTATTAAATCATCTACTAATAAATAGTTGTCCAGGACTTTAAAGATGATCTGAGTTGAAATATTATATGGAAAATTACCTATTATTAAATTTTTATTTTTTTTAAAAAGTACATCCCTTAAATTAAATTTTAAAAAATCTTGATTTATAATATTTGGATTGTATTTTTCAAATGAACTTTTAATAAATTCTACAGACTCTGCATCATATTCAACAAGTATTAATTTATCGCTAAACTCAAATAGGTATTTTGTTAATGAACCTTTTCCAGGTCCAATTTCAATTATAGCGTCAAATTTTTTTAAGCTAACAGAAGTAACAATCTTCTTTGAAATATTTTCATCAGTAAGAAAATGTTGACCCAGGGATTTTTTTGGACTAACATTTTCAATCATAGAATTAGTTTATTATGTTAAATCCTGTATATGGTAATAAAGCCTCAGGAATTTTAATTCCATTTTCAGATTGATTATTCTCAATTAATCCTGCCATTACTCTTGGAAGTGCTAGTGAACTTCCATTAAGAGTATGTAATGAATAATTTTTGCCATCCTTATCTTTGAATTTGAGATTTAGACGATTAGATTGATATGTTTTAAAGTTTGAAACAGAGCTTATCTCCAACCATTTTTCTTGACCTTTTGAAAAAACTTCAAAATCATACGTTATGGAAGATGTAAAACCTAGATCACCTGCACATAAATTTAAAATTCTAAAATCAAGTTTAAGTTCTGTTAGAATTTCTTTTATATGCTCTTTCATTTTAATTAATGCATCATCAGACTTGTCAGGATGTTCAATTCTTACTATCTCTACTTTATCAAATTGATGTAATCTATTTAATCCTCTTACATCAGACCCATAACTTCCAGCTTCTCTTCTAAAACATGGGGTATAACCAGTCATCATAACTGGGACCTGGTCAACTGCTAAGATTTTATCTCTGTATATGTTTGTTAAAGGAACCTCTGCTGTAGGAATTAAATAAAAGTCATCATTGATAACATGATACATTTGACCATCTTTATCAGGCAATTGGCCAGTAGCATAAGCAGAGTCTGAGTTTACCAAGTGAGGAACTTGAAACTCATTGTATCCTGCAGAGCTATTTCTATCTAAAAAGAAGTTAATTAATGCTCTTTGAAGTTTGGCACCTTTACCTTTAAATACTGGAAATCCTGATCCTGTTATCTTACTTCCTAATTCAAAATCAATAATGTCATATTCTTTTGATAAATCCCAGTGATTTTTTAGATCATATCCAGACTCCTTAAAATTAGAGCTTCTAAATACTTCAATATTATTTTCCTCAGAAAGTCCATCAGGTACTTTTGAATCAGGAATATTAGGTACTGTAGTTATTAGATCCAATATTTTAATTTTAACTGTATCTAATTCTTCTGCTAAACTCTTTGACTTTAATTTTAAATTTGACGACTCAGATTTGAGACTATCAATGTCAATATCATTATTACCTGATTTAAATGCTCCAGCTATGTCTTTAGAAATTGTATTAGACTTAAAAAGAATATTATCAAGTTCTTGCTGTATTTTTTTTCGATTATTATTGAGCTCTATTATGCTATCTAATACATCTAGATTCTTGAAACCTCTTTTTTTAAGGCCTATAATTGCGTCATCTTTTGAGTTTGTGATGTAATCAATTGAAAGCATAATTATTTTAAATCAAAGATAAAATTTATTTGTTGATTAACTGAATACAATAAGTTTCATCTTTTTTTAATTGCTCTTTTAAGGCTTCAATTGATGAAAACTTTATCTCATCTCTTATTTTTGATAATACATCAACAGAAATAGTTTTATTATAAATGTCATTATCAAAATCAAATAAATGAACTTCTATTGATTTTTTATTTTGACCTATTGTAGGTCTATGACCAATATTCATCATTCCATGGAATTCATTATCATCAATTAAAGTCTTTATAAAATAGACACCATCTTTAGGAATAATCTTATAATTTTCTTCAACATAAATATTTGCAGTTGGATAATTAATTTGTTTTCCCAAACCATCACCTTTGACAACTTTTCCAGTTAATTTAAAAAATCTACCTAAAAATTTTGCTGATTTATCAAGTTCACCACTATTAATTGAATCTCTAATTTTAGTTGAACTTACAGCTATAGATTCAACCTCATGTGCTTTAATTTCTTCAACTATAAAATCAAAACTTTCTCCATATTTTTTTAAATCATCTACTGATGCCTCTCTCCCTTTACCAAATCTATGATCATACCCTATAATTATATGATTAATTTTTAATTTTTCAATTAAATAATCTTTAATAAATTGATCAGCAGATAATAATGAGAAACTTTTATTAAAAGGATGTATAATAAGATTTTCAATCCCTAACTTTTCAAAAGCTTTAATTTTTTCATCTAATGTATCTATCATTTTGACTTCATTATACTTATTTAAAATAATCCTAGGGTGAGGGAAAAATGTAAGGACAACAGATGATAAATTCTTTTTTTTTGATGAAGAAATTAACTTATTCAAGATTTTCTTATGACCTTCATGAACTCCATCAAATGTTCCAATTGTTAGAATGGTTCTTTGGTTTAAATTATAATCTTCAATACTTCTGAAAATTTTCATTTAATAAAATTTTTCTTGTTGTAGAGATTCATTGTCTCTTCAATACCAGTTTGAATAAATGAGAAAATAATCTCAATTGAGCTAATTGTAAGAGTATTTATATTGGACATTTCATAGCTACTCCACTTTCCTAAAACATAATCTGATTTGGGAATCTTATTGTTATTTGAAATTCCAACCCTTAACCTAGCATAATTAGAAGTTCCAAGATTATCTTCAATGTCTTTTAAGCCATTATGACCTCCAGACGTGCCATTTGGTTTTATTTTAATATTTCCAAAAAATAAATTTAAATCATCACAAACAACCAGAATGTTTTCAAGTGAAACTTTTTCTTTTTTTTGCCAATACAATAATGATCTTCCTGAATTATTGACATAATTGTTTGGTTTTATGATAATTATCTTTTTTCCTTTGAAACTTCCTTCTGCCCTTTGAGCTAGTTTTACAGATTCAAACTTGGTATCTAGATTTTGAGAAAGTTGATCAACAACTTCGAAGCCTATGTTATGCCTAGTTCCATCATATTCGCTACCGATATTTCCAATACCTAGAATAAGATATTTATTCATATCAGAATTATTATTTAAGATTGATAAGATTTTCTTAAGAAAATTCATTATTATTTATTAACCTTAATATACTTAAGATTAATTAAATAAAATATTAACACTATTAAGACTCATCTTAAGAAGCTTCTGCACCAGAATCTTTAGATTCCTTAGCTTCAGCAGCTTCAGTAGACTCTGTGCCCTCTGCACCCTCAGCTCCCTCTGCACCCTCAGCGTCTCCAGTGTCTTCTGGTAATGACATAGACGCTCTTGATGTTCTTACTTGACAAATAACAGTATTATCTGGATGAAGTAATTCAAAATCTTCACTCTCAACTTGAGAAGTATAGTATTTATCCCCTAATTCAAGAGAGGAAATATCTACGTCAATTGAATCAGGAAGTTTAGCTGGAATAGCTTTTACTTTAAGTTTTCTTTTATTCTTTCTTAAAACACCACCACTATTCAATACTCCAGTGGCTGTTCCACTAAGAATTACAGGTATTTCCATTGTAATAGGCTTGTCATCATGTAATTCGTAAAAATCAGCATGTATTATTTTATCACTAACTGGATGAAATTGGATATCTTGAAGAATAGTATTCACTTTTTTATCACCCAAATCTAACACAACAGTATGAGCAGCAGCTGTGTAAACTAAATTCTTGAAGGCTATTTCAGATGTAGAAAAATGAATTACTTCGCTACCTCCATACAAAACACATGGAACATTGTCTTCTTTTCTAAGAGAAATTGTACTTGTTTTACCAGTATTTTCCCTGATCTTACCTTTTATTTCTATTGATTTCATTTTTATTTATTTTATAAATAGCTTATCAATTGATTTGTTATGATGAACATTATACATTGCCTCAGCAAACATTTTTGAGCAAGATAAGTGTTCAACTTTATTAGATTCTTTCTTAATTTCAATTGAATCGCTTGTTATTAATTTATTTAGTTTAGATTTTTTAATTTTTTCAAACGCATCACCGGAAAGCAATGCATGTGTGCA
This sequence comes from Candidatus Marisimplicoccus framensis, assembly GCA_042088875.1. Lineage (GTDB taxonomy): Bacteria > Bacteroidota > Bacteroidia > Flavobacteriales > Flavobacteriaceae > Marisimplicoccus > Marisimplicoccus framensis_A. The sequence goes on along the minus strand of JBELLF010000024.1, from coordinate 770 downwards.
TACTGCTATTACAGACTTTGCACCTTTTTCGATCATTAAATCTGCAGCCTTTGTTAATGTTCCAGCAGTATCAACCATATCGTCAATTAAAACAACATTTTTACCAGTGACATCTCCAATTAACTCCATGCGAGATATAATATTACCTTTTGATCTTTGCTTATAACATATAACTACGTCTGAATCTAAAAATTTTGAATATGCATAAGCTCTTTTAGAACCCCCCATATCAGGTGATGCAATAGTTAAATTATCAATATTTAGAGATTTTAAATATGGAACAAATATTGATGAGGCATATAAATGATCAACAGGTTTCTCAAAGAATCCCTGAATTTGATCAGCATGAAGATCCATAGTAATTATTCTTGTAGCTCCTGCTGATTCTAATAATTTAGCAACCAATTTTGCGCCTATTGGAACTCTTGGCTTATCTTTTCTATCTTGTCTTGCCCAACCAAAATAAGGAATTACTGCTGTAATATGTCTTGCAGAAGCTCTTCTGGCAGCATCAAGCATAAGAAGCATTTCCATTAAATTGTCTGTGGAAGGATTTGTAGATCCAATTATAAATACCCTTGAACCTCTAACTGACTCTTCAAAAGAAGGTTGGAATTCTCCATCACTATATCTTTGAAAACTAACAACACCAAGATCTTTTCCAAAATCTTTAGCAATTTGCTTTGAAAGAGTCATGCTCTGGGTACACGAAAAAATCTTTACAGGCGTTTCCACTATCATTTAATTGGAGTGCAAATTTATAAATAATT
>JBELLF010000023.1:0-15474 GCA_042088875.1 Candidatus Marisimplicoccus framensis | reverse complement strand
ACAGATGAAGGTCTTGTTGGAATGTTAGGTCCTATTTTAGATACAATTTTAGTCTGTACTATTACAGGTTTAATTATAATTATTAGCGGAGCATATCTTGAAAGTGATCTTAATGGAATTGTATTATCTCTCGAAGCATTTAGAAGATTATTTTTTGGGTTCGGAGATTATTTGCTGATAGTTATGATATCAATTTTTGGAATCTCAACATTATTTACTTACTCATATTATGGTGTAAAATGTTATGGTTTTCTAACTACACCAAAAAAAGGAAAATATTATAATATAATCTATGTTGCTGCTATAATAGTATCATCAATATTGACTGTTGAAATTGTAATAGGACTTATTGATATAGCCTTTGCACTAATGGCAATTCCAAATATGATTGCTATAATTTATTTATCTAAAATTGTAACTAAAGAGATGAAATCTAGATCTTGGATTTAGTCAACATAGTCAATAGGTGGGGGGCCTGGATTTAGATAAGGATCATAATCGTAATCTCCAATTCTTTCATCAAACTCTTTCTTAATCTCTTCTCTTAATTTGTTATCCTTGTATATGTCAATCATTGACATTCCAAGTGCTTTTGCGGCATGAAGCATTCCTTTATGGCCAATTGACATTCCAGAACTAGCAACGACTGACCATGAATGCCATGGGACTCCCTTAGGAGCTGTAGTTACAGCCAGACTAACAACGGGCATATTATAACTGACATCTCCAACATCTGTTGAACCTCCTCCTGGGCTCTCTAGTGTCTCTCTTAATGGTCTGATTTTACCATCAATTCCAATTTGTGGTTTTCCATTTGCTTTTTGCATGTCTAATGCAAAATCAATTTCGTTTTGAGTATATTGAATATCTCCTAGAATTTCAAGATTTTTCTGCATTATTGCACCTCCTGTTCTATTTGGGAGAAGATCATGGATCCCTGAAATTAATGAAACTTTATGCTCAACATTTGCCATTATTGCTGCACCTCCTGCCATCCTTCTAACCTGGTCATAAACAGGCTGTAATCCTTCTTTCGTTATATCTCTCACTCTAACCCAAATTCTTGAATAGTCTGGAACAACATTAACAACTTGTCCTGCATCTTGTATATGGTAATGCATCCTGACTGAAGGCTTAACATGTTCTCGATATGCGTTTATTCCTGATGTATATAATTCTAATGCATCATTTGCACTCCTAGCATTCCATGGATCTGCAGATGCATGAGCTGATTGCCCAGTAAACTCAACCATAAAATCAACAAGAGCTAATGATGGTTGAACATTTGCTTCAGTATGATCTGCAGGATGCCAATCCATAGTTATATCAACATCATCAAATACTCCCTCTCTTATCATCCAAAGTTTTCCAAAAAATTTCTCTTCAGCAGGTGTTCCAAAAAATTTGACAGTACCTGTTAATTCTCCTTTTTCAATTAATTCTTTAATTGCAACAGCTGCACCGAGGCTGGCTGTGCCAAATAGATTATGACCACATCCATGGCCAGCTCCACCTTCAGTCAATTCATTCCTGAACGAGTCTGCCGTTTGAGATAATCCTGGTAATGCGTCAAACTCTCCAATAATACCGATAATAGGTTTTCCTTCCCCATATGTAGCTTTAAAGGCAGTAGGCATTCCAGCTAATCCTTTTTCTACTGTCAAGCCATTTTCTTCGGCATATTTAATTAGGTACTCGGAAGATTTTTCCTCTCTAAAGGCCACTTCTGCAGCTGCCCATATTTTATCACTTAAAGCTGTCAATTCTGATGATTTTTGTTCTATTGAATTGAGTAATTCTTTCTTTAATTTGTTTGCACTTTGAGAGTTTGCTAAAAAGGAAGATCCTACAATAAATAAAATTGAGAGAAGTTTTTTCATTAGTTAATAATAATTTAGAGTTTTATTAAGAGTTTAATTTACAAATAATATTTATTTTAGAAAATGAGATTATTTAAGGATGTCAAAGGCAATAATATTGATCCTGTAAATCACACCTTATCTATATTAAAGAATTATCCACATGCAAAAATTCATATTGGATCTGATTCTCAAAACATAGGTAAAAAAACAAACTACACAAGTGTAATTGCATATAGACTTGGGACAAGAGGTGTACACTACATTCTCAGTAAGTCTTCATGTGATGTTATAAACGATATTTGGAAAAGACTTTGGCTTGAAGCTGAATATAGTATCAAAGTAGCAGAATGGCTAACAAAACAAGTAAGTGTTCAAGTTGAAATTGACATGGATTATAACTCAGATGAAAATCATAGGTCTAATAAATTAATCTCTGCAACAAAAGGTTGGGCAAACTCCCTAGGATATAAGGTTAATGTAAAACCAAATAATCAAATTGCTACAAGAGCGGCTGATCACCATTGTAAGTAATAATTTTTTTAAAGTAATTCATCAAAAATTTTATCTCCACCATATCTAATAACATCCGTTGAAGGAAGCCCCGTATTTTCCTCAACTTTTTTTATAATATCAAGAGCCTCATTATTTTCCATTTGAATAGTATTTAGTGCAACACCTATTACTTTTGCGTTTGGATATGTGCCAATCACTGATACAACTTGCTCATTTAAATCTATAAATTTCTTTAAATCAGGAATTTTAATTTTCTCTAGAGATCTAAGAGAATTATTTCTAGCAATGTGACATAAAATCATGTGAGTTGGACAGGTACCTCTCATTAAAGGTAATGTTGCAGAACTTCCAGGATGGAGAATTGACCCTTGTCCCTCCACAATTACTATATCTTTATCTTTTTGATTAATTACGGCAGATTCTACAGCTCCACATGCATGATCTAACTTATATGCATCTAAAGGAATCCCTGCTCCTGTAATTGTAATTCCTACCTGACCTGTTGCAACAAATCCAACATTTAAATCTTTGTTTCTTAAATATGAATAAAGCTCAAGTCCAACAGTCATTTTACCTGCAGCCATATCAGTTCCAATCATAAGTACTCGTTTATTAGACAATTCAGATGCCTTGGCAGAACCTATTTTAGGCATAAATTGTGGAACTCTGGTATCCCAAATCCATTGTTCATCGTTTACTCTGTATTTTGAAAATTCTGGATTGATTTGATCATGTAATCCATTTATTATTGACATTCCCATCTCTATTGATTTTTTAATAACCGAATCCCAAGATTTTGGTCTAGTACCTCCAGATGTTAAAACTCCTAAAAGCAATACATTAGCTCCCATATTCTTAGCATTATTTAGAGAATTTACAATTGGTATATCTTTATTTATAATCGATACCTCAGAGATTTTTTTTCCAGCAAACACTGAATCTATAACACAAATAATTTCATTATTTAAGTATCTAAGAGCGCTAATTCCCATTTTTCCAAAGTCATCATCTATGCTGGCTTCCATCCAAATTGCAATCTTATCACTTGATTTAAGCATAATTTTCGATTTTTAATTTTGAACCATGTCCAGGTTTGTTATTATTCATAGTAATTCCATCAATCATTTTAGCTCCTTCACTAGGATCTGGATCTAAATTATAGTGAGAATCAAGATCTACATAATCTATTATTCCTGATATTGAAGCTCCAGCTGATATACTTATTGATGATTCACTCATGCAGCCTATCATAGTTTTTAAATTATAAGATTTGGCTACATTTAAAATCCTTAATGCTTCAGTTATTCCTCCACACTTCATTAATTTTAGATTAACTCCATCTACATATTCATAGTATCTTACCACATCTTCTGAAAATCTACATGACTCATCAATAAATATTGGCAAAGGTCTGCTTTCAAATAAATACTTCAATTTATCTTCTTCCCCTTCAACTAGAGGTTGCTCAATATATTCGGCTTTCCTCTCAGCAAGCCATTTCATCATTAACTTGGCTTCATCTATACTCCATCCACCATTTGCATCAACTCTAATAGATATATCAGATTTTGTTGTCGACTCCAATACTTGAGAATATATCATTTTATCATATTCTATTCCATCAGGGGATCCAAGTTTAATTTTTAATGCTTTAATCTGAGGATTTGAAAGAATAATTTCAACTCTCTGTTTTATTATTTCAGGAGGGTTTATTCCAACTGTTATAGAGGTTGGAATAGATGGATTAGGAAATCCTAAAAGACTACTTAAAGGCAATCCTGCTTTTTTTGCTTTCCAGTCCCATAAAGCTATATCTATAGCAGCATAAGCACACGGTGGTATATTGAGTTCTTTACTTCTCTGATGTATTTCATATATAGACAGCGAGTCAATACCAGTTTCAATAAGCTTCAATAAAGATTTTTCAACTTCATCTGCATTAGAAGCTCCCTCAGTTTTGCCTGGAGCGGATTCCCCCCAAGCAGTAGTTCCATCTTTAATGAGTTCAATAAATAAATTTTGAGATTTATCGTGGGTACCTCTACTAATTTGAAGTGGATGTTTTTTTTTAAGATTTACTTTATGAAAATTAACTATCATCTAAATAGAAAAAGATGGTCTAAGATAGTAGTTTTCCTTTATTTTTTTCCTTAAAACTATCTAGTGTTTCTCTTTTATAAATTGGAGTTCTATTTCTTCTAGTTATCCAGTTAAGCTTACCATTAATGTGATACCTGGTTAATGTGCTTTCACTAATACCTAGGTATTCAGCTGCTTGTTTTTTTGGAAGATAATTTATACGCTCCGGAATATTAGAAATATCGTAGTTTGATTTAGAAACCTCATGGTAACTCCTCTCAATTTCAACCTCTTGCCTTTTAACTCTTCTACCATTATAATAGACAGATCTAACTCCACTAGGAAAATTATTTATATGATCTATTTCTAACCAGTTTTTAGTCACAAATTTGTAAGTTTGTTAATTGCTTAAAATCAAGCAAGAATGTAAAGATATTAAAAAAAATTACATAAATACTTAAAAATTAATTACTTAGTATGAAAAAATTCTTGCGTATATGTTTATTCTAGAAGGCTTTAGCTTTATTTATAGTGAAGGCGGGTATAGTGCTTCTAATTATGGAACAGATCTGCTAAAAAATTACCTAAAAAGAAAGATAAGAGAAAAAAATCTTAATTTTTTTAACTTTATTAAAATTTAAAATTGGGAAAGACTGCTCTATTTACATTAAGTTATTTTTTATTATTTGCATGCAACTCAACCGTTACAAATAATAAAATATCTGAGTTAGAATCTTTACAATTGAAAAGCTCATTTGTTGATTTGGACGAAAATGTTTTAAACCTTTCAGAATTTAATAATGGAAAAGTCGTAATTAGTTACTGGGCAACATGGTGCGCACCATGTATAAAAGAGATGCCTAGCATGATAAGAGCTGAAAAAATATTAGAGGAATACGGCTATACTTTTTTATTAGTTTCAGATGAAACAATCTCCAAGATATCTAATTTTAAAAATGAAATGAATTTTGATTTAAAGTTTTTGAAATCAAATAAATCCTTTGAAACACTTGGAGTTTATGCTATGCCTACTTCATATGTTTTTAACGAAACTGGAGAGATAGTTGAAACTATTGTAGGAGTAGTTGAGTGGGATTCTGAAGAAATTATAAATAAATTAAAGATGCTTTAACTGTAATATGAATAAATCTATTTTAATCTTTTCTTTGTTATGTATATTGTCTTGTTCATCAAAAGACACACTTATAGAAGAAATATCTTTTATTTATGATAATAGTAATGCGCAGCCTAGTTTAGTTTCAAATAATGGCTCATTATCATTGACATGGATTTCTAGTGACGAAGACATGAATGCTGAGTTAAATTTCAGACAGTATAAAAACGAAGAATGGACTAAGGCCCAAAAAATAGCAATTGGTTCTGACTGGTTTGTAAATTGGGCTGATTTTCCAACTCATGCGATTAGTGGAAACCAGGTTCTAACAAGCTACCTCAAAAAATCTGCTTCTGGCACATACACTTATGATGTTTTTTTAAGTCTAACTAAATTATCCGGTGAAAAAGTAAAAGAAGATTTTATATTAAACACTGATGGCTTCAAAGCAGAGCATGGTTTTGTTAGTATGGTTGCAAAAGAAAAAGATGGTTTTTTTATTACCTGGCTGGACGGAAGAAATACAGTAGAGAAAGATGCAAATGGAAATCATAGACCAATGACCATTCGGTTTGCTGAAATCACAAATAGTGGAGATATTGTTAATGAAGTTGAATTAGATGCATCAGTTTGTGATTGTTGTCAGACATCAATAACAAATACTGATAAAGGACCTTTGGTCGTATATAGAGATAGAAGTGAAAAAGAAGTTCGAGATATATATGTATCAAGAAATATAGATAAAAAATGGGAGGCTCCCACTCCAGTTCATAATGATGGATGGGTAATATATGGATGTCCAGTAAATGGTCCTAAGGTTGTGTCTAATTCTAGTAATATCGCTGTAAGTTGGTTTACTGTTTCAGAGGGAAAACCAAGAGTTAATCTTTCTTTTTCAGAATCTTATGGGTCCTCTTTTGGTTCTCCAATACAAATTAATGATAATAATGCTATTGGAAGAGTAGATATTGTTTACTTAAATGATAAGGAAGTGGTTGTTAGTTATATGGAGATGGATGATTTTGATACATATTTAAGAATAAAAAAAGTTGCAATAGATGGAACAGTTTCAAAGCCAATTACAATTTCTAAAATTGATAGTGGCCGTAATACGGGGGTACCTCAATTAGAGATATTTAATGACGAAATATTTATTGTTTGGACTATTTTTGGAAATGAAAACAATCAATTAAAGGCTGTAAAATTAAGTTCTAAAGACATTTAAAGTTTGAAAAAATATTTCTTTTTAACATTACTGGTAATATCTAGTTGTTCAAATAATAATGAAGATCAAAATTTTGATTCTGCTGAAATTATCGAGATAGTTATTTTACCAAAAATTATAAATGAAACGTCTGGATTAGAAATTTTAAATAACGTCTTTGTAACGCATAATGATTCTGGAGGAGAGCCAAGTTTATTTTTTTTTAATCTAAGTGGAGAGATAATAAATTCTATAAAACTGAAAAAAGAATCTTCTTGGGAAATTTATAACAATGACTGGGAAGATATTACTGCAGATAAAAATTATATTTACATTGCTGACACAGGAAATAATTTTGGAACTAGAGATAATTTAAATATTATAAAAGTAAAAATAGCTGATTTTAGTATTAATGATAAAATTGATATTTTTTATTCTGATCAAGAGTCTTTTTTCCCTTCTGCAAAACATAAATATGATGCAGAAGCACTACTAATAATAGAAGATAAAATTGCTCTTTTTTCAAAAGATAGAGACTCTTTAAATACTGATCTTTATTTAATTGATGATACACTAGAAGAAAAACAAGGTCTATCTAGTGTTGCTAATTTTAGTGTCAATTCATTAATAACTGGTGGGGACTATGACAGTGATACTGGCATTCTTGCTTTGGTTAGTTACTCACCTAGAGGTAAACAATATTTAATTTTGTTTGAAGATTTTGATATTAGTAATCCACTAAATAACTCTTTTAAAAAATATAGTATTCCCATTGAAAGAGCTCAAATTGAAGCTGTAAAAATTATCAGTGAAAAGTTGTTTTGGGTAACTTCTGAAGATGAAGGACTTGGAAATCCATATATGTATAAGTTAGAAGTGGAGTAAAAAAAACGCTCCTATCAAAACCAATTAACAAAAATTCAAGATTAACCTAGCTAAAAAAGAGGCAAAAATGACTAAGGAGCGTTTGTGAATCAACACTTAAAAATAATTATATTAATTGAGGTATTTTTTTAAAGAAAAGTTAAAATTAGTTAAGATTATAGGTCAGACTAATTTTTAGAAAGGGGTGTCTTTTAGTTCTTTGATTATTAGTGTCTTTTGACATTGAATTGAAGGAAGTAAGAACTTGTAAATCTTTAAAATTTTTTTTGAAACCAACTAAAAATAAATTTCTAAAGTTGTTGGTTTCCATTACCAAGTTTGCCTTATCATTAAACAGGCTCCCCTCAAGTTTAAAATCATGCAGAAAGTATTCCTGCTTTGTGCCTATAAAAAAGGAAAACTTTGAACCATTGTTATTGATAAAATTATCCGAGAATCCAAACCAAGGTATATCTCCAATAAATAATCCTAACTCTACACCTGACATTATTTGGTATGTACCTAGCCTTGAATATAACTCAGATGTAATACTGATATTATCTATTATATTAAATCCTTTAAAATAACTTGCTAGTAAACTAAGTTGAACTTCCTGAGGCATCTGAGACTCCCATTTAAGATGAGGTAGGTTTAAAACTAAATCATGGTATAAATTCTGCATACCTCTTGCCAATGAAGGATCTCCTGTAATACCTAATTGACCTCCAAAGGAATAGCTTGATGTATTAGATATTTTTTTTTGTTTTTGATATTCAAGGTATAAATACCCGCTATATGGGTAATCATATTTTTCCGGATCAGACTCATACCTCATTGAGGGTGTATAAATTAATTGACCAATTTTTAATTTATTTAATGATATTTTTTCTTTTTTTACATTTGGAGTCATAAGTGTTAGGAAGATTCCGCTAGAATAATAAAAATCTCTATCAAAGTATAAATCATTATCAACATCCAAATTTATTTGTTTTTGTGAAATAGCTTCATTGGGTAAAAAGTAAAATAGAAGTGTTAAAAATGAAAGTATAAATTTTTTATTCAATTGAGTTAATTTTACTCTAATTTAATATTTTAATTCTTTTATGCTTAAAATTGAATTGGCAACCCAAAATGATTTAAATAGAGTTAAAGAAATCGCTAAGGCTTGTGCTAAAAACATGATTGAGAATAAAATTTTTCAATGGAATGATAAATATCCAAGTAAAGAGATATTTAAAAAAGATATTAAAAATAATTCTTTGTATGTAGCAAAAATTAATCAAGAAATAGTAGGGTGTATAATGTTTTCATCCTTCAAAGATGATGTCTATAACAGTGTTAATTGGATTACCAAAGATGACTATAATTTATACATTCATAGGTTAGCAGTTCACCCTATTTTTCAAAAGAAAGGAATAGCAAGAAAAATGATGGATTTTGCTGAAAATTTTGCAAAATCTAATAACTATATATCTGTAAGATTAGATACATTTAGCCAAAATCCAAGAAATAATAAATTCTATAAATCAAGAGGTTATAATAGATTAGATGATGTTTATTTTCCAAAACAAAGTGAATTTCCTTTTCACTGCTATGAAAAACTTGTAGATTAAAAACCTAGCTCTTCAAGATCTTTTTTCTTTTTTGAGCTATCAATATTTAAATTTTCGCAATCTAATGGAATATTAACAATTTCAGGGACTGGAAAGTCTTCTAAAGAGACTCCCAAATCAGGGTTTAGATATGCATTTTTCATATATTGAGCCCAAATTGGTAAAGCCATTGTAGCTCCTTGACCAAAAGCAATATCCTCAAAATGAACTGATCTATCCTCTCCGCCAACCCAAACTCCAGTTACAAGATTAGGAACCATCCCCATAAACCATCCATCACTTTGATTTTGAGTTGTTCCTGTTTTTCCAGCAATTGAATTTTCAAAAGCATAAGGATAACCAGTTATTAAGTTTTTATAAATATAATTTGTTTCCTCAAGACCTGAATGTCTTAATCTTCCACCTGAACCATATTTTGTTACTCCCTCCATCAGGTTAAGAGTAACATATGCTGCTTCCTCGCTTAGCACATCTGTAATTTGAGGAATGACCTCAAAGAGAGGAATTCCATTTTTATCTTCAATTCTTGTTATAAAGATTGGCTCTATATATATACCCTTATTTACAAATGTACTATAGGCTCCTACCATTTCGTATAAACTTATATCTGGTGTTCCTAAAGCTATTGACGGAACCTCAGGTAGATAAGATTTTATCCCCATTTTCTTCATTAGAGTCACAACTGGTTTAGGTCCAACCTGATCCATTAATCTAGCACTGATTGTATTTATTGAGTTTGCTAAGGCATTTTTTAAATTTCTTGTCTGACCATATTTGTCACTTGAATTTTTTGGACACCATGCATCCATATTTCCATGTTTCATGGGCTCAATACAGTAGAGCGCATCTGGAACAGTATAACATGGGGAAAGCTTTAATTGATCAATTGCAGTTGCATATAAAAAAGGTTTAAACGTAGATCCTATCTGCCTTCTTCCTTGTTTTACCTGATCATACTGAAAATGTTTATAATTAAATCCTCCAACCCATGCCTTTACATGACCTGTTTGTGGCTCCATAGACATCATAGAAGCTCTTAAATAATATTTATAATATCGAATAGAATCAATAGGCTTCATTATTGTATCTATCTCTCCATTCCATGAAAAGACTTTCATTGGGGTCTCAACTTGAAATGTTTCCCAAATTTCATCCTCATCTTTTCCACTTAGTTTCATTTTTCTCCATCTCTCTGATCGCATAGCAGAAAGCTTTAATAATGTATCTACTTGACCTTCTCTTAAGTCTCTAAATGGGGGTGTTGGGTTTTCTTCACTTACTTTATTTTGATAAAAGAATTCCGATTGAAGATTTTTCATATGATCATTTATAGACTGCTCTGCAATTGATTGAAGTCTAGAATCAATAGTTGTATATATTCTTAATCCATCTCTATACAAATTGTACCTAGATCCATCTTCTTTGGGGTTTTCTCTTAACCAGTCATTCATAAACTCTTGTAGGTAGGCCCTAAAATATGTAGCTAATCCTTCCCTATGAGATTCTGGAGTATAATCAATATTAAGGGGTAGATTAGACAAAGAATCACGTTCTTTTTTTGTTATCATTTTATTCCTCTCCATTTGCTGGAAAACAACATTTCTTCTTTCGATTACTAGTTCTGGTCTTCTAAGAGGATTATATAAGGATGAATTTTTCAACATTCCAATTAACATGGCGGCATCTTCAATAAGTAAGCTGTCTGGAGTTTTATTGAAATAGATTTTTGATGCAGACCTAACACCATCTGCTGTATTATTAAAATCATAAATATTCAAATACATTGCAATTATTTCATTTTTGGTATACCTTTTTTCTATTTGAATTGCTAATACCCATTCTTTTGCCTTTTGAAGAACTGCTTGGACAATATTTCTTGATCTAACTCCAACAAAAAGTTGTCTTGCTAATTGCTGGGATATTGTACTTGCCCCTCCTCTTGTGTTTAAAAAAGCTATTGCTCTTAATGTAGATCTTACATCTATTCCTGGATGATCATAAAACCTTTCATCCTCAGTTGCAATAAGTGCATCAACTAAGTTTTTTGGTAGTTCTTTATACGTAATTGGTGTTCTATTATCATTAAAATAAAACTTCCCTAATATTTCTCCATCTGATGATATAATCTGAGTAGCTAAGTTTGTGTTTGGATTTTCAAGTTGTTCAAATTCTGGCATACCTCCAAACACACCATAACTAGCTAGAATGAATAATCCAAAAAATGAAATCATTCCCGATATTACAGCAAGCCACATTAATCTAATTGTGAGTTTTTTTCTCATATTAATTTAGCTTATACTTTAATTTGTCAGACCTACCCTTTTTAAAAATTTTATTACTATTATGTTTTCGTTTCCTTAATTTTTTTTGTTCTTCGTATGATAAATCAATTATTTTTTTACACTCATATGAACAACAATTACTCATTCTTTGACTACATTTTTCACATTGAATAAATAGTAAATGACATGCTTCATTAGAACAATTAACATGTGTGTCACATGGTTGTCCGCATTGGTGACAATTAGATACAATATCATCTGTAATTCTCTCACCTAATCTTTCATCAAAAACAAAGTTCTTACCAAGAAATTTATTATTTAATTTTTTTTCTTTTACCTGTCTTGTATATTCAATAATGCCCCCCTCAAGTTGATAGACATTTTTTAAACCTTTATGTTTTAGATATGCACTTGCTTTTTCGCATCTAATCCCGCCGGTACAATACATTAAATAATTTTTTTCATATCCGTTTTTTTCAAGTTCATTATCAATTATTTTAAGTGACTCACGAAATGTATCAACATTAGGCTTAATCGCTCCTTTGAAAAAGCCTATTTCACTTTCATAATGATTTCTCATATCTATACATACCGTATTTTTATCATCAAGCATTTTATTGAAGTTTTCTGCATCTAAATGTTTTCCAATATTAGTAACATCAAAAGTTTTATCATCCAAACCATCTGCAACTATTTTTTTTCTGATTTTGATTGTAAGTTTTAGAAAAGATTTGCTATAATGTTCAAGTGCAAAATTTAATCTTATATTATTTAGAGGTATAATATTCTTTAGTGTTTTCTTAAACTCATTTAGATTTTCTTTAGGCACAGAAAGTTGGGCATTAACTCCTTCATTTGCAATATATATTCTACCTAGGATATCTAGCTTAGACCATGTTATAAAGAGATGATCTCTAAATAGATTTGGATTACCTAGTTTAAAATATTTATAAAAAGATAAGGTAAATCTCTCTTGAGAATATTCATCAATGATTCTGGCGCGCTCTTCTGCGCTAAGTTTATTGTACAGTTGCATGCTATACTAATATAGATTGTAAAATTACAACTTTTTAATAACCTTACATGGGTTTCCATGTGCTAAGACGCCATCAGGTATATCTTTTAAAACAAGACTACCTGCACCAATTGTGCTATTATTACCTATTGTTACTCCTTGACATATTGTTGAATTACCTCCAATCCATACGTTATTTCCAACCTTTACAGGAAGAGCACTTGTTATGTATTCTCCATTAAGTTTTATTCTTTCATCATGTTTAAGGGGATGAGAAGGTGTATAAAAGTGGACTCCAGGGCCTATCAATACATTTGAGCCAATTTCTATTTTATTATTATCAATAAAAACACAATTAAAATTAATAAAAGTGTTTTTGCCAATTGAAATATTAGTTCCATAGTCACAATAAAATGGAGATTCTATCCAAACTCCATCATCAATTTTTCCTAAGAGATTCTCAAGAATACTAAATCTATTTTTAACATTATCTGATGTAATTGAGTTTAACTCCTTAAGGGATTTTCTACATTCTTTATGAAGCATAATAAGCTCTGGGTCTCTTGCATAATAACTTTGACCCGATAACATTTTTTCTTTTTCAGTCATCAAGTCCTGCTTGCTTTGGTCCAACCAATAATAACTCGGTTTGTCTACCTTTAATATATCTAAACCCATCCTCGCCAAAAAATCCTGGAACTTCAAGCATTATCCTAATGTCCTTTTCCCATTCTTGAATAAATACTGTGGTGTTTAATTCAATCGCATAAGCAGTATTATGTTGAAGAGGATAGTCTCCTGAGAAAGGGACTCCTCCTTGCGAATCCCACATGCCTAGAGTTGTCCCAGCTGAATGCCCATAAGTTCCTAGTGGATGAGTATAAATTGAAGGTCTTAATCCTTCAGCTCTTCCCTGCTCTAACGATTTTTTTAAAATTTCATTTCCGGTAGCTGCAAACTTAAAATTACTTGTAAAAATATCTTGTACTCTATTTCCTTGATTCATAGCTTCTACAAGAAAATCAGGTGGGGCTGTCTCGCCTGGTTTTAATACATATGCTAATTCTTGAGTATCTGTGTTTAATGTTAAATAGGAAATACCAAAATCACAATGAAGTAAATCTCCAGGTTGAATGATATCAAATTTTGATTTATTATCGAAAGCATATAAATCACTATTATCTTTTCTTTGAACATCAACAGTTGGATGAAACCATGTGTCCAAACCAAGTTCTAAAACTTTTTCTCTCATCCACCAAACAACGTCATCAGTTGATGTAATACCTGGTGTTATAACATGGGTTGAAAATGCTTCTCTGATAATTGCACTACTTATTTCTACTAATTGAGAAAACACAGTCATCTCTAATTCAGTTCTGGTCTCAATCCAAGCTATTGCAAGATCCTCAGCTGAAACAACTTTCCTTTGAAATTTTTGAGAAAGCACATTATATAACTTATCGAAATGATATTTACTTAAACCATCTGCCAAAGATTCATAACTAGACGTGTTAATTCCAATTTTTTCAGGGTTCTTACTGACAATATAATCTTTAAGAGCCTCCCATTGATTTGGTTGCTCATCCTTGTTCCATATTGACGGAATATTATCACCAAAAGCATATCTAGCTATTGCAACTGATTCAAATTCCTTAGTTTTTGAGTCTAAGGAGAAAACAATGATAGTTGTCCTTCTTGCATTAAGCCATGTTGGAGGTAGCATTGTTTTAATTATTGGATCTTCATTATACTCTCTAGCAATTAATACCCACATATCAATTCCTGTTTTTTCCATAAGTTTTGGAAGTAGGTTATTAAATCTGTCTTGCTGAAGCTTGTTAATAAACTCAGCTCTTTCTTTAAGTGGGAGGATATCCTGAGAGTTAAGATTTACAATAAATAGTATCGATATAATTATTAATATTTTTCTCATAGTTTGGTAAAATATAAATATAAAAAATATTACTTTAGTGATAAATGTCTCAATATGTCTGAACAAAAAGATTCTAAGTTAAAAGCACTAAAATTAGCACTAGATAAATTAGATAAAACCTACGGAAAGGGTTCGGTAATGAGGCTTGGAGATCAAGAAGTTGAGAAGGTAGAGTCTATTTCCTCTGGATCAATTGGTATTAATGTTGCTCTTGGAATTGGCGGGTATCCAAAAGGTAGAGTTGTTGAAATTTATGGTCCTGAATCATCTGGAAAAACTACACTTACACTACATGCAATTGCCGAGTGTCAAAAAGCTGGTGGAATAGCAGCTTTTATTGATGCTGAACATGCATTTGATAGATTTTATGCAGAAAAACTTGGAGTTGATTTAGGTGAATTAGTTATATCTCAACCAGATAATGGTGAGCAAGCACTTGAAATTGCAGATAATTTAATTCGATCAGGTGCGGTTGATGTATTAGTAATAGATTCTGTTGCAGCTTTAACTCCTAAAAGTGAAATTGAAGGGGAAATGGGAGACTCTAAGATGGGGTTACATGCAAGATTGATGTCTCAAGCTTTAAGAAAACTTACATCGTCTATTAGCAAGACAAATTGTACTGTGTTCTTTATTAATCAATTAAGAGAAAAGATTGGTGTTATGTTCGGAAACCCTGAAACAACAACTGGAGGAAATGCTTTAAAGTTTTATGCCTCAGTAAGAATTGATATTAGAAAATCTACGCAATTAAAAGATGCAGAAGGAGGTGTTCTAGGGAATAAGACAAGAGTAAAAATTGTTAAAAATAAAGTTGCTCCACCATTTAAAACTGCAGAGTTTGATATAATGTATGGTGAGGGTATCTCCAAAACTGGTGAAATATTAGATATAGGAGTGGAACTTGATATTATTGAAAAGAGCGGATCCTGGTTCAGTTATGGTGGAAGTAAACTTGGTCAAGGTAGAGACTCTGTCAAATCTATTCTAAAAGA
>JBELLF010000022.1:0-15788 GCA_042088875.1 Candidatus Marisimplicoccus framensis | reverse complement strand
AAAATGAAAGAATTCAAGTTGTATCAATTCTAACACCTAATTTTCTTCATTATCCTATGGCTAAAAAGCTTTTAGAAAACAACTTCAATGTCATTTGTGAAAAGCCAATGACAACTACCTATGAAGAAGCCAGAGATTTAGAAAATATATACAAATCAAAGAATCTAACATTTGCCGTTACATACACATATACTGGTTATCCAATGATAAGGCAAATGAAAGAAATGATTCAGGCTGGAGAAATAGGTGATATACAACGTGTTGATCTTCAATATTATCAAGGCTGGATTAACCCTATCATTCATGATTCAAAAAAGCGTTCTGAAACTTGGAGACTTCAGCCTGATAAATCAGGTATTAGTTGTTGTATTGGAGACATAGGAACACATGCATTTGATATGCTAGAATATGTAACAGGGATGGAAGTGGAAGAACTTCTATCTGATTTAAACTACGTTTATGACGATAATATCATGGATGTAGATGGCACAATTTTAATTAGATTTTCGGATAAAATTAAAGGTGTTATTAGGGCTAGTCAAATAGCAACTGGAGAGGAGAATAATTTTACCGTTGCAATTTATGGCAAAAAGGGGGGCTTAAAATGGGAACAACAAAACCCAAATTATTTATATCAATTAAGTGAGTCAGAACCATTAAGAATATTAAAGCCAGGACATGATTACAATTCTAATTTTGCTAAAATTTCAACTAAATTACCTCCAGGTCACCCTGAAGGAATGTTTGATTCAATGGCAAATATTTATTATGGAGTTGCTAGAGAAATAAATGGAACAGTAGAATTTGATGGTGAATATCCTTCTTTGAATGATGGTCTTAGAGGTATGATGTTTATTGAGAAAGCTGTTGAATCTCATAAAAAAGGTAACATTTGGGTTAAATTAAATTGATATTATAATGAAAACAATAAAAGGTCCTGCAGTTTTCTTAGCTCAGTTTGTAGATAAAAAAGCTCCGTTTAATTCTCTTGATGGGATGTGTAAATGGGCTTCTGATCTTGGATATAAAGGAATTCAAATACCAACATGGGAGAGTTTTTTAATTGATTTAGATAAAGCTGCTGAGAGTCAAGATTATTGTGATGAGCTTCTTGGTAAGGTAAAGTCTTATGGATTAGAAATTACAGAATTATCAACCCATCTTCAAGGTCAGTTAGTAGCAGTTCATCCTGCATATGATCTGATGTTTGATAATTTTGCTCCCGATAAACTAAAGAAGAATCCAAAGGAAAGAACCAAGTGGGCAATTGACTCTGTGAAAAAGGCAGCAGTTGCTAGTAGAAGACTTAGCTTAAAAGCACATGCTACTTTTTCAGGTGCATTATTGTGGCATACTTGGCATCCATGGCCCCAGGCTCCAAAAGGGTTAGTTGAAATGGGATTTGAAGAGCTTGCTAAAAGATGGCTTCCAATTCTAGATGTTTTTGATGAGAATGGAGTAGATGTTTGTTATGAAATTCATCCTGGAGAAGATCTTCATGATGGAATTACTTTTGAAAGATTTCTTAAAGCAACTAAAAATCATAAGAGAGTAAACATACTATATGACCCAAGTCATTTTATTCTTCAACAACTTGATTATATAACATATATTGACCATTATCATGAATTTATAAAATCATTTCACGTTAAAGATGCCGAATTTAATCCAACAGGTAAAAAAGGAGCATTTGGCGGATACTTAGATTGGGCTGACAGAGCAGGTAGATATAGATCTTTAGGAGATGGGCAGATTGATTTTAAAACCATATTTTCAAAACTAACACAATACGGATGTGATGTTTGGGCAGTAATGGAATGGGAATGTTGTATCAAAAGTCCTGAACAAGGAGCCATAGAAGGTTCAAAATTTATAAATGACTTAATTATAAATTGTACCAACAAAAAATTTGATGATTTTGCTGGTGGTAATACTAATAAGGAAGATTTAAAAAATATGTTAGGTTTATAGTCATGAAAAAATTATTCATCACAACTCTTATATTAATTTCAAGCTTTTGTGTTTCTCAGAATAGTGAATGGACATATATATTCGATGGAAAGTCTTTTAATGGATGGCACCAATATAATGGTGGACCTCTAGGTAGTCAATGGTCAATTAGTAATGGTGAACTTATTTTTACAAATAACAGAGATAGCAAACAGGACATTGTCACTGATAATGAATATTCAAATTTTGAACTATCCATTGAATGGAACATATCTAAGGGTGGGAATAGTGGAATATTTTATGGTGTTCAAGAACTCCCCGAGTTCGATGAAGCATTTAAGACTGGCCCCGAAATACAGGTGTTAGACAATAAAAATTTCTTAACCTCAACTAAACTTCATAAAAGTCCATCTTTATATGATTTAGTTAGCACAGAAAACAAAGCCCTTGAAGTAAAGGATCACGGAGAGTGGAATCATTTAATCTTGACAATCGATCATAAGAATAATATAGGTACAGTAAAATTAAATGGTCAATTTGCTTTTTCATTTCCTTTATCTGGTCCTAAATGGGATAATCTTGTATCAAAGTCTAAGTTTAGGTATAAAGAATACTACACAAAAAAGGTTGGGTCTAACGAAGAATTTTTAGCTTTTGGTGCTTTTAAATCTGGTAAAATTGGTCTTCAAGACCACGGAAGTGACGTAAGGTTTAGAAATATCAAAATTCGAAAATTATATTAATATCTATGATTCCAAAATATTATCCATATAACGTACTATAGATGAATAGAAATAAGCTTATTGTTTTTTCAGCTCCATCAGGAGCAGGAAAAACTACGCTAGTGCAACATATTTTATCTCAATTTAGCAATACAAGTTTTTCAATATCTGCTACATCCAGATCACCTAGAGGGAACGAAAAAGACGGGGTTGATTATCACTTTTTATCAAATAGCGAGTTTAAAAAAAAAATTGAGAATAATGAGTTTATTGAATTTGAAGAAGTTTATGGAGGTGTTTATTATGGAACTCTTAAATCTGAAGTTGAAAATATATGGGCAAATAATAAAATAGTACTTTTTGACATTGATGTTGTAGGAGGTTTTAATATTAAAAAAATGTATCCTGATAATACATTATCTATTTTTGTTATGCCACCAAGTATTGATACTTTAAGGAAAAGATTAGTTTCAAGAGGAGATATTTCAAATGATGAAATTAATAAAAGGATTAACAAAGCTGAATTAGAGCTAGATTATGCATCAAAATTTGATAAAATCATAATTAATAATGATCTTGAAGAATCAAAAAAAATAGCATCAAATCTTGTAAATGAATTTATAGAGAATGAGTAATGTAGGTTTGTATCTTGGAACTTTCAACCCAATTCATAATGGTCATGTTACATTAGCCAAGTATTTTTCAGAACTACCAGAATTAGATCAAGTCCTTGTAGTGATTAGCCCTCAAAGTCCATTTAAAATTGAGGATACTTTTATTAATGATATTGAAAGACTTGAACTAGCAAAAACTGTTTTTAAAAACCTCAAAAACGTAAAGGTTTCTAATATTGAATTTAAAATGTCTAGGCCTAATTTCACAATTGACACATTAAAGGAGTTTAAGAAAAGACATGAATACAATAACCTTATACTTTTAATTGGAGAGGATAACTTAGTAGGATTTAATAAATGGAAAGATTATGAAGAAATTATAGAAATTGCTGAAGTTTATGTTTACCCTAGAGATACTAAACATAAAATTCCTGATGAAATATTAAAAAATAGTAACATAAAATTAGTTGATGCACCAAAAATTAAAATTTCAAGTAGCCACATTAGATACCTATTGAAAGAAGACCAGAAAATAGATCATCTTGTACCAAAGGAAGTAATCAGTTTTTTAAATTCTAAGAGTTAATTTTATTAATTATGTCAATTAGTTTCTTGGTTAGACTTTCTCTTGATAAATAGTCAATGTTATCTATAGCACTCTTTTTGTAATCTCCTGCTATCCAGTCATTATATTCATCATTAATAAATTTTACAACTTTCTTTTCAGAAGAAGAATCTGCATTAAATGACTTTTTTGAAAGCTTTAAAATATTTTCAGACTCCTTCCCAGAGTTTGAAAAATTAATAATTGGTGTTCCACTTGCAATATACTCTATAAGTTTTCCTGACAACATATCTGTTTCCTCAGTATTTTCATACATAAAATTAACAAGTAAATGAGATGATTTGATTAACCTAATTGCTTCTTCATGATTTACATATCCTTTGTAATCTATATTAATATTTTTAGAAAAAATATTTTTTAAATCCACATCAATTTTACCAGCTAAAATTAACATTATCCTAAGCCCATTTTTTTTTGGACTTAATACTTCAATAGCATTGTTGAAGACTTTATAATTATGATTTTTTGATAAAACACCTGTAAAAACAATATTAAACTGATTTGTTTTATCAATACTAATTTTCTCATAAACTGATTTATCAAATCCATTATAAATCTTAAAAATTTTTTCTTTATTAGATACTTTATCAGATAAAATTTTATGATATTTCTCTCCAACTGTAGTAATAATTGCATCAGAATTTTTTAAAACTTCTGATTCAAGTTTTTTGTTCTTTTGTCTTGAAAAATTAAATCTAAATTTATTTTTTAAATAAAATATTTCAGTCCACGGATCTCTTAAGTCAACTATCCATTTGAGTTTATATTTATTATGAATTTTTAGACCTATTAAGTGAGTTGAATGAGGGGGACCAGTTGTTATTAGACAATCAATGTTTTTACTACTAATTATATTTATGGCTTTTTTATATGCATATTTATTCCAGCCAATTCTTGAATCAGGAATGAAGAAATTAAGTCTTAAAAATGATGAAAACTTATCAAAGATTGAATTATTTGGAATATATGATTGAGGTATACTTTTTGTTGTATTTCCAGACTTTATAAATGAGTATAATTTTAGAAGATCAAAACTTTTTGTCTTATATATATCAATGTTATCTACTTCTTTCAATAGCGAGTAATCCTTTTGATTGTAAGATGCATATTTTTCATCTACAGTAACCACAACAGGATTATGTCCCATTTTTTTTAAGTACTTTGAAAAATACATCCATCTCTGTACACCCGATCCACCTGATGGTGGCCAATAGTATGTTATAATTAAAATATTGAGTTTTGAAGTCAAACTAATTTAATTTTAGTTGTGCTCCTATTCCAAATACTTCTCTAACCTGTAGTCTAGAAATTGCATTGTCATCATATATTAATTGAAAAATTAATTGTGTTGATAACAATGGATTAATGTCAAAATCAATCTGAACAAGATAATCTAGATCGATGTTTGAAAAATTTTCTAAATAATTAGAGAAAAGCTTTAAATCCTGCTTGTAGTTTATATTCTCAAAGAGTAATCCCTCGGAATGAAATGTCAAGTTTGCTCCCAACTCATATCTTGAAGACTTGCTTTTTTCAACACCAAAATATTTTTGATTATCTCTCAAATTTTCAGTAAATCTTTTACTAACCAATATTAATCTTGATGCAATTGGGGAATAATTAAGCCATAACTTTTCACTTTTTTTCCATAAAAAACCAGATCCTAATTGAAAATATGCCGGAGATAAGGCTTGAGTAGTTAGTTCTCTTATTTCATTCTTCTCAGAATCTTTCTTGTATTTATAACCTCTGCCTATTTGAGACGTAAAATTAAAAAAAGCAGAAAATGATAAATTCTTTGTAAACTCTTTTCCAATAATTGACTGTAGTAAAATTCTATCATCAATTTTTCTAGCAAATGGTGCATTTTTAAACTTTGCTAAACCGTAAGCAGATTCTAAGTTGGTCAGCCAATCCCAACCAAGATTTTTGTATTCCCATTCATAGTCAAACTTTACAGTTCCAGAAAAATTATTTGTTCCACCTCCAACCCAATTACTAAAACCAGTTTGATTTAATAAAAAGGCAACATTTCCTCTTGTAGTCCAGAGTGAATCTTTATTTGTTGACTCTTGAGAAAAAAGATTTACATTTATAACAAGAAATAAAATGAATAAATTTTCTTTCATTAATTCCTATAAAAATCCTAGTTCTAATTTTGCTTCTTCGCTCATTAGATCTTTAGTCCAAGGTGGATCAAAGGTGATCTCAACTTCGGCTGTTTTAACCTCATCAATAGATTTAATCTTCTCCTCAACTTCTTGGGGTAAAGTTTCTGCAACTGGACAATTTGGAGTAGTCAAAGTCATTAGGATTTTTACTTCATTATCTTCGTTTACAAAAACATCATAAATTAATCCTAGCTCATATATATCTACTGGAATTTCAGGGTCAAAGATTGATTTTAATTCTTTTACAATTTTTTCGCCAAGATCTTGTGAATTCATTTTATTATTTGACATATTCTATTTTTTAGACTGATATGCTAAGGCATATATTTTAATTTGTTTTATCATAGCTAGTAAACCGTTTGCTCTAGTTTGAGATAGATGAGTATTTAATCCTACTTTTTCAATGAAGTCAATTTTTGCTTCTAAAATATCTTGTGGTTTATGACCAGAGAAGACTCTAATTAAAAGAGAAATAATTCCTTTTGAAATAATAGCATCACTATCTGCTTCAAATATAACTATGTTATTTCTAAACGATGAATTTATCCATACCTTACTTTGACAACCTTTTATTAAATTTGAGTCTATTCTAGACTTGCTGTCAAATTTGGGAAGATTTTTTCCTAAATCAATTAAGTATTGATATTTTTCAGACCAATCCTCAAAAAATTCAAATTCATCAATAATTTCATTCTGTATTTGCTGTATCGTTTGCACCTTTAAAAATAATGAATTATCCCAACATTTTGGAGGCTTTAATCAAAGCGTCAATAAATAAATCAATTTCACTTTTTGTATTATAAAAAGAGAAAGATGCTCGAACAGTACCTGGTATATTATAGAAATCCATTATTGGCTGAGTACAATGTTGACCTGTTCTAACAGCGATTCCAAACTGATCAAGAATAGAGCCAATATCAGATGGATGATGATTTCCAATATTAAATGATATTACTGAAATTTTTTGTTTGTTATCACCATATATTTTAACACCATCAATTTTTTTTAGTTTTTCAGTAGCATATTCTAATAGTTCTTTTTCATGGTTTTCAATATTATCAAAACCAATTGAATTCATATAATCAAGGGCTGACCCAAAAGCAATTACACCTGCAATATTAGGTGTACCAGCTTCAAACTTATGAGGTAAATCAGCATATTCAGTTTTTTCAAAAGTTACATTTGAAATCATTTCACCTCCACCTTGATATGCTGGAAGAGATTCTAAAAGTTCAGATTTTCCGTATAGAAATCCTACTCCAGTTGGACCACAAAGTTTGTGAGCTGAGGCAACGTAATAGTCAACATTCAATTCTTTAAGATTAATCTTTAAATGAGCTGCCCCTTGAGCTCCATCAATTAGTACTTGCGACTTATTCTTATGAGCTAATTCTATAATTTGTTCAATTGGGTTAATTGTCCCTAAAGTATTAGATACGTGATTAACAAAAACAAACTTAACATTAGGATTTAGCATAGACTTATACTGTTCTAAATTTAATGTACCGTCATTATTTAAAGGAATCACTTTTAAATTTGAATCTGTTTTTTCACAAAGCATTTGCCATGGTACAATATTTGAGTGATGCTCCATAGCAGAAACAATAATCTCATCTTTTTTAGTTAGAAGGCTTTGAAGTCCAGATGATATAATATTTATACCATGAGTTGTTCCAGAAGTAAAAATGACTTCATGATTTTTAGAAATACCAAAGTGCTCTCTTACTTTTGATCTTGATTCTTCATATTGACTAGTAGCATCGGCACTAAGAGAGTGAAGACCTCTATGAATATTTGAATTATATTTTTTATAGTAATTAGAGATAGTATCTATAACCTGATTTGGAGTCTGAGAGGTAGCCGCATTGTCAAAGTAAACTAGATCTGTATTATTTACTTTACGACTTAGAATAGGGAAATCTTCTCTTATTTTGTATACATCAAACATTATAAATCGAATCCTAGATTCACTCCTAATTTTTTTGCAATTAAAGAATTAATTCTTTTTTTAAGGTTAGGAATTTTTACACTCTCAAGTACATTATTAGCAAAAGCATATGTAAGTAGTGCTTTAGCTTCTTTTTCTGGAATTCCTCTTGTTTTAAGGTAGAAAAGAGATTCCTTATTAAGCTGTCCAACTGTACACCCATGAGAACATTTTACATCATCAGCAAAAATTTCTAGCTGAGGCTTGGTGTTTACTTTTGATTTATTATCGATGAGAATATTATTATTCTGTTGAAAAGCATTGGTTTTTTGAGCAATTTTATCTACAATAATTTTGCCATTAAATACTCCTACAGACCTATCAGAGAAAATTCCTTTATAATCTTGATGACTTTCACAATTTGGTTGTGCATGATTAACAAGTGTATTATGATCAACGTGTTGATTTTCCTCCAAAATGGTAATACCCTTTAATGTAGAGTGAATATTTTCACCCTTATGATAAAAATTAAGATTGTTTCTTGTTAGTTTACCTCCAAAGGAAAAAGTATGAACACTTACATTACTATCTCTCTCTTGACTAATAAAAGTATTATCGATTAAGTTAGAAGTATTCAAATCATTCTGAATCTTGTAGTAATCTACGAAAGCATTTTTTTCAGCGTAAATTTCAGTTAGGCTATTTGTAACAACTGTATGATCTTTAAGGCTTTGGTGTCTTTCAATAATTTCAACTTTAGACCCTTTATCAGCGATTATTAAATTTCTAGGTTGAAGCCATATTGAATTTTGATTTCCTGTTGAAAAATGCATAATTTGTACTGGATCTTCAGGACATATAGCTTCTGGAATAAAAATATAAGCACCTTCTTTAGTATATGAAGTGTTTAACAATGCTAAGCTTTCTGAACTTGGTACCACTTTGTTAAAATATTTATTTATCCTTTTGCTGTATTTGTCTTTTGTCAATGCAGCTGAAAGAACACATATATCCATTCCATCATGAGTGGTTTTTGAGAGGAATGGACTGTAAACCCCATCTATAAATACAATTTTAAATGAGTCAATATCATTAAGAAAATACTCTTTAACATCCTTTAATTCAACATTAGTTTCAGATTTTGGATATAAATTATAATCCTTTTGAACTAAAGACTTAAGAGAGGTATACTTCCAGGATTCATCCTTTTTTGAGGGAAAGCCTAATTCTTCAAATCTTTTTAATGCATCCTTTCTATCTTTGTGAATTGGATTTAACAAATCAATATCTTGCTCAAATGCAATAAAGTAATCTAATAATTTTTCTTGAAAGTTCATGTTATGACTTCTCGTTTTTTAACCAATCGTATCCTATTTCTTCAATTTTTTTTGCAAGGTCTTTATCTCCAGATTTTACAACTTTACCATCCATCACTATATGAACATAATCTGGAACAATATAATCAAGTAATCTTTGATAATGAGTAATTACTAGGACAGAATTATTATCATTACTGCACTTAATAACTCCATTAGCTACTATTTTAAGAGCATCAATATCTAACCCAGAATCTGTTTCATCAAGAACAGCAAGCTCAGGTTCTATCATAGCCATTTGAAAAATTTCATTTCTTTTCTTTTCGCCACCTGAGAAGCCTTCATTAAGAGATCTTGATAAAAAGTTTGAATCTATTTGTAGTAAGGCTGCTTTTTCTCTGATCTTTTTAAGCATTTCACTAGAAGGCATTTCATCCAAACCTTTCGATTTTCTTGATTCATTAATAGCAGTTTTTATAAAATTAGTTACTGTAACTCCTGGAATCTCAACAGGATATTGAAATGACATAAATACTCCTTCATGTGCCCTTTCCTCTGGACTAAATTCATTAATTTCTTGTTCTTTAAAGAAAATATTTCCTTTGGTAATCTCGTAATCTTCGTGTCCAGAGATAACATTTGCTAATGTACTCTTACCAGAACCATTAGGACCCATAATTGCATGTATTTCACCTTTATTAATTTTCAGGTTAATTCCTTTTAAAATTGATCTACCTTCTATTTTACAATGTAAATTATTTATTTCTAACATATTTTAATTTTATCCAACTGATCCTTCAAGAGAGATTTCCAATAATTTTTGTGCTTCAACAGCAAATTCCATGGGTAATTTATTTAGAACTTCTTTACTAAAGCCGTTAACTATTAGTGCAATAGCTTTTTCTGTATCTATACCTCTTTGATTACAATAAAATATTTGGTCCTCACCAATTTTACTAGTTGTAGCTTCATGCTCAATTTGAGCAGTTTTATTTTGAACTTCAATGTATGGAAATGTGTGAGCTCCACATTTATTTCCCATTAATAATGAATCACACTGAGAGAAGTTTCGTGCATTTTTAGCAAGAGGTGAAATTTGGACAAGTCCTCTATAACTGTTTTGAGATTTACCAGCAGAAATACCTTTGGAAATGATAGTGCTTTTAGTATTTTTTCCAATATGTATCATTTTGGTTCCTGTATCTGCTTGTTGGAAATTATTTGTAACAGCAATAGAATAAAATTCACCAATTGAATTATTACCTTTTAAAATACAAGATGGATATTTCCATGTAACAGCAGAGCCAGTTTCAACTTGAGTCCAAGATATTTTTGACCTTTCATGACATACACCTCTTTTTGTAACAAAATTATATACTCCACCTTTTCCTTTTTTATCTCCAGGAAACCAATTTTGAACTGTTGAATATTTTATCTCTGCATCATCTAAAGCAATTAATTCTACAACAGCAGCATGAAGTTGATTTTCATCTCTTGAAGGAGCTGTACAACCCTCTAGATAACTAACATAGCTTGATTTATCAGCTATTACAAGTGTTCTTTCAAATTGTCCAGTACCTGCTTGATTTATTCTAAAATAGGTTGATAATTCCATTGGACATTTTACACCCTTAGGAATGTAGCAAAAAGAGCCATCAGAGAAAACAGCAGAGTTCAATGCAGCGTAATAGTTGTCTTTTTTTGGAATTACTGTACCAATATATTTTCTTACTAACTCAGGATGATTTTGAATAGCTTCAGATATTGAGCAAAATATAATTCCTTTCTCTTCAAGTGTATCCTTGAAAGTGGTAGCTACTGAAACAGAATCAACAACAACATCCATTGCAACACCACTAAGTCTTTTTTGTTCGTCAATAGATATTCCTAGTTTATCAAATGTCTTTAAAAGCTCAGGATCAACTTCGTCAAGTGATTTTAAATCTGGTTTCTTTTTTGGTGCTGAGTAATAGGAAATGTCTTGGAAGTTAGGTTTTTCATACTTTACATTTGACCAATTAGGTTCTTCCATAGATTTCCATGTAGAGTATGCATCCAATCTCCAATCAGTCATCCATTTTGGCTCATTTTTTTTCTTTGAAATTGCTTTTACAATTTCTTCATTTAAACCAACAGGGAATGTTTCGGAGTCTATCTCTGTATAAAAACCATATTCATACTCTTTGGTTTCAAGCTGTTTTTTTAATTCTTCTTCAGTATATGCCATAAAAAAAATCCTTGATAACTTTTTGCAAATATACAATTAAATCAGGGTTTATGGAATATTTCTAAGTGTTAATAAATCTACAATTATGTTATGATTCATAAATAAAATAAATGGTTCAATTAAGTTAATTTTGAACAATGAATGATTCAGAAAAAAATATTTCAAATAATCTTAAAAATATTAGTGAGAAAGAACTAATTAAAAGAATAACAAAATCTTTTAAGAAAAAAAATAGTTCTACAAAAGTCGATATTGGTGATGATGCAGCAATTTTAAGTTTTGATAAAACTAACCTAGCTATATCTCAAGATATTTTGGTTGAGGGGGTTCATTTTGATTTATCTTATGTTCCTTTAAAACATCTTGGATACAAAAGTGTTGTAGTAAATATCTCTGATATAATTTCGATGAGTGTAAAACCCTCACAGGTATTAGTTTCAATTGCTGTATCAAATAGGTTTAAAATTGAAGCCCTAGAGGAGCTCTACGAAGGAATTAAACTTGCATGTTCATTTTATGGAGTTGACTTAATTGGTGGTGACACAACTTCTTCTAATAAAGGGCTAATGATATCAGTCACATGTATTGGAGGTACAGAAAGTAATAAGTTTACATTAAGAAAAGGGTCAAAGGAAGAGGATTTACTTGTAGTTTCAGGTGACCTCGGATCTGCATATATGGGTCTCCAAGTACTTGAAAGAGAGAAAAAAGTTTTTGAGGTTAATCCTAAATCTCAACCAGATCTTTCTAACTATAGTTATTGTATTGAAAGACAGCTAAAGCCAGAAGCAAGAGTAGATATTATTAATCACCTAAAAGAACTAAATATAAATCCCACCTCAATGATAGATATTAGTGATGGTCTTTCGTCAGAAATTAATCATCTTTCAGACAATTCAGGATTATCTTTTCATATTTATGAAGATAAAATACCTATTTCCAAGGAGACCATAAAAGTATGTGAAGAATTTAAAATAAGTCCAACAATTGCTGCTTTGAATGGAGGAGAAGATTATGAATTATTATTTACTGTTCCTAAAAGATTTAAGAAAAAAATTGAAAACTCAAACTACCTGTCAATTATTGGTTCATGTTTAAACAAGAAAAATGATAATTGTATGATAACTAGCTTGGGTCAAAAAATAAATCTTAGCAGCTCAGGATGGAATTCATTTAAAGAAGATGATTAACCAAGTGCTACATCTAGCATCATCATAATTATAAATCCACCTATAAATCCTAAAGTTGCAATATCCGTGTATTTATCAAGCTGAGTCTCAGGAATGACTTCTTCAACTACAACAAATATCATGGCTCCTGCTGCAAATGCTAGAGCATACGGTAAAAGAGGTGTAAAGAAAGTAACTGCAAGTGCACCAACAACAGCAGCTATTGGCTCCACAATAGCAGAAAGTTGACCATACCAAAAGCTTTTAAATTTACTTAAACCTGACCTTCTTAAGGGCATTGCTACTGCTATTCCTTCAGGAAAGTTTTGAAGTCCAATACCAAAAGCAAGGACAGCAGCACCAGCAACAGAGGCTTCAGGAATTCCCGCAGCTACACCACCAAATAAAACACCTACAGCAAGTCCCTCTGGGATATTATGTAAAGTAATTGCAAGAGTTAAAAGGGTCGTCCTTCTCCATGGAGTTTTAATACCCTCTGCTTCTTCTTGCTTAAAATTAATATGTAAATGAGGTAATACTTTATCAATCGCAAATATGAATAATGCTCCTAAACCAAACCCAATTGCAGATGGCATAACCTTAGCAAACCCTTCGCCTGCACTCATTTCAATTGCTGGAGACAAAAGACTCCAAAAACTAGCTGCAACCATTACACCTCCAGTAAAACCAAGCATACCATCTAAGGCAATTCTACTCATTGACTTAAAAAGGAACACTGAAGAAGCTCCAAGTGCTGTTACTCCCCAAGTAAATAAGGTTGCATACAATGCTCCTAATACTGGATCTAGGTTTGAGAAATATTCGATAATTTGATCCATATTTGTATATTGTTTCTGTAATTTATCAGCAAATATATATAACCTAACATAAACAATGAAAATTGATGAGAAATATGACTATATAATTTGTGGTGGTGGTGCTACTGGTCTGCTTCTTTCTCATTTATTGATTTCCGATAGTTTTTTTGATAATAAAAGAGTTCTAGTTATTGAAAAAGAAATAAAAATTGATAATGATAAAACATTTAGTTTTTGGGATAATCAAAAAAATTTTTTAGATAAAATAGTTTTTAAGTCATGGGGGAAAGCTGAATTTAGAGACCTAGAATTTAGTAACTCTTTTAGTCTTAAACCATATAAATATAAAATGGTTAGATCTGATGAATTATATTCATTTATAAAAAAAAAGATTGATAATGCTTTAAATTTTACTTATTTAAATGCAGTTGTTAAGAAAATTATTAAGGAACCTGGTTTAAATTATATTCAAACAGATAAAGGAAATTTTGAATGTTCAATTACTTTTTCAAGTATTTATAATCCAGAAGAATTTGAATTCAAGAAATACCCACTAATCAAGCAGCACTTTCTTGGATGGACAATTGAAACCCAGGAAGATTTTTTTGATGAAGATAAAATAAGATTTATGGATTTTAGTATTGATCAACATCAAGAAACTAGGTTCATGTATGTACTACCTTTTTCTAAAAAAAGTGCTCTATTTGAATATACATTTTTTGGAGGTGAAGTCATGAAGGATTCAGATTATGAAAAAGAGATTAAAAAATATCTTGATATAGAAGGTATTAAAAAATATAAAATAACTGAGAAAGAAAAGGGAGTGATTCCTATGACCTGTTATCCTTTTTTTAATTCTAATACTGATAATTTTATCAAGATTGGAACTTCTGGTGGTTGGACAAAACCCAGTACAGGTTATACAATTAAAAATTCAATTGAAAAAATTGAGGTGATTCTTAAATTTATTAAGGAAGATAAGCCTTTATCAAAACTAAAATTTAAAAATAGATTTTGGTATTATGATGTATTATTTTTAGATGTTCTTGTTGATTCAAAAGGAAAAGGAAGTAGAGTTTTTTCTGATTTATTTAGAAATAATGACCCACTTTTACTTTTTAAATTTCTTAGTGAGAAAACTAATATTTTTGAGGAGATTAGAATTTTTATATCAGTAGACATTGTGACTTTTGTAAAGTCTTTATTTAAAAGGATTAAATCTGTCTATCTAAAAGATTTTTTGAAAAGTTAAGTATTTGATCCTTTTTGTTTGCATCAATATCTAGTTGACTAATGTTATAAGAGGCTTTATCTGAATATTCTTTTACTTTTTGTTTAAGATAATCGACAGATCCAGAATCATGATAGAAAGCTTTAATTTTACTAATCTTTAATTCTTCATTTAACTCATCCGAGTAAAATAACTTTTCAAATTCTGTTCTTTGATTTTTACTTAAATTTTTAATTGTATATATGTAAAGTAATGTCTTCTTTTTTTCAATAATATCTCCTCCAATTCTTTTTCCAAATTTTTTTTCATTGCCAAAGCAATCAAGCAAATCATCCTCTAACTGAAATGCAACTCCAAGATTTAATCCTATCTCATACAATATTTGCTTGTTTACATCTTTTGTGTTTGAAACGATACCTCCAAATTTATATGCACAAGCAATAAGTTCAGCTGTTTTATTTTGAATCATCTTAAAATATTTTTCTTCACCTACAAGGTTTTGACTAGAAAAATCAATATCATATTGCTGACCCTCACACAAAAGTCTTGAGGTTTCTATAAGCTGTTTAGATAATTCCAAATACATAAAGTCATCATATTTTTTTAGAAATTCATAAGATATTATTAGCATTACGTCTCCTGATAAAATTCCTGTATTTACATCCCATTTTGAATGGATAGTCTCTTTTCCCCTTCGCATTAATGAGTTATCCATTATATCGTCATGAGCCAAAGTAAAATTGTGAAATATCTCAAGAGAAGTAGATGCGGGTAGAGCTTTTATTGAATCATTTGACAAAATATCAGAGACACTCATTGTAATTAGAGGCCTTAGTCTTTTTCCTCCAGATTCAAGAATGTACTTTACTGGCTGATAAAGATTTTTTGGATCAGAATGAAGCAATTCTGATTTTAGAAAAATCTCAAAATTTTTAATTAAATCTTTCATTAATGAAATACAATAATAAATATACTATTTAATTAATTGTTAATTTTTTATTAATCATTTGTTTAATTC